>JADYYY010000002.1:0-300000 GCA_020853395.1 Acidobacteriota bacterium
GAGAAGGTCAAGATCGAGCGCGAGAACCAGACGCTCGCGACCATCACGTTCCAGAACTACTTCCGCAAGTACGACAAGCTCTCCGGGATGACCGGCACGGCCGAAACCGAGGCCGAGGAGTTCGCGAAGATCTACAAGCTCGACGTGATCGTCGTGCCGTCGCACCGGCCGCTCCGCCGCAAGGAGGAGCCCGACAGCGTCTACCGCACCGAGAAGGAGAAGTACGAGGCGATCCTCGCCGACATCGTCGACAGACAGCAGTCCGGCCGGCCGGCGCTCGTCGGCACCGTCTCGATCGAGAAGTCCGAGAAGCTGAGCAGCATGCTGAAGCGGCGCGGCGTCAAGCACGTCGTGCTCAACGCGAAATACCACGCGCAGGAGGCCGAGATCGTGGCGCAGGCCGGCCGCCGGAGCGCCGTGACGATCGCCACCAACATGGCCGGCCGCGGCACCGACATCCTGCTCGGCGGCAATCCCGAGTTCATGGCGAGGCAGCGCACGCTGGCCGACCAGTTGGCCGAGCGGCTGCCGAAAGGACAGGAGCGGTTCGTCGACGACGAGGAGTTCGTCTACTTCCATCACCTCGACAGCTTCTACCGGGTCTCGCGGGAGGCGTACGAGCGCCTCTACGCCGAGTCCAAGCAGCAGACCGACGCCGAGCACGAGGACGTGGTCGCGCTGGGCGGCCTGCACATCATCGGCACCGAGCGGCACGAAGCGCGCCGCATCGACAACCAGCTCCGCGGCCGCGCCGGACGCCAGGGCGATCCCGGATCGTCGCGCTTCTACCTGTCGCTCGAAGACGACCTCATGCGGATCTTCGGCTCGGACCGGATCGCCGGGCTGATGCAGCGCCTCGGGATGGAAGAGGGCGTGCCGATCGAGCACGGGATGGTCACGAAGGCGATCGAGCGGGCGCAGCGGCAGGTCGAGGCGCAGAACTTCGGTACGCGCAAGCACCTGCTCGAGTACGACGACGTGATGAACAAGCAGCGGGAGAACGTCTACACGCTGCGCCGGGAACTGCTCGTCGGCCAGATCAAGCTCGACGAGGAAGCCGACGTCCTCGACACGCGCGCGTACCTGATGACGCTCGCCGAAGAGCAGATTCAGCAGGTCGTCGAGACCTTCGCCGCGAAGGAACAGGAGCCGCAGGAGTGGGATCTCGGCGCCCTGGTGCGCGGCGTGAGCGAGCTGCTGGGGATCGAGCCCGATGAGATCGAGGCGCTCGGCCTCGAGAAGCAGACGCCCGAGGAGATGGTCGACGCGATTTACGACCTGGCGGTTCGCAACTACGAGGCGAAAGAGCACCTCCTGCCGGATCCGGCGCTCCTGCGTCGCGTCGAGCGGGACATCATGCTGCAGATCGTCGACGCGCAGTGGAAGGACCACCTCTACAGCCTCGATCACCTCAAGGAAGGGATCGGCCTGCGCGGCTACGGCCAGCGCGACCCGCTCGTCGAGTACAAGCGAGAGAGCTTCGAGCTGTTCCAGGCGATGAAGGAACGGATCGACGAGGAGATGGTCCGGTACTTGTGGCGGCTTCGCCCCGTCATCGAAGGCCCGGCCGATGCCGCGGGCGCGCCCTTGCTGGCGCCGCCGACGCGCCCGGCCCCCAAGCGCCCGGCTCCGGTGACGCTGAGCGGCGCGGGCGCAGCCGCGCCGGCGTCAGCCTTTCCCCCCGCCGCCGCACGCGCCCAGCCGCCGCCGCGTCCGGCCCGCACCGGCGGCGACGATGCGCCGGTCGCGACCGTGCGCCGCGACGAGCCGAAGATCGGCCGGAACGACCCCTGCTACTGCGGCAGCGGCAAGAAGTACAAGAAGTGCCATGGCGCCTAGCTTCCTATGACGATGCCCCTCAGTCCGGCCGCCCAGGTCAGCGCGGGCCTGCCCGAAGCGCTGACGTTCGACGATGTGCTCCTCGTCCCCCGGCACTCCGAGATCCTGCCCAGCCGCGTGGACGTCTCGTCGCAGCTCACCTCCAGGATCCGCCTGAACGTGCCGATTCTCAGCGCCGCCATGGACACGGTGACCGAGAGCCGGCTCGCGATCGCGATGGCCCAGCACGGCGGCCTCGGGATCATCCACAAGAACCTGAGCATCGACGAGCAGGCGTCGGAGGTCGATCGCGTGAAGCGCTCGGAGAGCGGCATGATCGTCAATCCGATCACGCTCTCGCCGCGCCACAAGATCTACGAAGCGCTCGAGCTGATGAAGAAGTACCGTATCAGCGGCGTGCCCATCACCGAGGACGGCAGCAAGGAGGGCCGCCTCGTCGGCATCCTCACCAACCGCGATCTCCGGTTCGAGACGCGCGTCGAGCGGCCGATCAGCGAGATCATGACGCGCGAGAACCTCGTGACCGTCTCGGTCGGCACGACGCTCGATCAGGCGCGCGAGATGTTCCACCGCCACAAGGTCGAGAAGCTGCTGGTCGTGGACGCCGACTTCCGGCTGAAGGGCCTGATCACCGTCAAGGACATCCAGAAGCTCGTCAAGTACCCGAACGCCTGCAAGGACCGGCTGGGCCGCCTCCGCGTCGGCGCGGCCATCGGCGTGAGCAAGGACACGATGGATCGCGCGGATGCGCTGGTCCACGCGCACGTGGACCTGCTCGTGCTCGACACCGCGCACGGCCACTCGCAGGGCGTGCTCGACATGGTGGCCCAGTTGCGCGAGCGGTATCCCGATGTCGACATCATGGCGGGCAACGTCGCGACCGGCGCGGCGACGGCCGCGCTCATCGAGCGCGGCATCAACGCCGTCAAGGTCGGGATCGGCGCCGGCTCGATCTGCACCACGCGCGTCGTCGCCGGCATCGGCGTGCCGATGATCACGGCCGTCGCCGAGTGCGCGCGGGCGGCATGGGATCGTGGCGTGCCGATCGTGGCGGACGGCGGCATCCGCTACTCGGGAGACATCACGAAGAGCCTCGCCGTTGGAGCGAGCGCCGTGATGGTGGGAAGCCTGTTCGCCGGCACGGACGAGAGTCCGGGCGAGATCATCCTGTATCAGGGGCGCAGCTTCAAAGAGTACCGCGGCATGGGCTCGCTCGGCGCGATGCGCCGGGGAAGCCGCGACCGCTACTTCCAGGACGAGTTCGATCTCGAGAGCGGCAGCGGCGATGGCAGCGACAAGCTGGTGCCCGAAGGCATCGAAGGGCGCGTTGCCTACAAGGGCAGCGTGTCCGCGATGATCCACCAGCTCGTGGGCGGCCTCCGCGCGGGCATGGGCTATTGCGGATGTCCGACGATTCCGACGCTGCAGCGGGAGGCCATGCTGATCCGCGTGACCTCGGCCGGCGTGCGCGAGGGGCACGTGCACGACGTCGTCATCACCAAGGAAGCGCCGAACTACCGCGTCGAGTCGCGATAGCGAATCCGGATCCGCCGGCCGTCGGCGCCGGTGGGTTCGATGTCGACGTCGATGGCGCCGGCTGGCGGCCGGCGCCAGCGCTCCGGCCACTCCACCGCCAGCACCGCGCCCTCGCAGAGATCGTCGATCCCGAGGTCGTCCACCTCCGCGGGCGACAGCCTGTACAAGTCGACGTGCTGCAGCACGGTCGGTCCGGCGTATTCCTGGACGATCGTGAACGTCGGGCTCGACACCTCGCGCGGATCGCAGCCGAGCCCTTCGGCCAGCCCGCGCGTGAACGCCGTCTTTCCCGCGCCGAGTGGCCCGCGCAGCAGCACGGCGGCGCCAGGGCCGAGCGTGCGCCCGAGCGCGCGCCCGACGTCGGCCGTCTCGGCCTCCGAGTGCGTCGTGTATTGGCCGATCACGCAATCGCCGCCGGCGGCGGCTCCGGACCGATCAGGTCGAGCACGGCCTCACCGAGCGCCTCGATGATATCCCCGGCGATGAGCGACACCTGGCCGTGCGCATCGGCCGCGACGTCGCCGGCGCGTCCGTGCAGGTACACCGCCAGCCTCGCGGCCGCATCGACGTCGTGCAGTTGGGCGCACCGCGCGGCGATCATGCCGGTGAGCACGTCGCCGGCCCCGGCGGTCGCCATGCCGGGATTGCCGGTGACGTTGACCGCGACGCGCCCGTCGGGGGCCGCGACCAGCGTGCGATGGCCCTTCAGCACGACATGCACGCGGCGGGCGGTGGCCAGGTCCGTTGCGGCGTCCACCCGGTGCGACTGAATGGCTTCGATCGACGCGCCGACCAGGCGCGCCATCTCGCCGGGATGGGGCGTCAGCACGACTGGACCTCGATGCCCGCCAAGCAGCTCCAGATGACCCGCGAACGCGACGACGGCATCGGCATCGAGCACGAGCGGCACGTCGGATCGCTCGACGAGCGCGTGCACGGCCGCGGCAACCGACGGCGACCGTCCCAAGCCCGGGCCCATGGCAACGACGTCGGCATCGAAGGCCAGGATCGTGCGTGCGGCCTCGTCGGCGATCGTGCCGTCCGGCGCCTCGTCGAGCGCCAGCGTCATGTATTCCGCCCCGAGGGCAGCCACGATCGCCGCCGAACTGCGCGGCACGGCGATCGTCACGAGCCCGGCGCCGGCGCGGAGCGCGGCGCGGCCTGCCAGCGCTGCCGCACCGGTGCGGCCGGGCGATCCGGCCACGATCAGCACGCGGCCGAAATCGCCTTTGTGCGCGTCGGCCGCCCGCGGGCGGATCAGCGGCCGCATGGCCGCTCGCGTCAGCACGTCCACGCGCGGGCCGTCCAGTGCGGCGATGACGGCCTCCGGAATCCCGATGTCGGCGACGACGAGCTGCCCGGCCAGCCGTTCGGCAGGCGGCAGCACGAGCGGCAGCTTCGGCGCGCCGAGCGTCACCGTCATCACGGCGTTCACCGCCGTGCCCGGCACCTCGGCCGTGTCGGCCGACAGCCCGCTCGGGAGATCGATCGCGACCACCGGGCGATCCGACGCGTTGACATCCGCGATGACCGTTTCGACGAGCCCGCTCACCGGCCCGCGCAGACCAGTGCCGAAGAGCGCATCCACGACGACGTCACGGGCGAGCACGTCCGGCGCGTGCCGTTCCCAGGTCGCGGCGTCGCCGACCTCGACCACATCGAGGTCGAGCTGCCCGAGCGCCTGCAGGTTCACGCGCGCATCACCCTTGATCTCGTGGGCGGCGCCGATGACGTAGACGCTGACGTCGATGCCGCGCTCGGCCAACAGCCGGGCAACCACGAACCCGTCGCCGCCGTTGTTGCCGCGGCCGCACAGCACCGCCACGCGCCGATCCGCCAGGTCCTCGAAGGCCGCGTCCATCGCGCGGACGACCTCGCGCCCGGCGTGCTCCATGAGGACGAGCGACGGGACGCCGACCTCCTCGATCGTCCGGCGATCGGCCTCACGCATCTGACGGCTGTTCAGCACACGCATGGGACTCCGACGTGTCGTCGTGCCTGAAGATACACTACTGCCATGGACGCGGTGGTGTTCGTCAACGGCACGATCCGCCCGGCAGCCGACGCGGTGATCTCGGTGTTCGACCACGGGTTCCTCTACGGCGAAGGCGTGTACGAAACCATGCGGACGTACGAGCGCGCGCCGTTCCTGCTCGACCGGCACCTGGCGCGTCTGCGCCGCTCGGCCGCGCTGATGCGTCTTCCGCTGCCGTTCTCCGATGGCGAGATTGGCGGAGACATCGAGCGCACGATGGCCGAGCGGCCGGACTGGGGCGAGTGCTACATCCGGGTGCTCGTGACGCGCGGCGTGGGCGACTTGTCGTACGACCCGTCCGTGACGCCCACCCCGTCGGTCGTCATCATCGTCAAGCCGCTCGTGCTGCCGCCGGAGCGGAGCTTCAGCGACGGGGTCGCCGTGGCCGTCGTGGACGTGCGCCGCAATCATCCGCAGGCGCTGAACCCGTTGATGAAATCGAACAACCTGCTCAACAACGCGCTGGCCGCCCAGGACGCGTACGCGCGGGGCGCCGACGAGGCGTTGATGCTGAACCATGCCGGCGAGCTGGCGGAAGGCTCGCAGACCAACGTGTTCGTCGTGAAGGACGGTGGCGTTTGGACGCCGCCGCTCTCGGCCGGCCTGCTGCCCGGCATCACGCGGGAGTTCGTGCTGGAGCTGGCGGCGGAGGCGGGCTATCCGGGTGGCGAGCGGACGCTCACGCCAGAAGACGTCGCGCGGGCGGACGAGCTGTTTCTCACGGGGACGACGCGCGAGATCACGCCGGTCGCGCGGGTCGACGGCACGCCGGTGGCGAGCGGACGGCCCGGGCGCATCACGCTCGCCCTGCTCGAACGATTCCGCGCGCGCGTGCGCGAGCTCGCGCCCGAACCACGCGTCTAGTCTCAGGGGCCGAGCGCGGCGCGCGCCTGCTCGGTCCACGCGCAGAGCGCTTGGACGTCGGCGTCGCTCAGCGCGGCATCTCGATGCAGCAGAACGTAGGAGCTCATCGGCATGTCGCCCGCGCGCACCTGTTCGCACATCTCCTGCAGCTTCTTCGTGGCGCGCGGACGATCGTACGCGGCCCAGTCCGACAGCGCCAGGTGCTCGCGCCCCTCGTTGACGTGAGAGACGAGAACCCAGGAGAACGGCGCGACCTGGCTGTACCAGGGCCAGACCGTGTCGTGCGAATGGCAGTCGCGGCACGAGCGATCGAGGATCGCCTTCACGTCCGGCGGCACCTGCGCCACGGCGGCGAGCGTTCGCGACGGATCCGTCGGCGGGTTCGTGCGCGCCGGCCGGATGGCTTGTGCCGCGACGAGCAGCACCGCGATGACCAGCACGATCTTCTTCGGCGAGGGCACGAGTGGCACGCTGAAGTCCTCGATCATTCTAGAGCGGTTTCGAGATCGGCGGCGCGTCGTCGCCGGATCGTGGTCATGAGCGCGATGCAGTCGCTGTGATCTGCCACCAGACGGACGTTGCGCCTCGAGCGTCTACGACATCCCACCTTCCGCACCGCGCAGTTCCCGACCAGCGGCTCTTGGGTCGACGCTGGAGTCCAGGGAGCCCGTTGGCTCGGAGCTGAAGCGATCGCGGTCGGCGCTCAGTTGGCGCGCGCTCCGCGGGAGAGGCTGTGCTCGAGGCCGACGAAGAACATCTCGGCGTCGACGCCGGGGTTCTCCGGTGCCGTCTTGGCGTTCGAGAAGTGATGGAACTTGTAGCCGGTCCGCAACGCCGTGCGCGCGCCGATCGGCCACAGCACGCCGCCGCCGAACTCGAAGGTGAAGTTGAACGCGCGCGAGCCCAGCACCGGCGCTTGCCGCGTGAACCACAGCGCACCGAGCGCGCCGCTCTCGTAGACGACCACCCGGCCGGTCACGCGCTGCTGTCCCTCGAACCCGATCGGCGCGAAGCCGAACGCGGCGACAGGCGCCGGCGCACCTTCGACGATCGTCGGCGTGCCCGACTCCGACAGCCCGCGCCGGTACGTCGGGTTGTTGGTGACGATGAGGAGCGGCGTCAGCTCGGGGGCGTACCGGAAGGACCATCGCGCGCGGACCACGAGCGGAACCGTCGCGTGCACGCCGATCTGCAGATGCCGGCGGTCCGGCGTGAGCCCCCAGTGCCGGCCCACGGGCGAGTGCGCCGACCCGCCGACGTAGAGTCCGACCGTCCACGGCCGGGCCGGCCCGGCGCCGCCCGTCTGCGCCGAGACGCTGCTGGCCAGCGCCAACAGCATCGCGAGGGTCAGGCCGAGCGATCGTGAGCCCACGGCCTCAGCGCGATGGCTCCGCGTACGCCTCCACGGGCGGGCAGGAGCAGACGAGATGGCGATCGCCGTACGGATTGTCGATGCGCGACACCGGCGGCCAGAACTTGCGCTGGCGCAGCGACGGTACCGGGTAGGCCGCCTGCTCCCGCGTGTACTGGTGACGCCAGTCCGTGGCGGCAACATCCTCGGCCGTGTGCGGCGCATGCCTGAGCGGGCTGTCGTGCGCGTCGACGCGGCCCTCTTCGATGGCGCGGATCTCCTCGCGGATCGCGAGCATCGCGTCGCAGAAGCGGTCCAGCTCCTCCTTCGGCTCGCTTTCGGTCGGTTCGACCATCAGCGTGCCGGCGACGGGAAACGACACCGTGGGCGCATGGAAGCCGTAGTCGATCAGCCGCTTGGCGACGTCCTGTTCGTCGATTCCGGTCGTCGCCTTGAACGGGCGGAGATCGAAGATGAGCTCGTGTGCCACGCGGCCCCGATCGCCGGTATAGAGGACCGGGAACGCCTGCTCGAGGCGCGCCTTGATGTAGTTCGCGCTCAACATGGCGATGCGCGTCGCGTTGGTCGCGCCCGCCGGCCCCAGCAGCCGCAGATAGCCGTACGAGATCAGCAGGATGCTCGCGCTGCCCCACGGCGCGGCCGACACCGGCGCGATCGCCTGTGTTCCGCCGGTGGCCACGAGCGGATGCCCGGGCAGGAAGGGCGCGAGGTGAGCGGCGACGGCGATGGGACCCATGCCCGGTCCGCCTCCGCCGTGCGGGATCGCGAACGTCTTGTGGAGGTTCAGGTGACAGACGTCGGCGCCGACCGCCGCGGGCCGTGTCAACCCGACCTGCGCGTTCATGTTCGCGCCGTCCATGTACACCTGGCCGCCGTGCTCGTGCACGATGCGGCAGATGTCGCGGATGCGCCGCTCGAACACGCCGTGGGTGCTCGGATACGTCACCATGAGACACGACAGATCGCCCGCGTGCCGTGCCGCCTTGGCGGAGAGATCGTCCACGTCGATGTTCCCGCGCGCGTCGCAGGCGACGATGACGACCTGCAGGCCGGCCATCGAAGCGCTCGCCGGGTTCGTGCCGTGCGCCGACTGCGGAATCAACGCCACGCGACGATGGCTCTCGCCGCGCGAGGCCTGGTACGCGCGGATGACGAGCAGCCCCGCCAGCTCGCCCTGGGCGCCCGAGTTGGGCTGCAGCGACACGGCTGCGAGCCCGGTGACCTCGGCGAGCGCTGCTTCCAGCTCGGCGAACACCTGCCGGTATCCCGCGGCCTGCTCCACCGGCGCGAACGGATGCAGCCGCGAGAACTCCGGCCAGCTCACCGGCATCATCTCGGCCGCCGCATTGAGCTTCATCGTGCACGACCCGAGCGGAATCATCGCCGTGTCGAGACCGAGATCCCTGCGCTCGAGCGTGCGGATGTACCGCATCATCTCGGTTTCCGAGTGGTGCGCGTTGAAGACGGGATGCGTGAGGAACGCGGACGTCCTGCGCATGGAACCCGGGAGCGACGCGCGAGGCGCGACGAGCGGCAGCGGCCTGCCGGCGGCCTCGCCGAAGACGTCGACCAGGTCGGCGAGATCCGCCGGGCTGACCGTCTCGTTCAACGAGATCTGCACGCTCGTGGCGTCGGGATACCGCAGGTTGATGCCGCGGGTTTCTGCGGCCCGGTCGATGCGCGCGATGGCGTCCTCGTCGAGCTCGTACCGCAGCGTGTCGAAGTAGCGAGGGTTGCGCTGGCGCCATCCGGTCGGCGCGATCGAGGCCTCGAGCGTGGCCGCCGCCGTGTGCACGGCGTCGGCGATCGTGCGAAGGCCGGCAGGCCCGTGGTAGACGCCGTAGAACGCGGCCATGTTCGCGAGCAGCGCCTGCGCCGTGCAGATGTTGGACGTCGCCTTCTCACGGCGGATGTGCTGTTCTCTCGTCTGCAGGGCCATGCGAAAGGCCCGGCGGCCCGCGGCGTCCACCGAGACGCCGATCAGGCGGCCCGGCATCTGCCGGACGAAGACGTCGCGCGTCGCCATGAACGCGGCGTGCGGACCGCCGTAGCCGAGCGGCACGCCGAACCGCTGTGCGCTGCCGATGACCACGTCGGCGCCGGCTTCGCCGGGCGGCGCGACGATCGCCAGCGACAACAAGTCCGTGCCGACCGCCACGAGCGTTCCCGTCTGCCTGGCGCGCGCGACGAGCGCGGGCAGATCCAGGAGCGTGCCGTGATCGTCCGGCGACTGCACGTACACCGCGAAGCAGCCATCGTCGAACGTCATGCTCGCGGGATCGGCATGCCGGACCTCCAGACCGAGCAGCGAGGCGCGCGACTCCAGCACGGCCCGCACGTGCGGAAACGTGTGCGTGCCGACGAGCAGCGTGCGCGCCTCGGCGCGCTTGTGCACGCGGCGCAGCATCGCGATCGCTTCGCCGGCGGCGGTCGCTTCGTCGAGCAGCGAGGCGTTCGCGACCTCCATCGCCGTCAAGTCCGAGACCATGGTCTGGAAGTTGAGCAGCGACTCGAGCCGGCCCTGGGCGATTTCGGCCTGGTACGGCGTGTACGGCGTGTACCAGCCGGGGTTCTCGAAGACGTTGCGCTGGATGACCGGCGGCGTGACCGTGTCGTGATAGCCGAGGCCGATGTAGCTCCGGGCCACGCGGTTCTTCGCGGCAATCTGCCGCAGTCGCCGGTGGTACTCGAATTCGCTTTCGGCGGGCGGCAACTCGAGCGCGCCGCCCACCCTGATGTCCGGCGGGACGATCTCGTCCATCAGCGCGTCCACGGACGACGCGCCGACGACCTCGAGCATCGACGCGAGATCGTCGTGCTGCGGTCCCAGATGGCGGCGCTCGAAGACGTCCGGCACTAGGACGCCACCACGGCACTGTAGGCCGACGCGTCGAGCAGCGCCTCCAACTCGGCCGGGTCCGTCGCGCGCAGCCGAATCATCCAGGTCTCGTGCGGCCTGCCGTTGACCGATTCCGGGTGGGTCGCCAGGTCGGGATTGGTGGCCACGACCTCGCCTGAAATCGGCGCGAACAGCTCGGACACCGCCTTGACCGACTCAATCGTGCCGAACGCCTCGCCCTGCCTGATCACGCGGCCCGGATCCGGCAGATCCACGAACACGACGTCGCCGAGCTGGCGCTGCGCGAAGTCGGTGATTCCTACCACGAACTCGTTCCCGTCGGCCCGGATCCACTCGTGATCCTTGGTGTACTTCAACTCGGCTGGATACATCGCACTCCTCCACCGCGTCTGGCGGCGTCGTCACGGGGCTGGCGCCGCGGCAGGCCTCGGGCGCGGCCGCCGATAGAAGGGTTCGGCGACCACCTCCGCCGCGGCCGTCCGGCCTCTGACGTCGATCTGCAGCGGCGTGCCCACGGCGCTGAGCGCGGCCGGCACCATGGCGAGGCCGATCGCCTTCTTCAGGAACGGCGTCTGCGTGCCGCTCGTCACCACGCCGCAGGGCGCGCCGTCGAGGAGCACGGCATGGCCGTGTCGCGCGATGGCGCGGTCGCGCACTTCGAAGCCCACGAGGCGGCGGCTGAGACCTTGGGCCCGCTGCTCGCGCAGCCGCTCGGCTCCCATGAACGACGGTTTCTGCCAGCCGACGATCCACCCCAGGCCAGCCTCGAGCACCGTGGTCGCGTCGTCCATGTCGGTGCCGCAGAGCCGCATGCCGGCTTCCAGGCGCAGCGTGTCGCGCGCCCCAAGACCGCACGGGATCAGATCGACCGCACGACCGGCCTCCAGCACCGCGGTCCACACGCGCACTGCCTGGGCAGGTGGGACGAACAGCTCGAATCCATCCTCGCCGGTGTACCCGGTCCGCGAGATCGTCGCCAGGACGGAGGCGACCTCGCCGGTGGCGAACCAGTAGTACTTGATGGCGTCGAGGTCAACCGCCGTGAGCTGCTTCAGGACGTCGATCGCGGCGGGACCCTGCACCGCGATCAGCGCATATCGGGCGCTCGCGTTGACGACCGCGACGTCGCCGCCCTCGGCCTTCGCCTCGGCGGTGATCCACGCGTGGTCGCCGGCGATGTTCGCAGCGTTCACCACGATCATGTAATGGTCCGCCGCCATCCGGTACACCAGCACGTCGTCGACGAATGTGCCGGTCGGCGTCGTGAGCGCGGAGTACTGGGCCTGTCCGATGGCGAGTCGCGACGCGTCGTTGCAGGTGAGGCGCTGGATCAGCGCGAGGGCGTCCGCGCCGGCGACTTCGATTTGTCCCATGTGGCTGACGTCGAAGACGCCAGCGCGCGTCCGCACGGCCATGTGCTCGGCGGTGATGCCGGAGTACTCCAACGGCATGTCCCAGCCGCCGAACTCGACCATCCGGGCGCCGCTGGCCCGGTGCGTGTCGTTGAGTGGCGTCTTTCGCGGACCGGCGGTCGTACCTGCTGACATCGTCGATGGCGCCGGCGCGGACCCATTCCTCGCCGATGGCACCACAACGTACTATTGCGTCGTGAGCCGGTCAAGGAGCGCCCGCCGCATTGCGCCCGACTCGCGCGGTCGCCGTGTCGCACGTGGATCGCAGGCGTCGCGGTAGCAGAACACTGGTCGGGTAGTCGGAGGTCGTGGCGTTCACGATGCGGCCTCACGGTTCTCGTGAGCGAGACGACGACGGGTGGGGCGATAGGGGTATTCGAGATAGGCCTGCAGCGTGTGGTAGCTGATGTTGAGCACGTCGCAGGCCCGCCGCTTGTTGCCGCCGCAGCGCTCCAGGACGAGCCGCACGTACCGGCTGCACCAGCCGCGCAGGGAGTCGTCGCAGTCGCCCGCGCCGGCCTGCACTTCACGATACTCGTGCCGCACGGCGTCCGGCAGGTCGGCCAGGGTGATTTGCGGACCCGCCGCGAGCGCAATCGCACGCTCCAGCACGCGCGCCAACTGCCGGACGTTTCCCGGCCAGTTGTAGACCGTCAGCGCTTCCCTCGCCGCGCTCGCGATCGTCACCTCCGTCGTCCTGCTGTGGCGCCGGAGGAAGTGATCGATGAGCAACGGGATGTCGCTGCGTCGATCCCTGAGCGGCGGCACGACGATCTCGACCCCCGAGAGGCGGTAGTACAGGTCGGCCCTGAACTGGCCGCCCGTCACCATCGCGTGCAGGCTTCGGTTCGTCGCGGCAATCACGCGCGTGTCGATCGACTGGAGCCCCGTGCTGCCGACCCGCTCGACGGTCATGTCCTGCAGGACCCGGAGCAGCTTGGCCTGCGCGGTGAGCGACAGGTCCGCGACTTCGTCGAGAAAGAGCGTCCCCTGATCGGCCAGCTCGAACTTGCCCCGGCGGCCCCGCACGCCCGTGGCGGTTCGCTCCTCGATGCCGAACAGCTCCGCCTCGACCAGCGTGTCGACGATGGCCGCGCAGTTGACGGCGATGAAGGGCCCGCGATGGCGCGGGCTCCTCGTGTGGATCTCGCGCGCGACCAGTTCCTTGCCTGCGCCGCTCTCGCCCTCGACCAGCACGGTGAAGCTCGTCCGCGCGATCCGTCCGATTCGCGTGCGCAACTCGCGCATGACCTCGCTCTCGCCCACCAGCATCGCCACCGCCCCTCGAGTGCGTGTATCAACAGTGGTGCCAGAAACTGGCGTTCGGCGCCCTCCCGCCGCACGGGCCCGCGTCGTCCGTTGGCCCGAGGCGAGCCCGCACGTTCACGTCCAGTGGCAGATGCCGCGAAACAGCGGCCCGTTCCTACCCACCGCGACGACCGTCCACGACCAGACCACCGCGCGCCGCGGCGACGCCGGCGCGTCCGGTCCGGTGTCGACCACGTCGACCTCGCGGCCGGGCCGAAGCCGGAGGCGCCCCTCGAGCTCGATGCCGCCGGGCCATTCGCCCAGGGTCTTGACGTCGCTGCCAATCCGAACGCGAGTTGGCGCTACGGTTGCCATGTTCTCGAGCCTGGGTCGTACCGGAGAACGCGCGTTCGCCCGTTGACGCCGCCCACCCGCACGCAGTACTGAATGCCGCTCGCCGACCGAATGAAGGCGGTGCCGGCCGTCGCATCGCCGTCGGGCGAGAAGCTCGCGAGATTGCTCGCGCCGAACCGGACGGGATCGGGCGACCCTGGTTCGCCCGCCGGACCCCGAAGAGCCGGGTCGACGGCGATCGCTACATCCTTGAACACTCGCTCGATCATCGTCGGCGAGCTGGAGCACTCGTCGATGCCGTCGGCGATGTCGGCACGCCGAAGGCCATTGCCGTTGCCGTCGGCGCAGCGCCGAAGCGTCCAGCCGTTGTGCGTGGGCTCGAACGCCACGCCGACGGAGCGAGCCTCGAACGCCGCCTGCTGCCGCGCGTCTCTCATGATGGCGGCGATGAAGCCGGCCGCGTGTCGAACGCGGCCGGCTTCCACCGCTCGGGCGGTCACCGGCACCGACAGGACTCCCAGCGTGAGGACGAGGCCGAGCGCGACCACGACGTCCGCGAGCGTCGCGCCCTCGTCACGATGGCGGTGGGCAGGTGTGCCTGCGGCCGGCAACGCGCCGGGATGTCGCACGATCACCGATCGGCCGTCCTCGAAGCCGAGCCCACGGTGATCAGGGGCCTCAGCTTGAGGAAGTTCTTCTCGCCGATCCCCTGGACGTTCATGAGCTCTTCGATCTTCTTGAAGGTGCCGTTCTTCTGGCGGTACTCGAGGATTCGTGCGGCCATCGACGGCCCGATGCCCGGCAACTGCTGGAGATCGGTCGCGGTGGCCTGATTGAGGTTGACGAGCGCTGCCGTCGCGGCGGCGGGCGCTTTGGCCTCCTGCGCACGGACGGGGGCGGCGAGCCCGGTCAGACAAACGATGGCGCACGAGAGCGCGGCGCCCAGTAAACGCATGCACGGCTTCATGGGTCCTCCTGCTGAAGTGGCCGCGACGCGGCCGTTCTTCCCTCTGGCAAGGACCTCGCCAGCGTCGGACCACTCATGTCGTGTCGGTGCAAGTCGTTGACACAGCGCGGACTGGAAGCCAATCGCGCCAGGCTTCGCCAGCACGGTGGCCGCGCCGGGCGCGGGAAACGACAACGGCGGGATGCGCTTCGGCGCTGAAGGCACGAACGCCGACGCCTGCCGTTGCTCCTCCCCCAGAAGGCTCGCGGCTACTCCTCGCCGTCGGTGATGACGGGATTCATTTCCGGATGCCGGCTCGCCGTGAAGATTTCCCAGCAGGTGATGAACATGCCGGCGAGGATCGGCCCGATGATGAACCCGCTCGCGCCGAGCACCGCCAGCCCGCCAAGCGTCGAGAACAGCACGACAACGTCCGGCATCCGCGTGTCGCGGCCGACGAGACGCGGCCGCAGCAGGTTGTCGACCGAACCGACGACGAGGCTGCAGAAGGCGGCGAGCGAGACGGCGCGCATCGGGTGGCCGCCGAGCAGCAGAATCACGCACGCCGGCACCCAGACCAGCGCGCCGCCGACCACGGGCAGCACGGAGAGCAGCGCCATGACGACGCCCCAGAAGAGCGCGTCGGGAATCCCGACCACCGCGAACGCAAGCCCGGAGAGGCTGCCCTGCACGAGCCCGATGATGAGCGTGCCCTTCACCGTGGCGCGCGTCACCGACAGGAACCGCTCGGTCATCTGGAGCTGGTCCCGCTCGGTGAGCGGCAGGTGCCGGAGGATCTGGCGCCACAGTCGCGGGCCGTCCATCAGGAGGAAGAACATCGTGTACAGGAGCAGGAAGAACTGGAAGACGAAGTTCACCGTGCTCAGCGTGCCGCTGGAGAGCCAGCCGACCAGCGTGCTCCCGACGCGATTCGCGACATCGGCCAGCCGAGTGAGGATCTGCTCGCGGAACGGCTCGATCCGCTCGAAGCCGGGCAGCCGCTGCACGCGCTCGCCCAGCCAGCCCGGCTCGCTGACCATCTGTTCGATCACGGGCGTGATGCGTTCGGACACGCGCATCGCCTGGTTGATGACGACCGTGGAGACGCCGAAGAGCGGAACGATGACGAGCGTGAGCACGAGCAGCAGCGTGACGCCGGCCGCGAGCGGGCGGCGCCCGTTGAAGGCGCGCTCGAGCCGCGTGTAGAGGGGCCTCACGAGGCCGGAGAGAATCGCCGCGAGCAGGATCGTGGTGGCGAACGGCCGGAGCACGGCGCCGAACGCCAGCGTCACCGCGATGACCAGCAGGAGCAGGAAGGCGCTTCGGAACCGGTCCTCGGCCATGAGAGGCGTGCGTCGTCGCGCGCCCTTGAGTCTACACTGTCGAGACCGTCAGCTCGATTGGAGCATCCGCATGACCTTTGGAGTGTTCGTCTTCCCCGATGTCGAGGAGCTCGACTTCGTGGGCCCGTGGGAAATCGTCGGCACGTGGGGCAAGTTCTACGATGGCCCGGCGCGCCGCCTCGTCGTCGCCGAGGCGGACGGTCCGCTCCGCTGTGCCAACGGCCTGTCGATCAATCCGGACGTGACGATCGCGCAGTGTCCCCCGCTCGACTACCTGCTCGTTCCCGGCGGACAGGGCTCGCGCGTGGCGGTCGATCGGCCCGCGGTCATCGAGTTCATCCAGCGCGAAGCCGCTCGCGCGCGCGCCGTGCTCTCGGTCTGCACGGGCGCGTTCCTGCTCGAGCGCGCCGGCCTGCTCCGCGGGCAGCGCGCGACGACGCACTGGGGGGAGCTCGCGAAGCTTCGCACGCGGCCCGTCGAGGTCGTCGAAGAGCGGTTCGTGCGGAATGGAACCGTGTGGACGGCCGCGGGCGTCTCGGCCGGCATCGACATGACCCTCGCCTTCATCGCCAGCGAGGCCGGCGACACGGTCGCCGGCGACGTGCAGATGTTCGCGGAGTACTACCCGTCGGACGTGCGCTACGGCCGCGCACACCTGCGGCCCGAAGCGCCGCGGTACGTCCGCGCCGACGCGGCGACGCGTTCGTGACGCGCTACCCGCGGGCGACGGCCCGTTCCTGTTGGTACCAGGCCAGCGTCTTGCGCAGCCCTTCCTCGAAGCCCTCGCGAGGTTCGAATCCCAGCAGATGGCGGGCTCTCGCGATGTCGGCCTGCGAATCCCTCACGTCGCCCTCGCGCGCCGGCGCGAACTCGGGCGTCGTCTGGACGCCCAGAAGGCGCCGGAGCACGGCGACCAGCTCGAGGAGCGACACGCGGCGACCGGCGGCGACGTTGATCACCTCACCAGCGGCTCCAGGCGCCTCGCACGACGCGAGCACGCCGTCGACGACGTCGCCCACGTACGTGAAGTCGCGGGTCTGCAGCCCGTCCCCGTAGATGCGCGGACGACGGCCTTCGACGAGCGCCTCGACGAAGAGCGAGATGACGCCGGAGTACGGCGATCCCGGCTCCTGCCTCGGACCGAACACGTTGAAGTATCGCGTCGTGACCGTCTCGAATCCGTAGAGCTGCGTGAAGAGCCGGCAGTACTGTTCCGAGACGAGCTTCTGCAGCGCATACGGGCTGAGCGGCTGCGTCGGCATGTCTTCGTGCTTCGGCAGATCGGCCGTATTGCCGTAGACCGACGATGAGCCCGCGAAGACGAGCCGCTTGACGCCGGCATCGCGCGCGGCGATCAGCACCGCGAGCGTGGCGTCCACGTTGGCGCGGTGCGAGGCGGCCGGATCCTGGATGGATCGAGGAACGGACGGGATCGCGGCCTGGTGCAGGACGTAGTCACAGCCGGCCACCGCGCGCGCCGCGACGCCCTCGGCCGCCAGATCGGCCTCGTACAGCTCGACCCGACCGTGCGGCACGTTGCTGCGGCGTCCCGTCGAGAAGTCGTCCACGACGCGGACGGTGTGTCCGCGCCGAAGCAGCTCCTCGACGAGATGCGATCCGATGAACCCTGCCCCTCCAGTAACGAGGTATTTCGCCAACCCGCCTCCCGATCGGACTACCGCGGCCAGCCGGACTGCGGCAGCCCGGGCGTGATCCGTACCGCGTTCCCATAGTACAGCTTCCGCAGCACCGCATCCGGCAAGCCGATGCCGTAGAGCTTCCAGAACGCATGGTAGTGGCGGTAGTAGTCGAAGTAGTCGTCCGTCGTCTCGAACACGCGCCAGTAGTACGGGAACTCGGTCGGCTCGAAGGTGTCCTTGCCGAACAGCAACCGGTCCTGGTACTTGACGAAGAAGTCGTGGGCCTGACGGGGCTGACGACCGATGTCGTAGAGCACGGCGCCGACTTCCGCCGTGAGCGTGGGCACCTCGTCGAACAGCTTGCCCAGCCGCTGCAGGTCGTTGCCGTACCACGCCAGGTGCGCGGCGATGAACTTCGTGCGCGGGTGCTTCTTGAACATGCGGTCGCGTTCGGCGAGCAGCTCGTCGAGCGCCGGGATGCCGGGGCCGAACCAGCGCCGCTCCGGGAAGAGCGCCAGCTCGAGCCACCGCTCGTTGTGATAGTCGATGGCCTTGAAGAACTCGGGCGGGTCGGCCGTGTGGATGAACACCGGGATGTTCAGCCGCGCGCAGGCCTCCCAGACGGGATCGAGATCGGGGTCGTCCACCTTCAGCCTGGTGCCGTCGGCCTTCTTCGTCGTGAGCCCGAGGCCCTTGCCGACTTCGCCGACGCCCACCGCCCCCGCTTTCACGTCCGCCTCGAGCTGGGCGATCGCCTTCTCCGCCCAGCCCGGGCCGACGTTCTGGAAGTTGATGCCGGTGAGAATCCGCACGCGATCCTTGTGCGGGCTGGCGCGCACGACGTCGAGCGCGCGTTGCAGGCGCTCGCCCGACATGTTGTCGGAGCTGACGGCGATCCGGACGTTGATCTGATCCAACTGCTTGACGAGCGTGTCGAGCGACTCGGCGGAGGTCAGGTAGTTGGCGATGTGCGCGTGGTAGTCGATGGCGCCGTACTTGGCCCGCGGCACGGGGTGTTCCGGCGTGACGAGGGTCGACACGGGCCGGTAGTCGAGGATCGACGGCGCGGGCATCGTCGGCGCGCCGCAGTTGCGCAGGCGGACTTCGGTCGTCCCAGGTGGACATTCCTGACCGGCCTCGATCTGGACGCCGCCCATGCGGCCCCGGCCTCGGCCGCCCCCCGGCGCTCCCTGACCGGCAGGACCACCGCCCGCCGGAGGCGCGGCCGGCGGTTGCTGTGCGGCCGTCACGAAAGCGCCCAGCGCGACACAGGCAGCGAGGGCGATTGACACGCGACGCGATAATGCCATCTGACCTCCAGGATGGAGTCGTGGATGATGCTTCCCTACCGAGACAAGGCGTTCCACTGCAGCCTGCCGTAAGCCGAATTCTGTCCCCCGCGTCCGCGGCCTTCGCGGCAACTTGCGCGCCGCTCCAGTCCGCCTCGGCGGGGTGACGACCATTCCTCTAGGCCCGGCATTGCTGGCGGGCTCGAGCGGCCTACCCGGAGGCTTCGGACGGGCCGTCCTCGAGCGCCTCCCTATTTGGCCTTGCTCCGTGCGGGGTTTTGCCTGCCATCCGCCTCACAGCGGACGCGGTGCGCTCTTACCGCACCTTTTCACCCTTACCTGCTGCCGCTCGCGGCCCGAGAGCCTGAAGCGAAAGCCGGCGGTATGTTTTCTGTGCCACTGTCCTTCGAGTCACCCCGACCGGGCGTTACCCGGCGCACTGCCCTTTGGAGTTCGGACTTTCCTCCCGTCTCCGCCCGCGCTGCCGGCGAGGAGAACCCCGCCCGGCACCGCGGGACGAACACCGGCGGTCGTCCGGCACACTGCAGCGGAACGATACATAGTAGAACACGGTCCTGGGTCCCGAGTCCCGGGTCCCGGGTCCCGGGGCCCGAGTCCTGGGGCGCGCATCGGGGGGCCAGGGGCCGCTACGCCTCGTTCTCCTGTTTGATCCCGTACTGCTCGAGCTTCTTGTAGAGATTGCTGCGCGGCGTGTCGATGACGTCGGCGGTCCGTGAGATGTTCCAGCCGTACTCTTTGAGCTTCTCCACGAGGAACGCGCGTTCCGACCATTCCTTGAATTCGCGGAGCGTGGTGGGTCGAGGGCCGGTCATCGGGACGGTGGCGGGCCCGGCGGATGGGACGGCTCCAGGCGAGGCTGGCCGCGCGTCGCCGCGCACGACCTGCCTGACGTCGTCGGCGTCGATGAGGTCGCGATCCGTCATGATCAGGATGCGTTCCACGACGTTCTTGAGCTCGCGGACGTTGCCGCGCCAGCGCGCGCCGGCGAGCGCGTCGAGCGCTCCGGGCGTGAAACGCGCGAGCCGCCGGTTGTTCTCGCGGCTGAACTGCGCCACGAAGTGCTGCACGAGCAGCGGCACGTCGTCGCGCCGCTCGCTGAGCGATGGCACGCGGATCGGAATCACGCTGAGCCGGAAGTAGAGGTCTTCGCGGAAGCGTCCCGAGGCAATCTCCTCTTCGAGGTCCTTGTTCGTCGCGGCGATCACGCGCACGTCCACTTTGATCGTGCGCGAGGAGCCCAGCCGCTCGACCTCGCCTTCCTGCAGCACGCGCAGCACCTTGGCCTGCGTCTTCGCGCTCATGTCGCCGACTTCGTCGAGGAAGATCGTCCCGCGATCCGCCATCTCGAACTTGCCGACCTGTTTCTCGGTCGCGCCGGTGAACGCGCCCCGCTCGTGGCCGAACAGCTCGGACTCGATGAGGTCTTCCGGAATGGCGGCGCAGTTGACTTGCACGAAGCGCTCGCGGGCACGCAGGCTGCTCCTGTGCATCGCGCGGGCGACGAGCTCCTTGCCGGCGCCGCTCTCGCCGAGGATCAGCACGGTGGCATTGGTCGGCGCCGCACGGCGCACCTGCTCGAGCACTTGCGTGAGCGCGGCGCTCTCGCCGACGAGCTGGTGCCGCGTTTCGAGCGCCGTGCGCAGCGTGCGGTTCTCGCGCCGCAAGGTGCCGAGCTCCACCCCTTCGCGCACGGCGTCGAGCACGTAGTCCTTGGAGAGCGGCTTCTCGATGAACCGGAAGGCCCCGAGGCGCCCGGCCTCCAGCGCCGTGGCCGCGGTGCCGTGCGCCGAGATCATGACGACGGGCAGCGTGTCGTTCTGGCTGCGCAGCCGGCCGAGCACCTCGAGCCCGTCCACGCCGGGCATCTTGATGTCGAGGAAGACCAGATCCGGCGCCTCGCGATCGACGAGGGCGAGGGCTTCGGAACCCGAGCCCGCGAGCTGCACGTCGTGCCCTTCGTACTCGAGAATCATCCGCATCGCATCCCGGATGGCGGGTTCGTCGTCGACGACGAGAATCCGGGCCTTCATCGGTCGGCGTCGGGCGTCACGGTCACGATGGTGTGCTGTCTGGTGTTCCGGTCGTAGATGAGGAGCGCGGCGACGTCGCCGCGCGTGAGATGGGAGACGGCCGACACGTACTCGCGCACGCTGCCGACGCGCTGACGGTTCAGCTCCACGACGACCTGATTGGCCTTGAGCTGCGCGAGCTTCGCCGGCCCGGCCGGATCGACTTCCGCGATGAGCACGCCCTCGATCTGGTCGGGAATGCGGAGCCGGGCGGCCGTGGCCTCGTCGAGCTCGCGCACCTTCATGCCGAGCGGCGTCTTGTCCTGGACGACCGGCCGGATGTCGGCGTCGGGCGGTGTCCGGCGCTGCACGGCGGGCGGCAGCGGACGATCCCGCAGCTTGACGTGTACCGTGCGCGTCTGGCCGTCGCGCCACACGTCGAGCGCGGCGAGCGTGCCGGGCGGTCGGCTCGACACGTAGCGGATCAGGTCCTCGTCGGACCGAATCACCTGGCCATCGACGCCGACGATGACGTCGTACGCGCGGAGGCCGGCCGCATCGGGCGGGCTGTCGGGCGACACGTCCTGCACGACCGCGCCTTGCGAGGGGGCGAGGCGCAGCGCCCGCCGAAGCTCCGGCGTGACGGTCGTGAGCCCGACACCCAGGAATCCGCGCGCGACCATGCCGGTGGCGTGCAGTTGCGGCAGTACGGCGATGACCTGCGTGATGGGAATCGCGAAGCCGATGCTCGACGCCTGCGCGCTCACGGCGGTCGTGATGCCGACGACCTCACCGCGCGCGTTGATCAACGGGCCGCCGCTGTTGCCGAAGCTGATGGCGGCATCCGTCTGGATGAACGCGTCGAGGCCCGGATCGAACAGCTTGCGGCCGAGGAAGCTCACCACGCCGACCGTGACCGAGTGCACGTAGACGCCGAGCGGATTGCCGATGGCGCACACCCACTCGCCCACACGGAGCGCGTCGGAGTCGCCGAGCGGCGCCGCCGGAAGCTTGTCGCCGGTATGGATCTGGAGGAGCGCGATGTCGAGCGCCGGATCGACGCCGATGAGGTCGGCCTTGAACGGACGGCCGTCGCTGAGCGTCACGGTCACGCGGTCGGCGCCCGTCACGACGTGGTAGTTCGTGAGGACGAACCCGGCCGGATCGATGATGAAGCCGCTGCCCGATCCTTCCCGAGGCTGCATCGCCTCACCCGGCACGTACCGCCCTCGCGGACGCGCCCGCTCGTCGAGCCCCCGGCTGGCCGTATCGACGTTGACGACCGTCGCGTTGAGGGTGGCCGCGACGGCGCCGAAGTCGACGCCCGCGACGGGCGCCGCATTCGCGGCGGCCGCCGCCACCAGCGGAGCGACGGCCGGTGCTTCGGCGCGGGTGACGATGGTCAGCGGCTGGATCTTGCCGGCACGAGCCGGCACGGGCAGCGTCGTGGTCGGCAGGGGCGGTCTCGTGCTGGCGAAGACCAGCCCGAGCAGGAAGCTCACGGCGCCGGTCAGCCCGGTCACGGCGAGGGCGACCCGACTCATCGTGGTTTCATTATAAGGGCCAGAAACGCGGCCTCGTCGAGCTCGCGGATGCCGAGCCGTCTGGCCTTGTCGAGCTTCGACCCCGGGTCCGCGCCGACGACGACCCCGGTGGTCTTCCGGCTGACGCTGCCGGCCACCTTGCCGCCGAGCTGCTCGATGGCTTCGGCCGCCGCCTCCCGGCTCATCGCGGCGAGCGTACCGGTGATCACGAACGTCTGTCCCGCGAGCGGCTGCGCGTCGGCGTCCGGTGACGGCTCGTCCTCCATGCGGACGCCCGCCGCCGCCAACCGGTCGAGCAGCGCGGCGTTGGGTGCTTCGTCCAGGAACGTGCGGACCGACGTGGCGACGACCTCGCCCACGTCCGGCACGGCTTGCAGCTCGGCGAGCGAGGCGGCGCGCAGCCGGCTCATGGAACGGAATGCCCGGGCAAGCGCGCGGGCGCCGCCTTCGCCGACGTGCCGGATGCCGATGCCGTGAATCACACGCCACAGCTCCGCGCCGCGGCTTCTGTCGATCTCCGCCACGAGGTTCGCGGCGGACTTCGGTCCCATCCGGTCGAGGCCCGCGAGCGTCCCGACGGTGAGGCCGTACAGGTCCGCGAAGTCGCGCACGAGCCCCTTGCTCACGAGCTGATCGATCAACGACTCGCCGAGGCCTTCGATGTTCAGCGCCCGGCGCGAGGCGAAGTGTTCGAGCGCCCGGCGAATTCGCGCGGGGCACGACACGTTGTCGCAGCGCCAGACGACCTCCTCTTCCGGCCGCACGAGCGTGCTCCCGCAGAACCGGCACGTCGCCGGCATCGTCCACGGGGCGCTGCGAGGCTCGCCCTCGCGGATGACCGGGCCGACGATCTTCGGGATGACGTCGCCGCCCTTCTCCACGATGACGAGATCGCCGTCGCGAACGTCACGGCGGGCGACTTCCTGCTCGTTGTGCAGCGTCGCCATCTGCACGGTGGTCCCGCCGAGCTGCACGGGCTCGAGCACGGCGTACGGCGTGACGGCGCCGGTTCGGCCGACGTTGACCTCGATGCGCAGCAGGCGCGTGATCCCCTGCTCGGCCGGGAACTTGAACGCCGTCGCCCAGCGAGGGAACTTCGCGGTGGTGCCGAGCGTCTCGCGCAGCGCGAGGTCGTCGAGCTTGACGACGACGCCGTCGGTGTCGAAGCCGAGCGAGCGCCGGGCGTCGCGCCATGTGCGGGTGAAGGCGATCACGTCCTGGATGGAGGCGCAACGCTGCCAATGCCGTTCGACAGGACAGCCCCAGGCGCGAAGCCGTTCGAGGATCTCCCCATGGCGCGCCGCAATGTCCGGCGCGCCGGGCGGCGTCACGACCTGATACGTGAACGCCCGAAGGCCGCGCTTGGAGACGGCGGCGGTGTCGAGCGTCCGGATGCTGCCAGCCGCGGCGTTGCGCGGATTGGCGAACGGCGGCTCCCCGGCAGCCTCGCGGTCGGCGTTGAGCCGCTCGAACACCTGGCGCGGGAGGAACACCTCGCCGCGGATCTCGAGCTGGGCGATCGGCGGCGGCGTGCGAAGCCGGAGCGGGATGGCGCGGACCGACCGCACGTTGGCGGTCACGTCCTCGCCTTCCGTGCCGTCGCCACGCGTGACCGCGCGGACGAGCCGGCCGGCCTCGTAGGTCAGCGCGATGCTGAACCCGTCGATCTTCAGTTCGGCGACGTAGCCGAGCGGCGTCTCCGGCGGCTCGCCGATGGCGCGGCAGAGCCTGGCGTGGAACTCGAGCAGCTCCTCCTCGCTGTAGACGTTGTCGAGGCTGAGCATCGGCGCGAGGTGGCGTGCCGTCTCGAAGCCCTCGGCCGGGCGGCCTCCGACTCGCTCGGTCGGCGAGCTGGGATCGCGCAGGTCGGGATGGCGCGCCTCGAGCGCCTCGAGCTCGTGCATCAGCCGATCGAACTCGGCGTCGGAGATCTCCGGGTTGTCGTCGACGTAGTACCGCTCTTCGTGATAGCGGATGAGGTCGCGAAGTTCGGCGACGCGCTCGGCGGGCGAGGACACCGGGACGCTCCGGCGTGTCAGCGATCGCGGCTGAGGAGGTAGTCGGCCAGCGCCAACAGGCGGTCGCGCTCGAGCGACGGGCCGAAGGCGGCCGTGAGATGTTCTTTGGCGCGAGCCACGTAGGTGACGGCCCGCTCGAAGGCCGCGTCGGTCGCGCCGTGCCGCGCGAGCAGCTCCCGGATCGTGCGCCACTCGTCGACGGTGACGCGGCCGTCGGCCACGACGCGGTTGATGAGCTCGGCGACCTCGGGCCCGGTCCGTTGCAGCAGCAGGATGATCGGCAGCGTGACCTTGCCTTCGCGCAGGTCCCCGCCGATGGGCTTGCCGAGCGCCGACTCCTCCGCGACGTAGTCCAGGACGTCGTCGACGATCTGGAACGCGAGGCCGAGGTTGAAGCCGTACTCGCGGAGCGCGACGCGTTGGGCGGGCGTCGACGCGCCGAGCAGCGCCCCGATCTCCGCGCAGCCGGCGAACAGATAGGCCGTCTTGCGCCGGATGATCTCGAAGTGCTCTTCCTCGGTGACGCTCGTGTCGCCGGTCTTCGTGAGCTGGTACAGCTCGCCTTCGATCATCTTCAGCGTGCAGTCGCAGAGGAGGCGGACCACCTCGAGCGTGTCCTGCGTCAAGGCCATCGCCATCGAGCGGATGTACAGGTAATCGCCGAGCAGCACCGTGATGTCGCTGCCCCACCGCGAATGCGCCGTCAGCCGCCCGCGCCGCGTGTCCGCGCCGTCGATGATGTCGTCGTGGACGAGCGTGGCCGTGTGGATGAACTCCACGACCGCCGCGTTGAGCACGCCGCGGTCGCCCGTGTAGCCGCAGAGCCGCGCCGACATGAGCAGCACGGCCGGCCGGATCCGCTTGCCGCCGCTCATCTGGACGTACTTCCCCATCTCGGGGATGAGCTGGACGCGCGACTCGAGATGGCGCGCGAACTCGTGCTCCACGCGCTGCAACTCTTCGCGCACGGGCTCGAAGATGTGCGCGAGATCCAGAGGGGATGTCGTGGAGGGGCCCACGGAGAGCGGTCGCGCCTGAAGACTCACGGGCTCAAAACCTGCCGGAATCAGACCATAGGTTTCGCCGGGGTGTCAACGCGCGGAAGCGTCACGCGGAACAGCACGGCGAAGTTCGACGCGAGCACGGACACGAGATCCGGCTCGGACATGCGCCGCGTGGCGGCGAGGGCGCGCACGGTCTCGGTCACCCATGCGGGCTCGTTGCGCTGGCCGCGCCGCGGCACCGGCGCCAGATACGGCGCATCCGTTTCGACGAGCAGCCGATCGATCGGCACGAACGCGGCGACGTCGCGCAGGTCGGCGGCGCGCGGAAACGTCACGATGCCGGAGAACGACAGGTAGAAGCCAAGGTCCAACGCGCGCCGCGCCTCGTCGCGCGTGCCCGTGAAGCAGTGCAGCACGCCGCGGACGCCGGGTGCGCTCTGGAGCACGGCGTGCGTGTCGTCGGCTGCCTCACGCGTGTGGACGACCACCGGCAGGTCCCTGGACGCCGCAACGGCCACCTGCGCCGCGAACACGTCCCGCTGCACGCCGCGGGGCGAGAAGTCGTAGTGGTAGTCGAGGCCGACCTCGCCGACGGCAATCGCGCCGGTTCGCTCGAGCGCGGCCGTCACGACCTCCGCAGCCCGCGCGGCATCGGCCGCCCCGGCGCCGGCCCGGTGCGGGTGAATCGCGGTGGCGAACCACACCGCGGGCCAGACCTCGCGCACGGTCGCAGCCCGCGTCAACTCGTCAGGATCGTCGGCCGACAGGATGCAGAGCGCCCCGCCGAGCCCGGCCTCGCGGGCGCGTGCGGCCACCTCCGATAGGTCGGCCGCAAACGCCTCGTCAGCGAGATGACAGTGCGAGTCGACGAGGCTCACCGAATCCTGGTGCCAGGGGCGGGCTGCCCGTCGAACGCCACGAGCATCGGCCGGCCGTCTGCCCCGCTGGCCGCGAGGATCATGCCGTTCGACTCGATGCCCATCAGCTTCGCCGGTTTGAGGTTCGCGACGATGCCGACGGTGCGGCCGACGAGCGTCTCGGCGTCGTACGCCTCGGCGATGCCGGCGACGATGGTGCGCTGTTCGGTCCCGAGATCGATCGCGAGCTTCATCAGCTTCTTCGAGTTCGGAACGCGTTCGGCGCTGAGCACCCGGGCCACGCGAAGATCGATCTTCATGAACTGATCGATGTCCACGCGGGCGTCGTCGGAGGCCGGCGCCGCTGCGGCAGGCGCTGCGGCCGTTGGCGCGGGCGAGGCTGGCGCCGGCGCCGCGGGAGGTGGCACGTCTTTCGGCAGTTCGGTCACTCGGATCTCCTTCGCCGGCGCGCCGGCAGTGGGCGCCGGCTGCTCGAGCCGGGGCCAGAGTGCGTCGCCGCGCACGACGTCTCGCTCGCCGGCGGTCAGCAACTGCGCGTCGCGCTCGAGGCGCAGATCGCTCGTCCGCCGGACCGGCGCGCCGATGCGCTCGAGAATGGTCTGGCACGAGCCGGGCATCACGGGGCTCAGCAGCACCGCCGCGATGCGCAGCGCCTCGGCGCTCGTCCAGAGCACGCGATCGAGATCGCGGTCGCGGCCCTGCTTCGCGAGCGCCCACGGCTCGCTCGCCGCGATGTACTCGTTCGTGGCGTCGACGAGGCGGAACGCGTCGTGGCACGCGCGATCGAGCGCGAGTTGGTCCATGTTGGCCCGGTACGACGCGACGAGCGCGGCGGCGGTGTCGGGAAGCCGATCGGCGCCGGCTACGGCCACGAGGCGTCCGCCGCGGTACCGCTCGGCCATCGCCGTGATCCGGTTGACGAGGTTCCCCAGGTTGTTGGCGAGATCGACGTTGTACTTCTCGTCGAACCGCTCCCAGGAGAAGTCACCGTCCGAGCCGAAGACGACTTCCTTGGCGAGATACAGCCGCAGCGGATCGGCGCCGCGCCGATGGGCGGCCTCAGCCGGGTCGATGATGGTCCCAGGGATCGACTTGCTCATCCGCTGGCCGTCCTTGGTCATGAACCCGTGACCGAAGATGCGGCGTGGAAGCGGCAGCTTCGCCGCCATCAGCATCGCGGGCCAGATCACGGCGTGGAACCGCGTGATGTCCTTGCCGATGACGTGCAGGTCGGCAGGCCACCATCGTTCGAAGAGGGCGGGATCGGTGCCGAGCCCGACCGCAGACGCGTAGTTGATGAGCGCATCGAACCAGACGTAGACCACGCTCCCCGCGTCGAACGGCAGCGGGATGCCCCACGACTGTCCCGCGCGGCTCACCGACACGTCCTCGAGGCCGCTCTCGAGCAGCCGCAGGATCTCGTTGCGCCGGATGTCGGGCTCGAGGAATTCAGGATGCTCGGTGAAGTGCTCGATCAGCGGCTGCTGGTATTTCGACAGGCGGAAGAAGTAGTTGCGTTCCTCGAGCCATTGCGGCTCGGACTGCGGGTGCAGCGGACAGCGCCCGTCGACGAGATCCTTCTCCTGTTTGAACGCCTCGCAGCCGACGCAATACCAGCCTTCGTACGTGCCCTGGTAGATGTCGCCGGCCTCATGGAGCCGCAACGCGAGGTCCGTCACCCCCGCTTTGTGCCGCGGTTCGGTCGTGCGGATGAAGTCGTCGAAGGAGATGTCGAGGCTCCGCCAGGCTCGGCGGAACTCTTCCTCCATGCGATCGCAGTAGGCAATCGGATCGAGCCCGGCTTCGGCGGCCTGCTTGAACACGTTCTGCGAGTGCTCGTCGTTGCCCATGAGAAAGCGCACGTCGAACCCGGCCAGGCGCTTGTACCGGGCGATGACGTCGGCCGCCACCTTCTCGTACGCCGTGCCGAGGTGCGGCCGGCTGTTCACGTAGTCGATCGCGGTCGTGAGGAAGAATCGAGGCATGGCGACGGCCGGCCACGACTGGCCGACCTCTGATTGTACAGGAAGGCCTCGATCCTATCGGTCGCGGCGGCCTGCGGCTGCGGTGTGCCAGGCCTGCATCGCGTCGGCCTGGACGTGCTTGACGGGTCGCCCCGTCGCCTCGGCGATGCGCACGCAGTCGTCGAACTCCGGAGCGGCGTTGAGGACTTCCCCGCCGCGCGTGCCGATCTTCATCCGGACCACGCCGCCCAGCACCGAGACGTCTTCCCAGTGCCGCTCCAACGTCTCGCGTTCCATCCGCTCGAACCGCACGCCGAGCGTCGTCGTCTCGCGGAACAGCACGTCCGCGATGGCCTGCCGGCGGTCCTCCGGGCCGAGCACCGTGACCAGCGTACCCGGCCGGTTCTTCTTCATCTGGACAGGCGTCAGGAACACGTCGAGCGCCCCTTGCGCCGACAGCCGCTCCATGGCCGGCGCGAAGAGTTGCGGGCTCATGTCGTCGATCTCGCATTCGATCTTCACGATCGACTCGGCCGAGCCCGCACCGGTGGCCGCCGCGCGTTCGCCGATCACGACGCGCACGACGTTCGGCACGTCGCGGAAATCGCGCGTGCCGGCGCCGTAGCCGACGTGCTCGATGCGCATGGGAGGCAGGGCCCCATAGCTCTTCGCATAGCCCGAGACGAGCAGCGCCCCGGTCGGTGTGAGCAGCTCGACCTGCGGTCCGGCGCTGTACACGGGCGCGCCGGTGATCAACCGCGCCGTCGCGGGTGCCGGTACTGGATAGCGGCCGTGCGCGATCTCGACGGTGCCGCCGCCGACGTTGACCGGCGACGCGACCACGTCGTCGATCCCGAACCACTCGAAGGCGAACACGTTGCCGACGATGTCGATGATCGAGTCGAGGGCGCCAACCTCGTGGAGGTGGACTTCGTCGAGCGGCATGTCGTGAATCGCCGCTTCTGCCTCGCCGAGGCGGTGGAACAGCGCCTTCGCGCGCGCCTTCCCCGCCGCGGACAACGACGAGTGATCGATCAGATGGGCGATCTCGTGCAGCGTCCGGTGCCCATCGGCGCCGTGCGCGTGCGGATGGCTGTGGCCACGGCCGCCGCCGTGGTCGTGCCCGTGATGATGATGGCCATGGTCGTGCTGGTGATCGTGATCGTGGTGGTGGTGATGATCGTGATCGTGGTGATGGGAGTGGTGCTCGCGATCGGCGTGGTGGTCCGCCTCACCATGGTGGCCGTGGGCGTGCGGCGCCGCGCCGGCATCGGTGGGCGGCGCGCTCGACGCGGCCGGACGATGCGGATCGAGGACCTGCACGGAGGTGGCGGAGATGCCCGCGCGGATGACGCGCGTGACGCGGAGCTCGTGGTCCACGGCGAGGCTGCCGAGCGCCCGCTGGAGCGCCTCGAGCGGCAGGCCCGCATCGAGGAACGCGCCCAGCAACATGTCGCCGGCGGCGCCCGAGAAGCAGTCGAGGTACATCACACGTCCCATCACAGCACCTTGAGTTCCTTGAACGACCGGTACTCCGCGTCGGTCAGAATCAGATGATCGAGCAGATCGATGCCGATCAGAGCGCCGGCGCGCTGCAGCCGTTCGGTCAGCAGCACGTCGTCTCGGCTCGGCGTCGGGTCGCCGGACGGGTGGTTGTGGAACGCCACGACCGACACCGCGCCCGCCACGATCGCGCCGCGGAAGACCTCCCGCGGGTGCGCGACGCTCGCATCCAACGATCCTACCGAGATCAACTGCGTCGAGAGAAGCCGGTAGCGGGCGTCGAGCAGCAGCACGCCGAACCGTTCGACCGGATGGGCGCCGTACAGCGGCAGGAGGAACGCGGCGAGGTCGCGCGGATGCCGGAACTGCGGGCGAGCGCGCCGCGGTCCCGAGAGCGTGCGGCGGCCGAGCTCGATGGCCGCCGCGATGCGGCTGGCCTGGGCCGGTCCGACGCCCGGCAGGCTGGCGAGTTGATCGCGATGCATGCGGGTCAGGCCGGCGGAGCCGGCCGCGAGCGAGAGGATGGTGTTGGCGATCGCCAACGCGTCGGCGCCGCGGCCGCCGTGGCCGAGCAACACGGCGAGCAGCTCGTTGTCGCCGAGCGAGTGGGCCCCGCTGCGCTCCAGCTTCTCGCGCGGTCGATCCTGCGGCGCGAGCGCCGCGATGGTACCAGGGTGTCGTGCCAAGGGCTGCTATACTCCACGGCGAATGTTCTGGCGACGTCTCTGCGCCGTCGCGCTGGCGATCGGCGTACTGGGCTGTTCTGAACCCCCACTGAAAGAACGACAACAAGCGGAAGGCGCCGTGGCCGCGGCTCGTGCTGCCGGCGCGGACACGTACGCGCCGGCCGAACTGCGGGCAGCCGAACAGGCACTCGCCGGCTACGAGGCCGCCGTCCAGCAGCGCGACTACCGGCAGGCGCTGCGCTTCGCTGTCGAAGCGCGCAACGGCGCCTACGAGGCGGCCAAGCGCGCAGCCGACGAGAAGGCGGCCGCGCGCAGCCGCGCCGAGCAGTTGCTGGCCTCGTTCGACGATCTGGTCCGCGCCGCCAGCACACGGCCGACCGCCTCCCGGGCGGCCGCCGAGCGGCTTCGCGCCGGCGTCAAATCCGCGACCGCCACTCTGCAAAAGGCGCGCTCACTGGTCGAACAGCAGCAGTACGGGCAGGCGATCGCCGTGCTCACGCCGGCGATCGAGGCATTCAAGGCGGAACCGGCGGCTTCGCCGGGCCCGGCGGGCCGGCGCGCGCCCTAGCCTGGGGCGCCGGCATTGCAGCCCTTCGAGTCTCCGGCGGCGCCAGCCGATTGAAAGAACTTCAACGCCACCAGGCGATGTCGGCGACGATCTCCGCCCAGCCGGTGAGCCAGATGGTCTCGTCGGTCCACTCCACATGTTGCGCGCCGCCCGGCGATTCGACCGTCACGTCGCGGGCTGCGCCCCCGGCGAACGCCGACGCCACGGCGGCAGCGCAGGCGCCCGTGCCGGAGGCCTCGGTTGGGCCGACACCCCGTTCCCAAATCAGGATGCGAACGTGGCCCGGACCGCGAACATCGGCCAGCTCGACGTTGCTGCCCTCGGGGAACGCCGGATGCACGCTGAGGCCGGCCGCAAGCCCATGTAACCGTTCTTCGGTCGCTGGACCGAGAACGACACATTGGGGATTGCCGACTCGCAGCGCGATCACGTCGACCTCCTCGTCATGGACGCGGAGCCGAAGCCGGCGAAGATCCGTCGGCGCCCCCATGTCAGCACGGAAGGTGAACCGTCGCGTGGAGGCCTCGAGCAGATCGAGGCGCTTCGGGCCGGCCGCCGTCTCGATGACGATGCGATCGCCGGCTTGGAGCCCGCGGCGGCTCGCGAGCCATGCCGCGGCACAGCGCACGCCGTTGCCCGACACCTCGGCTCGGCTGCCGTCGGCATTGAACAGTTGCGTGCTGGCGCCCTCCGTGGTGTCTTCCACCAGCATCAGCCCGTCGGCGCCGATCCCTCGATGGCGATCGCAGGCCTGTCGAGCGAGGGCAGGCAGGTCCTGCTCGGCCGAAACGTCGGCCGCGTGCACCAGCAGGAAGTCGTTGCCGTAGGCGTGGGCCTTGACGAGCGCGATCGACGGGCGGCCGGTCACGACGTTACTTCCGGCACCGCGCGAGCAGATGCCAGCCCCAGCGCCGAACCCACGCGCGCGGCATCGCGTTGAACGGGCCGACGAATGCGAGGTTGTAGAGCACGCCCTTCCAGCCCTTGTGCAGGCGGCTCTTCACGGGGAACCGTTCCGGGATGATCTCCGTGGAGGCGAACGGGGCCAGCAGCCGGCGGAACTCGGGAATCGTATAGCGCCGCAGCACCGGCGCATCCTCGTGCTCCAGCGGGACGCGCATGACCTTCGACAGCACCTGCAGCCACGATCGACGGTTGTACACCTGGAACAGCGCCAGACCACCCGGCCGCAGCACGCGATGACATTCCGCGACGACGCGTCGATCGTCGGCCGCGTATTGGACGACACCGTGTGCGTACACGAAGTCGAAGGTACTGTCGGGAAACGGCAGCCGCTCCCCGTCGGCGACGGCGAGCACGGCGGTCGCCTGCTGCTGGTGCAGGTTCTGCCGCGTGAGGCGCACCGACTGCTCGGACACGTCCACGCCGACGACGTGCGCGCCGCCGCGCGCGAATCGCACGACCTCTACGCCGGTGCCGCACCCGACGTCGAGCACGCGGCGGTCGCGCCAGGCGTCGAAATCGACGAGCGTGAGCAGGTGGTGCAGCTTCTCGAAGTGGTAGGCGTCGAGGTCCCGGAAGAACTCGAGCGTCCCGGGCGGATGGGGCGTCATCTCGAGGTCGTGGATGTGAGCGTCCCAGTAGCGGCGGACGCTCGAGCTCGAGACGTCGGGCATCGGCGAATACTATAGGTGACTTCGTACGGATGCGAACAGATCCTCGAACCCTCGCCGGCACGCGTCTCGATCTGCTGATCGCCGGCGGCGGCATCCACGGGCTCTTCGCCGCGTACGACGCCGCGCTGCGCGGGCTGTCGGTCGCGCTCGTCGAGCGCGACGATTTCGGCAGCGGCCTGTCGTTCAACCACCAGCGCACGATCCACGGCGGGCTGCGCGACCTCGGCGCGGGACGGCTCGCCAAAGCCCGCCGGCAGATCCTCGAGCGCCGCCGATGGGTCCACATGGCGCCGCGGCTCGTTCGGCCGCTGCCGTTCGTGACAGGGACGGCCGGCGCGTTCGCACGTTCGCGCTGGGCGCTCGGGCTGGGGCTGCGGGCATACGATGCCCTCGGCCGATCGACGAGCGCCGGCGTGCCGGAGGCTCTGCGCCTGCCCCGCAGCCGGCTGCGCGCGGCGGCCTGGGCGCACGAGGCCGGCGCGGACTTGCCGCCTCGGGGCCTGACAGGCGTCGCGTGCTGGCACGACTACCAGACGCCGTTTCCGGATCGGCTGAACTGGCTCGTCGCGATGGCGGCGACGTCGGCCGGCGCCAGGCTCGTCAACTACGCCGAGATCGCCGGCGCGCTCGTCGAGAGCGGCCGCGTCGTCGGCGCGAAGGTGCGGGATCGAGTCACCGGCGAGACCATGGACGTGCCGGCCCAGGCGACGCTGCTGGCCGTCGGCAGCCAGCTCGGTCCCGTCGGGGCGCTGTTCGGGATTGCGGGCGCGCCGCCGCTCGTGCGCGCGATGAACCTCCTGCTCGCGCGGCCCGCGCCGCGCGTCGCGGTCGCGTCGCGCGGACCGTCCGGACGCATGCTGACGCTCGTGCCGTGGCTCGGTCGCGCGCTCGTCGGGACCTCGCAGTCGGCCGAGGCAATCGACGCGAACGAACACGTCCCGCCCGCGTCGGCCGTCGCAGAGCTGCTCGCGGACGTGAACGCGACGTTCCCGCGGCTCGCCGTGAGCCGCGACGATGTTGCGCTCGTGCAGCACGGGTTGGTGCCCGCCGAGCGCCGCCATGGCCGCCTCGAGCTGAAGGGCGAGCCCGAGATCGTCTCGTTCGCACCGCGCGGCACGCCCGGCCTCGCCACGCTCGTCGGCGTGAAGTTCACGACGGCGCGCCTCGCGGCCGAGCGCGCGATCGACCTCGTGTGCGCCGAGCGCGGCGATGCGGCGCGCCGCTCGGTGACGGGCTTGACGCAGTTGCCCCACGCCGGGCTCGACGACGTCGCCGGCACGGCGCGTGCGGTGGTCGACGCGGCGGGCGCAGCGCTCGACGCCGAGTCGCTCGCCGCCCTGACGGAGGTGTATGGGACGGAGGCGCCGGCGGTGCTGGCGTTTTCAGCCGAGCGCGGGCTGCTGGAGCGACTCGTCCCGGAATCGCCTGTGCTGGCCGGCGAAATCGCCTATGCCGCCGAACATGCCGCCGCCGTCCGGTTGGCCGACGTCGTCCAGCGGCGCACGGTCCTTGGCGCCGCTGGCCATCCCGGCGAGCACGCGCTGGTGCGCGCCGCCGAGATCATGGGCACCGTGCGTCGTTGGACGCCACAGGAACGTCAAGAGGAGATCCGCGAGGCAGCACGACGCTACGTGCTGCCGCAAGTGTGAGGCGGATCCCGGCTGTTGCCCCGCTGGGCGGGCTCAGTTGACGCTGAATGCCTTGAACACCCAGGTGACGCCGGCCGTGAAGCCCCAGGCCGGATCGCGATCGGTGATCCCGATGGCGAACGCGCCGTCGAGCCGGATGGGACCGCGCGTCAGCCGCGACCCGATTCGCATCATGGAGCGGCTCTCGGTGCCCACCGGCGGCTCGCCCGATCGGGTGTTCAGTCGGCCGTTCAGCTCGCCCACGAGCTCGACGCCCGTGCGGACCGCACGCGCCACCGACACGCCGTAGTCGAGCACGTCGTTCTGCCGATCGCCGCGGACGGGATCCGGCAGGATGCCGAACCCGATGTTGCCCACGACACGGATCGACTGGGTCGTCTTCCCCACCGCCAGGCCGAAGTGGAAATCGGTCGTGTCGAGGCCGAGCCCGCTCTCGTTGCCGGCATTCGGCAGCCGCGTCCAGAAGCGCACCGCCACGGCCGGCCGCGTGGCCGTCTCGGAGACGAACCGGATCTTGGCGCCGATGGCGACGTCCTCGACGTCGCCCGTGCTCGTCGCCGTGTCGAGGTCGAGCATCGACGCCAGCGGCGCCGGCGTCATCTCGCTGATCGACAGCCGGTTGCGCAGCCCGCCGTCGATCTGGATCTCGGCGATCGGGCTCACGCCGAAGCTCAACCCGAACGTGCCCACGCGCCACAGGTTGCCGCGCAGGCCGGAGGCCGGATAGGTCACGTCATGACCATGATCCAGGCCGGCCTCGAGCAGGATGTTGCCGCTCGGTACCGTCTCGGGATCTTCCGTCGTCAGCGGCCGGGACTGCGCCGACGCCGAAGCGGCGGCGACGAACAGGGCGGTCAGCACGCCGACGATCGTTTTCATGTTTCCCCACCTGGTGCATCTGGGCATCGGATTCCTTCGTCTGCCACCTCGCGGCGGCGTCTTGATGATCGGTCATCTGCCATCGGCGCCAGCGTCGATCATGCGCCACGCCGATCGCACGCACTCATCGGGAGGGGAACTCAGCACGCACGACGTCCGTGAACGACTGCTCTCAAAAGCGGCGCCGGCTGTCGAGCAGGATCGTGACCGGGCCGTGGTTGACGAGATCGATCGTCATCTCGGCTCGAAAGCGTCCGGTCTCCACCCTCAGGCCCAGCTCGCGGAGCCGGCCGGACAGCGCCTCGTAGACCTCGAGCGCGCGTTCGGGCGCTTCGGCGTCGTCGAACGCCGGCCGGCGTCCTTTCCGGACGTCGCCGAGCAGCGTGAATTGGGAAACCAGCAGCACGGCGCCGTTGACGTCGCGCACCGACCGGTTCATGCGCCCGTCGGCGTCGTGGAAGATCCGCATCTCGGCGATCTTGGACGCCGTGTACTCCAGATCGGCCGGGCCGTCGCCGGCCGCGACGCCCACGAACGCCAGCAGGCCGTGACCGATCGCGCCGACGACGTCGCCGTCGACGGCGACCGAGGCGCGAAGGACGCGCTGGATGACGGCCCGCACGCCGCTGAATCAGGCTTGCACGAGCGTCTCTGCCGCCGGATGGAGCCGGCGGTCCAGCAGATGCCCGGGCACCACGTTGCCGAGCGCGGTGATCATCGAGTTCTTGATGTCGGGATGCTCGAGCTCGAGCTCGGCGATCAGCCGTTTGACGCGTTGCCGCTTCATGCTGAGATCGCCGCACGCCGGGCAGCAGCAGCCGATCACCGGCAATCCCACTTCCTGCGTGTAGGCACGCGCCTCGGCCTCGGTCACGTACACGAGCGGCCGGATCACGACGTGCCGCTTGGTGTCGGACACCAGCCGCGCCGGCATCGACTTCAGCGAGCCCTGGAAGAACAGGTTCAGGAGCGTCGTTTCGACGAAGTCGTCGAGATGGTGACCGAGCGCGATCTTGGTCACGCCGAACGCGTCGGCCAGCCGATACAGCACGCCGCGCCGCAGCCGCGCGCAGAGCGAGCACGGCGTGTCGCCGTCGTCCAGGATGTCATCCATGATGGCGCCGATCGTCGTGTGCTCGACGTGCACTTCCCAGCCGCGTGCGGCGCAGGCGGACGTGACGAGATCGTGACGGAAGTCGGCGTAGCCGGAGTTCACGTTCACCGCGACGAGCGAGAAGTCGATGGGGGCGCGCCGGCGGAGCACGTCCAGCATCTCCATCAGCGCCCAACTGTCCTTGCCGCCCGACAGGCCGACCATCACGCGGTCGCCGTCCTCGATCAGGCCGTGTTCGACGATGGCCCTCGTGACCTTCCTGGCCAGACGGGCTTCGAGTGGTGTTCTGTAGCTCACGAGTGCGCTTCCAGACGTAGGATACACGGACCGGCGCGTCGGCGGGTCGCCGTCGGCCGGAAGGAGCGAGCCGATGGTCCGAGTGGCCGGTGTGCTGTTGTCGTTGTTCCTGCTGTCCGTGCCGGCGTCCGCGCAGGTGACGGCGGTCTCGCAGGACGCGAGCCTCCAGACCTCGCTCGGCACGCTGTCGGGGACCTGGCTCGTGCCGAAGGTGGACGGGCGTTTGCCGATCGTGCTGCTGATCGCCGGGTCCGGCCCGACCGACCGCGACGGCAACAGCACCGCGCTGCCCGGCAAGAACGACAGCCTCAAGATGCTGGCCGAGGCGCTCGCGGCGCGCGGCGTCGCAACGCTGCGCTACGACAAGCGCGGCATCGGCCGCAGCGCCACGCCCGGCCAGCGCGAAGCCGATCTGCGCTTCGAGGACTACGTCAACGACGCGGCGAATCTCGTGGACATCATCCGCGGCGACGATCGGTTCTCCAGCATCACGATCGCCGGCCACAGCGAAGGATCCCTCATCGGCATGCTGGCCGCGAAGATGTCCGAGGCCGAGGGCTTCGTCTCGATCTCCGGCCCGGCGCGCAACGCGGCCGCCATCCTCCGCGACCAGCTCCGGCCGCAGCTCTCGCCCGTGCCGGCGCTCTGGGAGGCCACGCAGACGATGATCGCGTCGCTCGAACGAGGCGAGACGTTGGCGCCCCCCGCGGCGCTCGCGAGCGTCCCGCCGGTCGCGGGCCTGTTCCGGCCCAGCGTGCAGCCCTATCTGATCTCGTGGTTCCGGTTCACGCCGTCGCTCGAGATCGCGAAGCTGGACGTGCCGGTGCTCGTCATCCAGGGCACGACCGACATCCAGGTGCCGGTCGGCGAGGCCGAGGCGCTCAAGGCCGCGAAACCCGATGCGACGCTGACGATCGTCACCGGCATGAACCACATCATGAAGTCCGTGGAGGCCGACCCGAACAGGCAGATCGCGTCGTACAGCGATCCGAGCCTGAAGATCGCCCCCGAGGTGCCGAACGCGATCGCGGCGTTCACCAGCACGGTGCCGGTGAGGCCGAGGCGCCGGCCATGACCCGGCGCCAGCCGCCCGTGCCGATTCGGCAGCGCGAGGTCACCGCGTCCCTCAGCCGCCGGTCGTTCCTCGCAGCCGCGGCCGGAAGCGTGACGGCAGCCGCGGCCGCCACCCGCACGCGCGCCGCCGCCGAACGGCGTCTTCTCTACGTCGCCGAACCCGGCATTCGCAACTACGTCTGGTACGGCGGCGTCGGCATCCTCGTCTACGACATCGACGAGGGATATCAGCTCGTCAGGCGGATCCCGACCTGGACGGTGCCGGCCGGAGAGGATCCCGATAACGTCAAAGGGATCGCCGCGCACGCGAAGACCGGCCGGCTCTTCGTGACGACGATACGCCGGCTGTGTTGCATCGACCTGTCCACCGATGACGTGATCTGGGACGTGGCGCCCGAGGGTGGGTGCGATCGGCTGACCGTGTCGCCGGACGGGCGCGTCCTGTACGTGCCCTCGTTCGAAGGGCCGCACTGGAACGTCGTCGACGCCTCGAACGGCCGGACGATCAAGACCATCGTGATGAACTCGCGCGCGCACAACACGCTCTACTCGCTCGATGGCTCACGCGTGTACCTGTCCGGCCTGGCATCACCGCATCTTTCGATCGCCGACGCGCGCACGCACACGCTCGTCGGAGCCGTCGGCCCGTTCTCGCGATCCGTGCGGCCGTTCACCGTCAATGGCACGCAGACGCTCGCGTACGTCAACGTCAACGAGCTGCTCGGGTTCGAAGTCGGCGACATCCGCACGGGCACGATGCTGCACCGCGTCGAGGTGCAGGGCTATCGTCAGGGGCCGGTCGATCGGCACGGCTGTCCCAGCCACGGGATCGGCCTGACGCCAGACGAGCGCGAGGTCTGGGTGTGCGACGGCCACAACAAGGCCGTGCACGTGTTCGACAACACGGTCATGCCGCCGCGCCAGATCGCGACGCTGGCCGTTCGGGATCAGCCCGGCTGGATCACGTTCAGCCTCGACGGCCGGCACGCGTGGCCCTCGACCGGCGAGGTGTTCGACGTGCGATCGCGCACGCTCGTCGCGACGCTCGAGGACGAGGCAGGCCGGCAGATCGGCAGCGAGAAGCTGCTCGAGGTCGTCTTCAACGGCGCGTCGGCCGTGCGGGCCGGCGATCAGTTCGGGATCGGGCGGAAGACGTCGAGCTAGCGAGCAGCAGTCGCGAATCGCGCGCGAGACGCAGGGGTGACGGACTCACAACCCGGCACTGACGACCCCGCACTCACAGCGCGGCATTCGGCCCAGCCTCGTTCTTCATCAGTTCGTCCACTGTCGCCTGCCAGGTGAGCGGGCGCACCCGCTCGAGCGCGGCGGTGCCCATGCGGACAGCGTCCGACGGGCTCTCCATAATCTGCGCCAGCGCACCGGCAAGGGCCTCGGGCGTCGGTTCGACGACGAACCCGGTGTCGCCGTGGCGGACGAACTCGAGCGGCCCGCCGCTGTCGGTCGTCGTGATGACCGGCTTCGCGCTCGCGAACGCCTCGACGGTCACGAACCCGTAGTCTTCGTCCTTCGGGACGAACACCACCGCGCGGCAGCGCGCGAGGTGATCGACGAGGATGTCTTCGTCGAGTCGCCCGGTGAACGTCACGCGTTCGCCGAGGCCAAGGTCGCGCGCGAGCGTCCGCAACCGCTCGAGGTCGTCGCCGTCGCCGCCAATCACGCAGCGGATCGCCGAAGCCTCCGGCCGTGCCAGCGCCTGCAGCAGCAGATCGGCCCGCTTCAGCGGCGTCAGCCGGGACGTGAAGAACAGGTAGTCGCCGTAACGATCCGTGCGGTAGGGGCGCTGTGGCGGCGGCGGGTGCAGCACGTCCGCCCGAAGCCCGTGGAAGCGCGCGAGCCTCGCCTGAATCGTCGCCGACTGCGCCAGCAGCCGCGTGACGTGGTGCCGGAGCAGATATGTATCCGTTGCGCGGATCAACGCCCGGCGCACGCCCTCTTTGATCCGGCCCTGCGGTGAGAGGCGCGACGAGAACTGATCCCAGAGGTCGTAGTACTCGCGCATCGTGTGGTTGAGCCACGAGACGTGGGCTGGATGCCGCACGGCGAAGCTCGGGAACCGCAGGCTGATCACGCGGTCGACGCGCCGGCCATCGCCCGTCTGTCCGACATCGGTCAGCCAGTTCGCCAGGTAGGCGGCGCCCTGCCGGCCGAAGCGATTCGACGGGGTCGTGACGATCGCCGCGTCGTGGCCGCACTCGGTCATGGCGCGCACGAGCGCGCGGGCGATCACGAGATGGCCGCCTTCGACGAGTGGCGGCGCAGAGGTGACCACGAGGACGGTCGCCACGCTACGCTGGTCCCTGCGTATCGCCGGCCGCAACGCCCTGCGCGGATCGCGCGCCGACGAGCCGTGCCGGCACGCCGACGGCGGTGGCCTCGGCCGGCACCGACTCGCGCACGACCGCTCCGGCGCCCACCACGGCACGCTCGCCGATCGCCACACCGTCCAGCAGAATCGCGCCGGCGCCGATCCACGCGCCGGCGCCGATCGTCACGCCCGCCGACCGGCGTCCCTGCTCGAGGACGGCCGTCTGCCGGCCGGCGACATCGTGATCGCCGCCGACGACGTACACGTATGCGGCGACGAGCGCGTCGCGGCCGATCGTCACGCGGCTCGCCGAGAAGACCTCGCAGTTGAACCCGATGTTCGCGCCATCGCCGAGCTCGATGTCGCCGTTCTTGCAGGAGAGGATCGTGTTCCGGCCAACGAAGACGCGGCTGCCGATCGTGATGCCCTGGTTCGCGTCCCCCTTGGCGTCGAGCAGGCAGTGGTCGTCGATGACCACGTCGTCGCCGATCGCGATCTTGTGCGGGTGCCGGAGCACGACGTTCTGCCCGAACACCACGTTGCGGCCGCAGCGGCCGAGCAGCCATGGATAGCAGAGACGCCGCAGCGCGAGCCCGAGCGCTCCCGGGACCGCCTGCGTGCCCAGCGCGACGAGCTCGTGCAGCACGAGCGCGCCGAGGCTCGCCCGGCCGACGACGAGCGCGCGATATTTCGCGATGGCACCGCCGCGCGCGGCGAAGAGCTGGTCCTGCGCGCGCGGGATCACGCGGCCGCCGGCGTCAGATCCATTGGTGGGCACGGTACCACTCCAGCGTGCGGCGGATGCCGGTCTCGACGTCGACCTGCGGATCGAAGCCCAGCTCCTGCCGCGCTCGCGAGATGTCGAACGATCGGCTCTTGCGGAAGAAGTCTACACGCCGGCGGTAGAGCGGAGGCTGCAGGCCGAACGGCGCGGCGATCGCTTCGCAGGCGGCGCCGGCCAGCCACACCGGCCACACCGGCACGCGCCACCGCGGCGGGCGGCGCCCGGCGACGCGCGCCGTGATGTCGACGATCTCCCGGAGCGTCGTCACGCGAGGGCCGCCGAGGATGTAGGTCCGCCCTGCGGCGGCCGCCACCGTTCCACACAGGCGAAACCCCTCGCACAGATCGTCGATGTAGGTCAGGTGGTAGTAGTTCTGGCCGTTGCCGAGCAGCACGAACCGCCCGCGGGCAATCGCGCCGAACATCTTGAGCAGCCGCCGGTCCCCGGGCCCGTAGATGCCCGTCGGCCTCACGATCACGAGCTCGATCCCCGTCCGCTTCGCGGCCTCGCGTGCCAGGCGCTCGCCGAGCAGCTTCGTCTCCTGGTAGACGTCGCCCGGCCTCAGCGGCGCATCTTCGTTGGCGGGCGGATGCTCGACGTCTCCATGAACGCCGACCGTGCTGCAGTGGACGACGCGCCGCACGCCGGCTCGGACGGCCGCGTCGATCACGGCGGCGACCGCGTCGGCATTGACCGCCTTGTACGTCGAGGACGGAAGGCCTGCCGTCCGGAACAGCGCGGCCACGTGGTAGACGACGTCGATCCCGTGCATGGCGCGATCGAGGGAGGGCGAATCCAGCAGGTCGCCTTCGACGATCTCGACGCCGGCGCCGTCGAGCGGGGCGCGCGAGGAGGTCGGCCGCACGAAGGCGCGCACCTGGTCCCGCTGCTGGTGCAGGTACCGCGCGAGATGGCTGCCGGTGAACCCGGATGCGCCTGTGACCAGGACGTTCATCGTTCGGCGACGAGCGTGACGGGCGATCCCAGCACGCGCGTCAGGCCCGCGGCCGCCAGCGCGCGTTCGCTCGCGCGCGTGAACGCCGGCGCGCCGATCGCCTTGTGCATCGCGATCGGCAGCACGAACAGGCGATGCACGCCGATCGTCCGGAAGCCGTGGCGCGCGAACGCGTCGCGCACGGCGCGCTCTCGGATGACGCGGTAGGGCTCGACGCGGCGGCCGAGCCCGTGCGCCGCCCGCCGGGCCGCGCTTTCGATGGCCGCGGCGCTGAGCAACGCCGGAAAGTCGACCATCACGCGCCAACGCGCCACGCGGCACAGCTCCGCAACGCAGCGCCGCCAGTCGACGGCGTGCATCAGCACGCGCAGGCACACCGCCCCGTCGACGCTGCGATCCGCCAGCGGCAGATCGTGGGCGTCGGCAAGGCCGAGCTCCAGCGTGGCGCCGGCGGCCGCCGCCGCGCGCCGCGCGACGGCGATCATCTGCGGCGAGGCGTCGAGACCCAGCACGTCCGCGCCCTCGCGCGCGAGCGCGATCGAGGCGCGGCCCGTGCCCGTGCCGACGTCCAAGAGGCGACGACCGGCCACGGGCGCGAACGCCTCGAGGATCTGCCGCTCCTGCGTCTCGAGCAGATGCCGTCCGATCGGACCGCCGAAGCGCAGCGCGTCGAAGCCCTCGGCGACGGCAGGGTCGACGTAGTGGGTGTAGCTGTAGTGGCGACGTTCGGCGGCGCCCGTCGGCCGCGACTCCACGCTCACGCGACGCTCCGGCCGACCTCGGACGCGGGCGCGTCGAAGAGCAGGTCCAGCGCGTGGCGCGTCTTGGCGACGTACGCTTCGTCGTTGTAGCGGGCGTCGGCCACGCGGCGCGCTTCCTCGCCGATGCGCCGCGCGCGATCGGGATCGCTCAGCGCCGCCAGCATCGCGCCGGCGTAGCCCGATGGCGTCGCGTCGCCGAGAAACGCGATTTCGGGCGAGAGCACCTGCGTGTGCGTCCGCAGGTTCGTCGCGACGATGGGGCGGCCCGACCGCAGGTATTGGTAGATCTTGAGCGGCGTGTTGGTGCCGGTCGAGCGCGGCGACACGAGAATCGTCGCCGCGTCGAGGTACGCCGGGATGTCGTCGGCCGGCCGCTGCCCGGTCAGGATGACGTAGGGGGTCAGGCCCGCGGCGTGTACCTGCCGGCGCACCGTGGCGACTTGCCTTTCGTCTCCGCCGACGAGCACCAGCCGCGCGTCGGGACGGGTCTCGACGAGGATCGCCATCGCCTCGAAGAGCAGGTCGAGGCCCTGGTAGGCCTCGAACGTTCCCGTGTACAGCGCGACCGGCGCGTCGGCGGCGAGGCCGAGGGCCGCCCGGATGCGCGCGCCGGTGCCGGCGGTGGGCATCGTGCCCGAACCGGGCGCGTTCTCGATCAGCACCGTCGGCACGTCCGGCCGGATCCCGTGCACCGTCGTGCGCAGGTCCTCGCAGATCACGATCACGACGCGCGATCGGGCGACCATGAGTCGCTCGAGCCAGCCGAGCAGATGCGACAGGCCCGGCACGCCGCGCACACCGAAGTTCTTCACCTGCTGCGGCAGGCTCGAGTGCATGTCGTACAGATGCGGGATGCGAAGCATTGCCGCCAGGATCACGCCGATGCCGCCGCCTTCTTCGTGCGAGTGGACGGCGTCGTACTTCCCCGTCATCGCGAGCCGGACGGCCGTGAGCGTCAGCGACAGATTGAGCGGCACCTTGGCCCAGGAGGGGCCGATCTTGACGCGCGAGACGAACGGCGGCCGCGCGCAGCGGTGGATCCGCAGGCCGGGCAGATCCACGTCGCGGCCGAACGGATACGTCACGAGGTCGACCGTGTGGCCGAGCGACGTCAACGCGCGGATGCGATGGAACTCTGAGAAGGGGGTTCCCCGGGGCTCGAAGAACGGCTCCGGTGCGATCATCAGGATGTGCATGGCCGGGCCGCCCGCCCTCGCGGTCAGGCGCGCCGGCTAATGGTACACTACGCCGCCCGACACGACTACGGCGCGTCGCGGCGTGCATGACCGACTCGGCCTCGTCCGCTCCTCCCCGCCACGCCCGACGGCACGCGCTGATCTGGACGCTGAAGATTCTCGTCAGCGGCGGCTTGCTGTACTGGTTGTTCAGCACGGTCGACGCGCGCGAGGTCTGGCAGCTCGTCCGCACGGCGTCCGGCGTCTGGCTCGCCGCGGCGCTCGCCCTCTACGGCGCCATGGTCCTGCTGAGCGCGTGGCGATGGGACCTGCTGCTCTCGGCGCAGGGCGTGGATCTGCCGTTCGGCTCGCTCTTCAGCTCGTTTCTCGTCGCGACGTTCTTCAACAACTTCCTGCCGTCGAACATCGGCGGCGACGTGGTGCGCATTCGCGACACCGCCCGCGCGGCGGGATCGAAGACGCTGGCCACGACGATCATCCTGCTCGACCGCGGCCTCGGCCTGCTCGGCCTCGTGTTCGTCTCGGCCTGCGGCGCCACCATCGCGGCCGCGCGCAGCGAGGCGCTCGGACCGCTGGGCCCGGGTCTGCTCTGGCTCGCCTTCGCCGGCGGCCTCGCGGCGACCGTCGTGGCGGTCGTCGCGCCACGCACCATCAGCATGGCCCTTCGTCCGCTCGAGGTCGTCCACCAGGCGTGGGTCAGCGAACGGGTCGAACGGCTGACGGCGGCGCTGAGCCGATTCCGCGCCGCGCCACGCGCGCTCGTGCAGTGCTTCGTCGGCGCCATCGGCGTCCAGGCGCTCATCGTTGCCTTCTACGCGGCCATCGCGCGGGCGCTCGGCATCGCGATACCTTCCGCGCATCTCGCGATCCTCGTGCCGATCTCGTTCATCGTGCAGATGCTGCCGGTGTCGGTGAACGGCTTCGGCGTACGCGAGAAGACCTTCGTCGAGTACTTCGCCGCGCTGCACCTGCCCACGGCTGGCGCGCTCGCGCTCTCGCTGACGGGCGCGGCGATGATGATGGTGTTCTCGGTCAGCGGCGCCGTGGCCTACGTGACGCGTCCGCACGCCAGCGAGGTCGGATCGTCCTGATCGGCCGCCGGCGTCATCCCCTCAGCGCGGCGCGCCTGCTGGTGGCCAGCCAACGATCTCGAACAGCCACTCGTCCTCGTTCTGCACGATCGGGCGCAGGTAGGGCGCGTATCGCTGGATGCGCGCGGCGATCTCCTCCCGGCCGCCGTTGCGGTAGTAATCGATGTGCCAGAGCACGTACCGCACCTGCCGCTCGTGCATGATCGCGAACGACGCGGGATCCGGGAAGAAGTTGATCGGCCGGGCGATCGCGTCGAAGTCGGGCGGCACGAGGTCGCTGTAGCCGTTGACCATCGGCTGCCAGTGATAGGTGGACCAGTACATCGCGCTGCCGTGGTTGTGGTAGTTCGAACGCACGTACGGGAACGGGAACTCGACGAAGACGCCGCGGGGACGCTGGGCCACGGTCTGATACGCCACCGATGGCGGCGTCGTCGTGCGGAGCGGCCATGAGGGCCAGCCCCAGTCGGTCTTGACCGCGAGCTCCGCGGCGAGCACGACGACGAGCAGGGCGCCAACCCAGGGCCGGCGGCGGCTCAGCGATGCGACGCCGAACCCGGCGAGCACGCTCAATCCGAGGACGACGATCACGCCGAAGCGCGCGGGCGCGCGCAGCAACGACGCGCCCGGCACGAGCATCACCAGCCGGTAGAAGCCCGCGTCCGGTCCGAACGACGCCCAGAGCCCAGCGAACGTCACGGCCAGATACGCCCAGAGGAGCCGGCGGGTGGACGGCGCGCGCCGCAGCGCCGCGACGCCGGCCGCGGCGAGTGCCAGAACGCCGATCCCGGGGAACAGCGCGTCGATCCAGGGGCGCCACGCGTGCAGCGCCGGCATCCACCAGTGATGCGCGAACGCTCCCGACGCGAGATAGGACGAGAGGTTCGCGGACCAGCCGCGCGCCTCTTCCGCCGACCGCGCGAGGTCCACGGCGCCCGACGCCGCACGCGCGCGTTCGTACACGCGGAGCACCGGCCAGAGCAACAGCGCGGCGGACACGACGGCGATGCCGAGCGAGGCCCAGTACCGCGGCGCGCGTTGCGCCAGCCCGAGCATCACGATCGCGAGCGCGACGCCGCCGTAGATGCCGTAGTAGCCGGACGCGAGCGCGGCGAGCGCGAGCGCGGCGCCGAGCACGCACCCGCGAAAGACGCCGGGCCGGTCGGCGAGCCGGTGGCCGGCCACGAGGAGCAGCGGTAGCACGAAGATCATCAGCAACTGCACGTGAGGCGTGCGGGCCGACACGTAGGGCGAGAACGTGAAGGCCACGCCAGCGACGAGGCCGGCAGGCTCCGATGCGGTCAGCCGACGGACGAGCGCGGCCATCGCGACGAACGACAAGAGCAGCGCGGTGGCGACCGAGCCGTTCAGAGCGGCGAGCGCGCTGCCGGTGGCGGCGTACCAGGGCCACCCGAGCACGCCGGCGACGAGGTTCAGCTCCGAGTACGCGAGCGTGCCCCGGTGCGGATAAAAGATGTTGGCGTCGAGCAGCGTGCGCGGGTCGGTCGAGAGCGCGTGCCCGATCCAGCCGACGTTCCAGATGCTGAACATCCCGTCGTTCGTGTCGAGCCGGCCAACCGTGGTGGCGCGCGGCACCGTCGGGTAGGTCATGACGAGCACGAGCGCCGCGCCGACGAGGAGGGCGCGGACGTGCGGCGCCCAGCCCGTCGGGGTCATCGTCGCAGCGACCGCAGTGCGGTGAGGCGTCCGGCGGGCGTGCCGGGAGCAGGCGAGCTCGCCGGCGGCAGCTCGTAGCTCGCGGCGATGGCGGCGAGGAACGTGTCGGCGAGCACCTGGTTGCCGGCCACCGTGGTGTGGAGGCCATCGGTGCCGATCAGCGTCTCCTTCATTGGTGCGACCGCCGCGTACGTGTCGACCAGAACCGCGTGCTCGGCCGCTGCCCAGCCGCGGATGCGTTCGTTCAGCGTCTCGATGCTGCCCGGCGCGGCGAACGCGCGGAACCGGCCCGGCACCTGCGGCGTGACCGTGGCGATGAAGACGGCGCCGACGCCTTCGTCGAACGCGCGGCGCACGTTGTCGCGGAGCGCGTCCGACACGAGCTCCGGCGCAATCTGCGCGCCGAGGTCGTTCGTGCCCTGCATCATGAGCAACGCGTCGGGATGCTGACTCCGGATTTCCGAGACGAGCCGTCCGCTGCTGCAGCTCGCGCGCTCCGGCGGGCAGGTCACGAACTCGCCGCCGAGCCCCGCGTTGACCACGACGGGCGTCTGGAGCGCATACCGGCTCCGCAGCGCGTTCTGAAGCAGCGACGGATACGAGTCTTCCGGCCGGAAGACCATCACGCGATAGCCCGATGGTTCGCCGGTCTCACCTGACGTGATGCTGTCGCCGAAGGCGAGAAACCTCACGCCCTTGAGCTTCGGCGCGAGCTTCACCGTCACCTGGAACGAGCACTGCGTCGTCCGCGCGGCCCCATCGGTCGCCAGGCAGAGGACGTTGGTCGTCCCGAGCGGCACCGTCGAGCCCGACGGCACGGAGCACGCCGTGGTGACGGGCGGGCGGCCGTCGGTGACGGTCGGCGCCGCGTAGTTCACCTCGACGCTCGAAGCGTCCGTATCGATCGTGAAGCTCGCCGGGCAACTGATCTGCGGCGGGTTCTCGAGCGACGGCACCGGTCCGGGCGCCGAGGGGCTCTTGTGGCATCCCGCCGCGACGAGCACCGGAAGCGCCATGACGAGCCAGACAGGAACGCCGCCGGGCGTTCGCGGGCGGGTCGGGGAGGGCGACGACAAGCGGCTCAACCTTACCGACGAGGCTGCGCGCGCGTCAAGGCGCCGGCGCCGGTCCGGCGGCACGCCCCCGTCAGGGTCATCGGACGATGATCGGTTCGACACGAACGCCGAGATAGCGCCGATCGGTCGACGCCGGATCGACGAGCGCGGGCACGAAGCCCGCCGTGCTGGACACCGACGCGACCCAGACGTACGTCGGCGCGCCGTACCGGCGGTACGGGAAGGGCGTGCCCAGATCCATCTGTACGGCCGTCGAGGCGTTCGCGGCGAGATCGACGCGTGCGAGGCGGCCGCCGATCCGCACCGCGGCCGTCGTCGGCACCGCACCGGACGAGATCGTGATTTGGAGCCGCGAGTACGGCTTGTCGCTCTTGATGAGCAGCTCCGCCCGCGACGCACCTCGAGTCCAGAAGCTGCGGCGATCGGCCTCCTGCAGGTAGGCGTTGTCGTCCAGGTAGTAGATCTGAAAGCCCGGGTTGCCGCGATCCGTCTCGCCGTACCAGATCCGCACGCGCGACACGTCGGTGTTGATCGGCAGGTCGTTCACGTTCGTCAGCTCGATCGGCAGCAGCCGGAAGAGGCCCGCTTTCGCATGGTCGGCCGGCCGAATCGACGTGTGAAACGGATCGAGCACGAGCTTGCCCATGAACAGCCCGCCGATGAGCCACGGCGCGGTGGCCGCCGCCAGCGAGCCGCTCGCCGGCAGCACGAAGAGCGCGAGCCCATACGGCCCGACGAAGTACCGGTTCCCGACGGATCCTCCCCCGCCGAAGTACGTGTACGGCTGGGTGATCACGAAGAGCGCGAGCTGCCCCAGCATGCCGGCCAGCACGAGCCATTGCCACACCGGACGGCCGCGCGGCCGGAAGGCGCAGGCCAGCACACCGGCGAGCGCAGGGAAGAAATACGCGAACAGCCCGGAGTACCGGCCGACGAGGACGTACAGGCCGTTGGCGCGGAGGTTGGTCCAGAAGCCCTCCGGATCGAAGATGACGTCGCCGAGCCCCTCGTCGCGGCCGCGCGGATCGCAGACGTCGATCCCCGCTGCCGTCGACTGGAACGGATATTGGCCGTAGCAGGTCACCCGCTCGCCGCCCTGATAGTTCCAGTCGCCGCTGATCGCCACGTTCGCGCCGAAGAAGAGCAACGTCACCGCCCCCCAGGCCACGCCGGCCGCCAGCGCGCGCCGCCAGGCTCGCTCGGCGAGGAGTCCGATGCCGAACGGGACGAGCAGCAGCACGTTGGTCACCTTGGAGAACGTGAGCACGCCGATGACCGCCGCCGCGAGCAGATCGGTCCACCACGCGCGCAGCCATGCGGTGCCGCGGCCAGAAGCTCGCGGCGCGACGTGCTTGTAGAGCCACAGGAAGCCGGTCGCCACCGTGAGCGCGAAGTTGAACAGCTCCGGGGCGATCCAGACGAAGTACACCGGCACGACCGTGGCGAACACGAACGCCGCGCCGAGCAGCAGGCCGGCTGCCGTGCCGGCTCGCGCGCTCAGAAAGGCATACGCCAAGAGAAACGAAGCCGTCAGCAGCAGCGCGTTCAGCACGAGAAACCCCTTCGTGCCGAAGATCCAGACGAACGGCGCGGCGGCCAGCGGATAGGCGAACGACTTGCCGAAGTACAGGCGTGACGTGTTCGGATCGGGATGCCCGACGATCCTGAAGAACGGCGGACGCGCGTCGAGCCGGAATCCGGTCGGCGTCACGCCGCGCTTCAGGAAGATGCCGGACGGGCCTGACGGAAACTCGCGATACGTGCGGACGAGATCCTCGCGCCGGTACTCCAGGTCGCCATCGGCGGCGAGGCTGTGACCCGCCAGGTAATAGGTCGCTTCGTCGCTCTGGATCCCGATGGCGGCCGACGGGAAATCGACTGTCGCCGCGAGACCGCCGTAGAGCGCGAGGACGACGAGCGCTGCCGCCAGACCCGACCGCCGGCGCGCCGATCCGCTGGCGGGCATCACCGGATGGGCGGCTCGGTCAGGAACGCCATGTCCTTCGACTCGGCGATCCGCCGGTGCCGCGCCCGCGACTCACGGTGCAGCAGATCGTAGAGCCGTTCCATCTTGCGGACGAACGCGGTGATGTCATAAGCGGACGCGCTTCGACGCGCGGCGTGCCCGAGCGCCTGCCGCCGCTCGGGTGCATCCGCCAGCTCGATGATGCGGGCCGCGAGCGCCGCGGCATCGCGGCGCGGGACGATGACGGCGTTGGCGCCATCGACGAGCACTTCCGCGAGGCCGTCGGCGTCGGTCGCGACGATGGGCCGCGCGGCGGCGAGGGCTTCGAAGACCGTCAGCGGCGTGCCCTCCCAGAGCGACGGGAACACGGCGAGGTCGAATGCCCACAGCACGGCCGCCACGTCGCGAACGAACCCCGCGAAGCGAAATCGTTCGCCCAGCCCGAGGGCGCGCACGCGCGCCTCGAGCGACGCCCGGAGCGGTCCCTCCCCGAAGACGATGAAGCGGGCCTGGGGCCGCGCGTCGATCACCTGGCGCGCTGCGTCGACGAGGTACTCGTTGCCCTTCGACTCGTGCAGGCGCGTGACGGACCCGACGAGGAAGTCGCTCGGCGCGACGCCCAGCGAGCGCCGCGTTTCCGCGATCTGGTCGGCCGACCGCGGTGGGCCGAACTCCTCGACCGGAGCGCCGAGATAGACGACGCGCACGCGTTCGGGCCGGACGAGCCGTGCCTCCGTGACGAACGTGGCCGTGCTGCGCGAGACCGCGATCGCGACGTCGGTCACCGGCTCGAGCATCCGATCGGCCACCTTCTGGAACCAGGGCGTCGCGGTCAGATTCGCGTGCTCGTGGAGCACGACGGGCAGGCCGACGATCGCCGCAGCCAGCCGGCCGAACGTCGTCGCGCCGTAGCCGTGCAGGTGCAACACGTCGGCGCGCTTCGCGCGGATCACCCGCAGCAGCGCCGGGAGCGTCGTCGGATCGAATCGCGACTTGCCGAGATAGGTGATGTCGATGCCGAGCGCGTCGAGCGTCTCTTCCGACAGGTCGCGGCGGCGGAGGCTGACGAGCGAGACGCGGTACCTGGAGGCGTCGAACCGCGGGATCATCCAGGCGAACAGCCGCTTGACGCCGTGCATCCGCGACCCCTCCCACCCCAGGTGATCGCAGACCTGCAGGATGTTCAGCGGACGAGGGCTTGGACTGGCGTCTGAGACCACGGTGGGCAATGGCTGCGCCTCACGCGTGCGATCGGCAGCCGGAACGACGGGACATGTTAGTGGCTCGCGCGCGGCCGGTCAAACACGGCACCGAACGCTAAAGTGTGTAGGCCAAGGGCTCGATAGAGACAGGAAGGGAGTGCAGACGCCGCCGGGACCTGGCCCGGGGCGGTCTGGAACGATATGCGTCGCACTTCAGGCCTTCTCGTCGTGTTCGCGGGCACCCTGCTCGCCCTCAACTGCGAGGTCACCAAGAGCAGCAATCCGCTGAGCCCGGTCGTCGCTGGCCCGATGGCCGGCATCGGGGTCAGCTATCCGGGCATGCTCTCGCCAGGAGCCGGCGCCAAGATTCGGGATCGCGAGCAGCCGATCACGCTGGTCGTCGGCAGCGCGGACACGAACTCCCCGCGCACCATGTTCCTGCAGGTGCAGCTCGCCACGGACGCCGGGTTCAAGTCGATCGTGTTCTCGCGCAACGGTGTGCCGTTTGGCGCCGACGGCCAGACCAAAGTCTCGCTCGGCGACCGGCTGCCCGCGGGCCGCACGTACTACTGGCGCACGAACGCGACCGACGGGGCCAACGAGAGCGGCTGGTCCGACCCGAACAGCTTCGAGATCATGCAGCCGATCACGCTGGGGATCCCGACGCCAGTCTCCCCCATCAACAACATCGTCACGCTCAGCGAGGGGCCGACGCTGACGGTCACGAACGGCACGGCCTCGGGCCCGACCGGGTCGATCCTCTATCACTTTCAGGTGAGCGAGTCCCAGACGTTCAGCTCGCTCGCGGTGAACGGCCTGTCCTCCCAGGCCAGCGGCACGACGACGTTCGGGACGCTGCTGCAATTCGGCAAGTCGTACTTCTGGCGTGCGCGGATGCTCGCCGACGACAACACCGCCGGTGCCTGGTCGTCGGTCGCCACGTTCCGCACCCCCGACAAGGCTGCGAGCCCGTCGCCTTCGCCGAGCCCGTCTCCCTCGCCCGGCAATTGCTCGGCGATGAAGGACCCGCTCGACATCATCCAGTGCTACCGGGACCTGTACCCCACGCACATGGCGGCTGACCAGGCGGTCTCGTTCATGAAGAGCGTCGCGCACCAGTTCAACGTGGCCGGTGTCTCGAGCGGCGGCGTCGGGGCGTTCGGGGCGCTGCGCAAGGCGAGCGGCAACAACTGCAACGGCTACTCCTGCGACGTGCTCTGCGCCGGTCAGGGCAGCAGCCAGAAGCAGTGGGACATCCTCGTGGACGAGAAATGGGCGACGTGGGGCAGCCCGATTCCTGGCGCGATTCGAATCGACGTCTGCGACATTCAGTGAATCGGCGAGCGGTGGTCGTGAAGTTGTGAGTGGTGAGCTCCGGGGTCACCAGCCCGGGCTCGCCAACTCACAACTGCAGTTGCCGCCGCGCTCCCCTGCTCAGCAGCGCCGGCGGACGCTACGCCACCCAGGAACAGTGGGACGTCCCGCTGGACGAGCGGCCGGCGGCGCCCACCCGATTCCTGGCGCGATGCGGGCCGCCCCTGAGACATCCCGTGAATCGTGCTTCGGTTCAGAATCGCAGCCGGACGCCGCCGCCGATCTGAAAGCCGCCGACCTTGATCTTCGTGTCGCCCGGCAGCGAGCCGGACGCGCGCTGGTAGCGCAGCAGGACGCCGACGTCCACGCGCTCCGTCAGGTCGTACTTCAGGTCCAGGCCCACTTGCACGCCGACGAGCGTCTTGCTGACCCGGCCCACGTGGGAATCGAGCTCCGGCGTGTCGCCCGGCTCGCTCACGTCGATCGAGGACACGAGATCCTCCTGGACGCGCACCGCCGCGGGGCCGGCGAACGCCTGTGCCGTGACCTGGTTGTCCAGGAGCCTGATCGGCAGGTCGTACAGGACCACACCGCCGATCCACAGCTCGCGGTGAACGAGCGAGGGGACGTTTCCGGTGATCGCGCGCGGCGAATCGAACCGAATCGGATCCGGCAGGTCGGCGGTCAACCGGCCGTCGGACGTCGACGAGCCGCCGTTCACGTTCACGCCGACCGACCACGGCCCGCGCAGCGGAATTCCGCCCGTGACGTCGAACACGATCCCGCCCGTTCCGCGCGTGACCGACAGGGTTGCGGGCTCGTTGTACAGGTCGAACGCCAGCCGCGTCGTGACGTCCGGCGAGCCTGTCTGCACCGCCACGTTCGCGTTCACGAACACGCGAGCCGTTGTCGGCGTCGCCTGCGCCGCCGCGCTCGTTGCGCCGGCGACCAGCAGTCCCAGGCTCCACACCAGTCCCACTCCTCGTTTCATCCAATCCCCCTCGAGCGATCGCGCACGTCAGCGACGATGGTTCAGCCGCGCGGCGATCGTCTCTCTGGCGCGCGGGAACGAACGCGCCGCATTGTATGATAGGCGCGCGTTTGGAGAACGCCGGTGCGCCACGAAATCGACGCGCTGCGCAAGTTGAACGGGAGCACGTTGCATGAGACAGAAGACCAAGTGGTGGAGTGTGGCCTCGGGAATCGCGTCGGCGCTCATGATCGCCTGCTCGCAGTCTTCGAACCCGATCGTTCCCGGCGCGGTGCCGGGTGACTTCGGTGCGGGGCCGAGCGGCGAGACGTTGAAGATCGCGGCGCCGCCGTTGGTGTCTCCCGTCAACAACGCCGAGTTCTCGCCGAACTCGCCGATTGTGCTGCGCTTCCAGAACGTGAACGGGACGTTCAAGGCGTTTCCGGTCAGCTATGAGGCCCAGGTGCTGAGCGGCAACAACGTGGTGGCGACCGAAACGACCGGCGCGGCCGGCGGCAGCACCTCGTCGGTGACGGTTCGCACGAAGCTCAACGCCGAGTCGAACTACTCGTGGCGCGTGCGCGCGACCTACAACGGCGCGTTCGGGCCGTGGTCCTCGACCGCCACCTTCCGGACGCCCCCCTCCGCGTTCCTGCGCGGCAAGGAAATTTTCGATCCGCTCACGAACGGCTTCTCGGTCGGCAAGGTGACGGGCGGCACGTTCCTGCCGGGTGTCGGCTGGCGCGCCAACACCGGCACGGACGGCATCGACTACGACATCGAGACCTGCGAGCGCTGCCGGCTGGAATTCGACGTCCTCGGGTTCGACGACGGCGGATACGCGTTCGGCCGGTTCGAGCCGAAGATCCTCAGCATGGGCGACGGCACCGCCTTCGGAAGCTTCGGCGCGTTCCGCGATCACGACTGGAAGATGCACTTCTCCATCCGTTCCGACGGCGACGGCACGGGCCTCGACGTCGTCTGGCGCAACGGCGAAGCGGGCGACGGCGATCCGGGCGATCATCGGGTCAAGGTGGAGCCTGGTCCGCGCTGGAACGAGATGCAGGCCTCGCACGTTGTGGTCGAGTGGGACCAGGGCGGATACCGGATCTTCGTGAACGGCGACGAGTGGGCGTCCGACGGGTGGGGCGAATCGTTCGGTCCGCCCAACCATCGGATTCAGCTCGGCTGCATCCCGCGCGCCGAGACCTTCGAGTTCGCGATCTGGCGGAACGTGCAGTTGAGACCGTTCTAACCGGCGCTCGTCGGGTACAGGCAAACGGCCCGGGCGGGTTCATCCCGTCCGGGCCGTTGTCGTCAGGGCTCTCGCCTACTGCTTCTTGACGACGACGTCGAACGCCCCGCTGTTGTCCTTCATCTCGTCGTCGTTGATGCTCAGCATCAGCCGGCCGGACGCCGGCATCGTGATCGGGTCGGTCTTGTCGCCGATGAGGAACATCCTCGTGCCGACGCGACCGACGAGCGCTCCGACCGGGCCATTCGGTACGGGCACGTTCTTGCGGCGCCCCACGCTCATCGTGCCGGCGGGCGGCACCGCGGTGTTCTCATTGATCTTCACTTGACCGCTGGCCGAGAAGGCGACTTTCTCGTCGGCGGTGACCGTGATGGCGGTATCGACCCAGCGCTGCGTCGCCGACACGCGCACCGTCGTACCCGATCCGCCCGAGGCCGACGAGGCGACGGCGTCGCCGCCGAAGAGCGAACGCGCGCTCGGCGCGCTGAGATACAGCCGCGCGACATCGCTCATGTTGAAGCTCTGCCGATCGACGCCGCCCGACCCCGTGCGCGTGTCGAACACGACGCGCGAGTCGTTCGTGAAATCGTAGAGCTTGCCCTTGATGGCGCGCCCGTCCTTGAGCACGAGCATGTGGCGTTCGAGCTCGGGCGGGTTGTCACCGGTCGGGAGCTGGCCGACCTCGGACTTCGCCGGGCTCGCGTCGGCGAATGCGATCATCGCGATGTCGTCGAACTTGTAGCCCCGCTCGGTCTCCCCCGACACGAGATAGACCTCCGCGCCCTGCCGGTAGACGAGCTGGCCCGACTGACGCTCGCCGTTCTTCAAGACGAACGTCGCATCGGCCGCGCTCAAGAGAGCGCTGGCGGCAACGAACGCCACCCCTGCCATGACGAGAGACAATCTGCGAACCATGTTCGGCCTCCTGCGCGTGTGATGTGCTGGATCGGCGCCGCGTGCGCGGCCATCGACGCCGTCCCGGTCCCAGTATCTTGCATGACGGATGCCAGAATGGATATGCCTCACTCCGACCGGCCAGGGCAAAGCGCTACCCTTCGCAGGGCGGACGAGCGGCACGGATGTTTAGCCGCGCGTCACCAGCGCGTCCGTGACTCGATGCACATGGCCACCGGCTGGCGCCACACCGGAACGGCGGCGAGTCTCCGGGTGGCATCTCTGGTCTGGTGACTGAGACGCCTTCAAGACTCCCGCGGCGTGGATGGCGCCGGACGGGGCCGCCCTGCGTGGCACGCAGGCGGCGCCCGTGATCCCGCGCGTCGTGCCGAGGACCGCTCGGGGCTGTCCGGCGACGGGACCCGCGCTCGCCGAGTCTTGAAACACGCTAGAAGAAGAGCTTCCCGACCCTGACGAGCCCCTGATTCCAGGCGGCGCGGTGGGAGACACCGGATGCCCGCTGGATGTCCTGCAGATGCGCGACGTACCAGTCGTAGTTGCGAAGCAGTGCCTGGACGTTCGAATACCGTGGCCGGAAACCCAGCCGCTGCTCGGCTCGCGCGATAGAGACGTAGGAGTCGGCGGCTGCCGTCTCGTAGACCCATTCGTATACGGGCGAAAGTCTCAGCCGCTCGAGCAGCTTGAGCACGGCGATGATGGGACCGGCGGGCAGCGACCGGACGCGCTTGCCGTGTCCCGCGCGATCGAGCACGGCCTGGAAGTCTTCCCGCATCGTGCCGAACGATTTCGCACCGACGTTGAAGACCTCGTCCACCGTCGCGGCCGGCAAGGTCATCGTCGCCCAGATGGCGTCGCAGAGATCGTCGACGTCGAGCAGTTGGTAGCGGTTGGTCCCGGGGCCGATCATCGGAAACCCGCAGCCGGAGTGCGCCCAGTCGAACAGAATCGCCCAGATGCCGAGCCGTTCGGGGCCGATGAACGTCTTCGGGCGCAGGATCGGGACGCACAGTCCACGGGCGCGGAACGCCGCGCACTCGCGTTCGGCGAGCACCTTCGCCTCGGCATAGGCGCCGAAGATCTCGACGCGCCCGTCCTCGGTGGTGCCTTGCACGTTGCGGCCGTAGATCGCCGTCGAGGAGATGTGCACCACCCGGGTGATGCCGTGAGCCCGCGCGGCCGCGAGCACGTTGCGCGTGCCGTCGACCTCGGTGGACATGATCTCCGCGTCGGCGTACGACGGCAGCGCCGCGGCGCAGTGGACGACGATCGTGGCGCCCGCCAGCGCCGCCTCGAGCGAGGGCACGTCGCGGATGTCGCCTCGGATCGCGCGCACGCGATCGCGCTCCGGGTAGTCGAACTCGGCGAGATCGTACGAGACGATCGCGCGCACCCGGGGAAGGAGGAAGCGCACGAGATTGATGCCGAGGAAGCCGGCGCCGCCCGTGATGAAGACGACGTCGTCGCTGTGATCCGGAGTCATGCGTGGGGATGGCGTGAGGCTCGTCACGTCGCGCGGCCGCAAGTCGCGCGGCGAAGCCGGACACGCGTCACCGCGGAGCGAATGCGGCCCGTAGTATAGACTACGCCGCGCATGTGGTCTCGCGTGCCCGCGCCGGCGCGCGCGGCGGTTGGCGGCCTTGCTGGCGCGGCGGGCTGGTTCGCGCTGCAACCGGTGCTCGCGGTCATGCCGCCGGCCGTGCGCTTCTTCACCGGCTGGATCCTCTTCACCTTCGGTCCCGGTCTTGCGATCACCGCTCCGCTCACGCGCGGTGACGACCGGCTGCGCCAGACCGTCCTTGCTCTTGGCGTCGGCGCAGCCGCGTCGGCCGCGATCGCCGACGTGCTCGGTCGGCTGCACCTTGCCGCCTGGTTCCCGGTGTCGACCTTCGCGTGCGGTGGTGCGGCGGCCGCCGTGTGGCGCCGTCCGTCCGCCCGGAAAATCGAACGTGCCGACATCGCCGCCGCGACGGCGATTGTCGCGATCGCGCTCCTCACGGGCGGCATCGCCTATGCTCACCGGACCGCCGAGGATCGCGGTGGCCTCCAGCTCTACGGCGACTACGACTCGCTGGATCTCGCCTACTACGCGAGCATCACGAGCGAAGCGACCCACACGATTCCGCCGACCGCGCCGTACTACGCCGGCCGCGGGCTCAACTACGCGTACTACCCGCAGCTCGTGCCTGCGATGCTGCACCGGTTTCTGGCGGTGCCCGTCACCGGCATGTACTTCGGATACCTGTGGCCGTCGCTGCTCGCGCTGGCTGGGCTGACGGGGTATGTCTTCGTGCGGACGCTCGCGCCGCCGGTCGCGGCGTTCGTCTCCATGGCCTGGCTGATGGTCGGCGGCGACTTCTCGTACCTCGCCGCGTGGGCGCTCCCGCACGCGAACGTGGACTGGGACTACGTCTTGTGGCCGACCAACTTCCTGTCGCCCACGATGGAAGTGCTGCACTTCAACTCGTGGACACCGTCGCTGCCGTTGTTCTTCGGAGTGCTCACGGCCGGAACGGAGGCCGTGCGTCGCTCGAGTCTCGGCTGGGCGGTGCTCGGCGGCCTGCTGCTGGCGGTTCTCTTTCAGTTCAAGCCGTTCGCGTTTCTCGTGCTGGCTGGGGCCTTGACCGCGGCGGCAGCGGCGGCTTGGCTCTTCTCGACGCACCGCCGTGTCGTTCGGCCCTACGTCACGATCCTGGGCATCGGCGCGATCTGCGCCCTGCCCTTTGCATGGCGGGCGTTCGCGCTCTACGCGGATCGCCGCTCGGAGCTGCGGATCGACTTCTTCCTGCTGCCGCAGCGCATGCTCATCAAGCTGGACCTCGCCGACACGTTTCACGCGATGGCCGCGCGCGTGCTGCCGGAATCGCTGACGCGCCCGGTGGTCGTCGCGGCCGCCACGGTCGTGTTCCTCATCATCGGTCCGGCGCTGCGCTGGATCGGCGTGCCCGCGCTGGTGCGGGCACTGACCGGCACGCGATCGGCTGACGCCGCCGGTGATCCATGGCGCTTGTTGGCGTGGGTCGCGCTCGTCGGCATCGCCACGCCGTTCGTGCTCGTGACCGAGCCGTACCACGACACGCTGCAGTTCTATCAGGCTGGCCTGTACGCGCTGTGGGTGTTCGCCGGCACGTCACTCGTGGCATGGGCGCGGCCGCGTGGCAGGGCCGGCACGGCGATCGCGATCGCGGCCGTGGCCATGACGCTGCCCTCGTCGGTCCACTACCTGGCGAGAAAGTGGCGCGACGATGGGCGACCGCCGTTGACGGTGCTCGATGCGCCGGCGCGGCTCGCCGCAGACTACCTGCGCGGTCGCGATCCACAGACCACGGTCGTGCTGCACGATCGGCCGCTCGAGCCGTCACTGCTCCCGGTCGTCGCCGGGCGCCGCGTGGTGCTGGCGTGGGCGCGGTACGCGGTGGGCAGCGAGGAGCGGCTGGCGGACGTCGAGGCGTTCTACGCGTCAGCCGACGGCGATCCCGACCGCGCGCTCGCCCTGCTCCAGCGCTACCGCGTGAGCCACGTGATCGTGCGGGCCCGCCGCGACCGCGTGCATCCCGCCGTCCTCGCGCGGCTGCTGCCCGTCCTCCGCGCCGACGACCTCACGCTCTACGCCGTGCCGGCAGGGCTGCCGTAGCATCTGCCCTTCCCACCCTGCGCCCTGAGCGCGCTGCCCTTTGCCCCGCTCAGGTGGTACTATCGTCTGGCCTGATGTCCACGCAGACTTTCCGGCTCCGCTACCTCACCAAAGCGGCGGCAGGCGTGCCCCGAGACCTGGTCCAAGGAGCGGTGTCTCACGTCACCGCGATCCGGCCGACCGTGCTGATTTTCAACTGCACGTGGGTCTGCGACGCGCGCTGCGAGATGTGCAACAACTGGAAGTGGGGCAACCGGAAGGAAGACCTCACGCTCGAGCAGCTCGATCGCGTCCTTGCCGGCGATTTCTGGCACGCCGTGGAGAACCTGAACGTCTCGGGCGGCGAACCCACGACCAGAAACGACCTGCCCGACATCGTGGAGCTGTTCGTGCGGCGGCTGCCCCGCCTGCGCAAGGTGGGCATCAACACCACCGGGCTGACTCCGCAGCGTGCGATCCCGATGCTCACGCGCATCGTGGAGTTCTGCGGCGCCCATGACGTCCCCGTCAGCATTCGCGTGTCGCTCGACGGCATCGGCGACGTGCACGGCGAAGTGCGGCACGTCAAGAACGGCTTCGACAAGGCCGTCAAGACCATCGAGGCCATGCAGGCGCTCGCCGCGCGGGCGCCGCACTTCCAGTTCGGGCTGGCGTCGACGATCTTCGCGAAGAACCTCGAGGACGCCACGCGCATCCGCGACTGGGCCCGCGCGCGGAATCTCGACATCGTCTTCAACATGCTCCGGTTCACGGACAACATGCTGCACAACCGTGATCTCGAGCGGACCATCGCGTTCGGGAGCCGCGAGGAAGAGTACATGCGCAAGTTCTTCCTCGACCGCGTGGCCGAGGAGTCGGTGCTGAGCGGCCAGGCGTTCATGTACCTGCACTACGCCGACATGATCGCCAACGGGTACCACCGCACCATGCCCTGCCCGTTCCAGCGGCAGGGGCTGCTGCTGAATCCGAACGGCGATCTCTTCTACTGCGAGAACTCGGCGAAGCTCGGCAACGTGCTCGAGACGCCGGCGGCCGATCTCTACTTCGCGGAGAAGAGCCTCGAGCAGCGGAAGGCCCTGAAGCGCGACACGTGCCCCACGTGCCTGAGCCCGTGCCAAGTCAACGTCGGCGCCATGAAGCAGGTCGTGCCCTACGTGAAGTTCCTCGCCCGCGCCTACCAGGTCAAACACGACCCTACGCGCCATCAGGACACGCTGCCAGACCCCGTGCGGTGATCGCCCGCAGCCTGCTGATTCGACTGGCCGTCGCGACGGGGTTGACCGCGATCATCGTCTGGATGGCCGACCCGCGGGCCATCGGCGCCGCGCTCGCCGGCGTTTCCTGGGGATGGCTCGCCGCCGCGTGTGCGCTCGTGCTCGTCGATCGGGCGGTGATGGCCTACCGGTGGTGGGCGCTGCTCACGCCGCTCGCCCAGCATCGGCCGCGCCTCGCTCCCGTCATGCGGATCTTCTTCGTGAGCACGTTCGTCGGCACGTTCCTGCCGGCGAGCGTGGGCGGCGATGCCGTGCGAGCCTGGAGTCTCTCACGCGAGAACGTGCCCGGACCGGCGGCTGTCGCCTCGGTGGTGCTCGATCGCATGCTGGGCGTGGCCGGCGTGCTGCTCGTCGCGGCGGCCGGCCTCGCGCTGGCGCCTCGCCTGGCGGGCAGCACGGCGGTGCGGGCGGCGTTCGTCGTCACGGCGTTGGGATGCCTGCTGTGTCTGGCCGTGATCTTCAGCGAGCGCGTGGACGACGTCGTCAGACGATCGCTCGCTCGAGCGCCAGGCCGGCTCGGCGCGCTCGCGGCGAATGGCCTGTCCGGCCTTCAGCTCTACCGGACGGAGCACCGGCAGTTGCTGCTCGTGCTGATCGCCTCGGTGGCCGTCCAGGCGCTCCGGATCCTGCAGGCTTGGTTCCTCGGCCTGAGCCTCGGCGTGGCGGCGCCGCTCACGGCGTACATCGCGTTCGTGCCGGTGATCCTGCTGGTGATGTTGCTGCCGGTGACGGTCAACGGCCTCGGCACGGCGCAGGTGGCCTTCGTCTGGGCGTTCGCGCAGGTGGGCGTTTCGAGCGCGGACGCCGTCGCGTTGTCCGTGCTGTTCGTCGGCCTCGGGATCGTCGGCAACCTGCCCGGCGGCGTGCTGTACCTTTCGGCCGCCAGGACGCGCCGCCCGTCGCCCATGCATCAGTGACGGACAGGCGGATGCCAGTGCTGGCGAAAGGCCGCGACGATCGCCGCCGCGGCGATGCGGTGTGCCACGGCGTTGGGGTGCGCGTCGAACTGCGTGATCTGGAGTGACGCCGGGTTCCTGACGGACGCGAACGCCGGCAGCAGGTCGAGGAACGGCACGCCCTCGGCCGCGAAGATCTTCTCCACACGGTCGTCGAGGAACCGGAACGGATACGCCGACGGATCGCGCGTCATGCTGTAGAACGCCGGGAACATCACGCCGCCCGCCGGCACGCCGGCGGCGCGCGCGCGTTCGAGGAAGCGCCGCAGCATCGCGGACGTCTCGACCGACTCCGCGGAGCTCGGATCGCGCAGATGTCGGATGACGAAGTCGGGATAGCCCTCGGTGACGCTGAGCTCGACCTGCAGCCGGTACCAGTCGTCGACCGCGAGGTGATAGAAGGCCGACGATTCTCGCAGCGTGTGGTCGAGCGATACCGGCAGCAGCGGGATCATCTGCGGGCGGTGGCGCTGCATGCCCGACGTCTCGAAGTCGTTCTGGAAGAGCTGGAGCAGCACGAAATCCGGGTGGCAGCCCAGCGCCGTGTCCAGCGTGTCGACGTGTTCGGGCAGGTTGTTGCCGGACAGCCCGAAGTTGAGCACTTGGTACGCCGGACCGAGAAGCCGCTCCATCTCGTTCGTGAATCGGGCGTCTTGCTCGACGCCGACTCCCCATGTGAACGAGTCGCCGATCACGGCGATGCGGTACCGGCTGGGTTCGCTGTCGTCGAACTCCCGTTCACGGAAACCGCGACGGTTGACGTAGACGCGAGGCCGGGGCTCGAAGGCGCGGCCTCTCAGCACGAACCGGGCGGCGGCCTCGGCGGCCGCGAGCGCCAGCACGCAGCTGATGGCCGTCACGCCGACACGCGCCATCGTCCGGCCGAGGTCGAGCCGCCGTCGAGAGGAGGGAGAGGTCACGGGCACGCGTCTCAGGCCCTCCGCATCAGGACGTGCGTTTCAGGCCGGTCCGGCGCGTGGCCCGCAGCACGATGATGGTGCGCTCTTCGACGTGCACGGCGCGCGAGACACGAGTATCGCGAAGGATGCCCGCAACGGCCTCGAGCGCCTGTCGCTCTCCGGGCGGGACGCCCTTCTCCAGCGCATCCCGGATCGACAGCTCGAGTTGCGGCACGTTGCACGGCTGCTTGAGCGAGATCAGCGCGCGGCCGTTGCCGATCGGCACGAGCTCGACGCCCGGCAGGCGCTTCAGCGCGCGCACGGGGGTGACGACGATGACCGCGTGCCGGCCGTAGGCGGTGAGCTCGGCCGGCCCGCTCGCGCGGCGCGTGCGCGCCCGGCGTGGAGCCCGCTCGGCGACGTGCACGATCGCTCTGGCCAGGTCGGCGTCGATCGACGCCAGGTTCTGCAGAACGTCTTCGGGCAGCCGGATGGTGATGGCGCGAGCGGGCCGCCCGAACTTCTTCGGGCGGCCGGGACGGGCTTTGACGAGCGTCATCGATTGCCTCGGGACGGGCGCCATTCTACCCCATCGACTTCCACCGGTCAGGTTTTTGCCGAGAAAATCCATCTGACGGCTAATTATGTTTGTGAAATGAGGTGCACCCTGGATACAATCGCCGCCGGCCGCGCGGTCGTGGTCCCGCCGGTGCACCGTGCCGAATGAGACGATTCATTGCCCCGCATCTCCTCGTGCTGAGCGCCGCCGGATTCCTGGTGGCCTGTCAGAGCAAGACGACCGAACCGTCGCGCACCGTTGTCGTTGGAGACACCGGCGGCGTGTCCGCGGCGCTGACGGCGCCGGCGCCCGACTCGCCCGCCGATCGGACGCAGCTCTCGACGTTGCGTCCCACGCTCACGGTGCGCAACGGCACCTCCACGCAGGCTGGCGCACGCGTCTACGAGTTCCAAGTCTCGGATCAGGCGTCGTTCGCCAGCATCGCGCCCGCGTCGCGCTACTTCGCCGTCGTCGCCAATGCGACGGACGTGGCGGAGGGCACCAACGGCAGCACGAGCTTCACGCCCGCGCAGGATCTGCAGCCGACGACCAGGTTCTACTGGCGGGCGCGGGTGCGGCAGGGCACGGCCGTCTCCCAATGGTCGGAGACGCGGACCTTCAACAGCAAGCTCGTCGGGTACAACCGGCCGGGCGAGCTCTACGACCCGCTGATTCACGGCGAGACGGTCGGCGAGCGCATCGGCGCGACCACGTTCGTGGCCGGCAAAGGCCTGCGGATCGAGAACCAGCAGAGCTACGTCCGGTATGCCCTGCCGCAGACGATCGCCGCCGGCGAGTTCTCGGTCGAGATCGAAGGCCTGCGGCCGAACGGTCCGGGCGGGAAGCTGAAGCTGTTCTCGATGTTCAACGGGACGGGCGACCTGCTCGCGAGCAAGTACCTCATGAACGTCCAGTACCGCGGCGTTCCGGGCAACCCCGACAACGCGATCTCCTTCAAGACCCTCTTCGGCGACGAGGACTACAAGCTCGAGCCGGACTTCGGCACGCGCGCCGCGAACGTCCTGATCGCCGATCCGGCCACCGCGTACTACTGGAAGGCAACGTGGAGCAACGAGTTCAGGCTCACCGTCCAGCGGGGCGGCCCGACTGGGTCCACCTTCTACAACGTCGGCGTCGTCTCGCCGGGCGGCAGCTACGGTCCGAGCCCGCACTACGCCTACCTCGGCGCGACTGACGGCAACTACGGCGTCGAGGACGGCTCCTGGCCTGGCGCCATCTATCGCAACGTCTGGATTGGTAATCGTCCGCGGCCCGAATCGCTCGGGAGCGCGCTCCTCTTCCCATGACACATCGGCGGTCGGTGCGATGCTGGTGCGCCGGTGCGATCGCGCTGGCAGGGCTGACCGTGGCCGCGCGTCCGGTCACGGCGCAGGACGAGCCGCGCGCCCGTGCGTTCGTCAACGTCGATGTCGGCGCGGCGTTGACCGCGAAGGCCGACGACACACGGTTCGTGTTTCCGCTCTACGGCGAAGACGCCAGCGTCGGGCTCGCGCGGAAGATCGGCCGCGGCGGCGTGTGGGATCTCACGGGCGGCGTGACGCTGACGCAGCAGTTCGGCGTCGCCGTCCATTACCGCCGGCTCTCGAGTTCGGCCGCCGGCGCACTCGACGCCTCGCTCCCCGACCCGGCGTTCTTCGACACGGCCCACAGCGTCACCGGCGCCGTCGAATCGCTCGTGCACGAGGAGACCTGGTTCGCCGGGCTGCTCGCCTTCCGCGTCCTGACGAGGCCCGGGCTCGACGTCACCGTGCTCGGGGGTCCTGCCGTGGTGCGCGTGACCCACGAAGTCGCGGCGGACGTCACGGCGCCGACGATCGCCAGCGTCGCGTTGACGCTCGAGAAACGGACTCGCGACTTGATGGGGGGCCAAATCGGCCTGGACGTCCGTCGGATGCTCGGCCGGCGAATCGGCATCGGCGGGTTCGTGCGCTACAGCGCCGCGAAGGGCCATCTCGGCGCGTACCGTGCGGACCTCGGTGGCGTCCAGGTCGGCGGCGGTGCCCGGCTGCGGTTCTGACGGCCGGCGACCAAGAGACCGCTCATGACGAGAAACGGATTCCTCCTCGCCAGCGCGATGGCCGCGCTGATCCTTGCGGCCTGCGACAGCGGCAGTAGTCTCACCTCGCCGTCCGGAACGGGCGGTGATGCCGCGGCCGCGGCAGACGGTTCCACGCTGAAGATCGCGGCCCCTACCCTCATCTCACCCATCAACGGCGCACAGGCCGCCGGGCCGTCGATCGTGCTCACGGTCAGCAACGTGTCCGGCACCTACACGACGTTTCCCGTCACCTACGAGGTCGAAGTACGCGATCCGGCTGGGACGATCGTGGCGCACCCGACGTTCCCGAAAGGCAACGCCGGCTCGAGTTCGTATGCGTTGACGACGCCGCTCGCCTTCGACACGACGCACACCTGGCGCGCTCGCGCGACCTACTCGGGGCGCGTCGGGCCGTGGTCGTCGACCGGCGCGTTCAGGACGGGCCAGGCGGCGTTTCTTTCTGGATCGTCCGTCCTGGATCCGCTCACCACCGGCCGCACGGTCGGCAAGCAGCGCGGCGGGCACTTCGTCGCCGGCCAGGGCTGGCAGGCCGACACGCGCAGCGACGGCATCGACTACGACATCGCGACATGCGCCAGTTGTCGGCTCGAGTTCGACGTCACGAACGTCGGCAACGGTCTCGGCAACGGCGCCGATCTGAAGTTCATCTCGATGGGCGACGCGGCGATGTTCGGCGACTTCAACTCGTTCCGCGACCATCCGTGGAAGATGCACCTCGAGCAGCGCGGTGACGGCGACGGCAAGGGGATGAAGCTGATCTGGCGCAACGGCGCCGTCGGCGACGGCGATCCGGGCGACCACCTCGGACAGGTGCCCTCGAATGGCCCCGCCTGGAGCGCGTCGCGCGTGTTCCATTTCGTGATCCAGTGGGGTCGCACGAGCTACACCGTATCGGTCGACGGGCAGGTCTGGTTCTCGGGCTCGTTCGCCGCGCCGTATGCGCCGCCCAATCATCGCATCTCGCTGGGCACCTACCCGCGTTCCGAAACGCTGGCCGGAGCGATCTGGCGCAATGTGACGGTGACGCCGCAGTAGGCTGATTCGCTCGCGGGGCGGCCTCTGTACGGGTCTGTCGGGCCAGGCCGACCGCGGCTGCCAGCCTGCAAGCACCTGTCGTCGCTCGTGCCGTACCCTGATAAGCTGAGTCGGCGCGACCTCGACGCCCTGTCGGGTGGCAGGCGTTCAGGTCTCTTGCGGGATCCGATGCGCGATCCAGCCTGACGAGCGATTCGGTTCGTCCGGCATTTCGTTCGGCAGCGACAGGGGTCACGGCGGGACACGTCGCTGCAGGCGCGGACGGACCCTGGAAACGGCGGCGGCGCGCGGGCGTGGACGCGCCCTCGCGGTCGGCTCCGGCGCAAGACGATTAGCAGCATGCACACCAATCAGATCGGCCTTGGCGCGTCGGTGCTCGGCGCGAACGTGCGCTCCCCGCGTCTGCCCTACAAGGTGACGTTCGTCGCCACCTACCAGTGCAACTTCCGCTGCGTGATGTGCAACATCTGGCAGAAGAAGAGCACGAACGAGATGACGCCGGCCGAGGTGGAGCAGTTCTTCAGCCGCTGGCCGCAGTTCCGTTGGGTGCATCTGACCGGCGGCGAGCTCTTCATGCGGCGCGATCTCGACGACCTCATCGCGGCCATCCAGCGGAGCTGCCGGTCGCTCTTCCTGCTGAACTTCCCCACGACCGGTTGGTTCGGCGACAAGACCGTCTCGCTCGTCGAGAAGACGCTCGAGCGCGGCGTCGGACGCCTCATGACGACCGTCAGCCTCGACGGCCCGAAAGCGCTGCACGAGTCGCTGCGGGGCCTGCCGGGCAGTTGGGATCGCGCGATCGAGACGTTCCGCCGTCTGCGCGGCATCAGGAGATCGAACTTCCAGACCGTCATCGGCATGACCCTGATGGAGCAGAACGCCGACAAGGTGGACGAGACCGTCGCGGCGGTCCGGCAAGTCATCCCCGATTTCCAGCAGAGCGAGCTGCACCTGAACATCGGGCACGAGTCCGGCCACTACTTCGCGAATCTCGGGAAGGGTGGCGTGTCGGGGCACCATGCGGCGATTCTGCGCGCCGTGGAGGCGCACCGGCGGAAGACCGGGTCGCCGTTGCACCCGGTCAAGTTCCTCGAGGACCGCTACCAGGCGCTCATCCGCAAGTACTACGAGACCGGCCGGTCGCCCCTGCCCTGCACTGCCCTCTCGTCGTCCTGCTTCATCGACACGTACTGGGACATGTACGCGTGCTCGATCTGGGACGAGAAGGTGGGCAACCTGCGCGAGAACGGCTTCGATCTCCGAGCGCTCTGGGATGGTGCGCGCCGGAAGGAACTGCGGGAGGACGTCGTCAACGAGCGCTGCTCCCATTGCTGGACGCCGTGTGAGGCCTACCCCACGATTCTCGGCAACCTCGGCCGGGCGGTGTTCAGCCGGACGTCGGCCGAGAAGACCGCGTTGCCGGCGACGAGCTGACCGCCGGTCCGATCGGTTCGCTGTACACTCTTGCGGATGTCCGCGGCCACGGTCACCGTCGTCATCCCGACGCGCAACGAAGAAGGGATGATCGCCGAGATCATCGACGGCGTCCGGCCCTACGCGGACGAGGTGCTCGTCGTGGACGGCCACTCGACCGACCGCACGGCCGAGATCGCGCGATCGAAGGGCTCCCGCGTCGTCCTCGACAACAAGAAGGGCAAAGGCGAGGCGCTGCGCCTCTCGCTCAAGGAAGCCAAGAGCGACATCGTCGTCTTCATCGACGCCGACGGTTCGCACGACGCGCGCGACATCCCGGCCATGGTGGCGCCGATTCGCGCCGGCACGGCGGACCTCGTCATCGGCTCGCGCGGCCGCGGCGGCAGCGACGAGCTGCACGGCACGGTCGACCAGTTCATCCGGTACATCGGATCGCAATTGATCATGCTGGCGATCAACTACCGCTGGCACGTGCGGCTCACCGACAGCCAGAACGGCTTTCGAGCCATCCGGCGCGACGTCGGCTTGAAACTCGGGCTCACGTCGAACCTGACGACCATCGAGCAGGAAATGCTCATGAAAGCGCTGAAACAGGGCTATCGGGTCGACGAGATTCCCAGCCACGAGTACGAGCGCAAGTGGGGCGAGTCGAAGGTCGTCGTCTGGAAGCTGTGGTTCGCCTACGTCTGGTCGTTCCTTCGCAACCTCGTCTGAGGCCATGGAGAGAGGCGCTCGCACCGGGCTGACCCGCGGCCGCGCGCTGCTCCTGCTGTCGCTCGTCACGCTCGCCGGCGGCGTGCTGCGCTTCGTCGGGATCGGCTGGGGCGCGCCGTACTTCCACTTCCACATGGACGAGCACTACGTGTTCATGGGGGCCGACCTGCTCCGCAAGAGCATGCGCGACGCCGCCATGAGCGGCAAGTTCTTCATGTACGGCCCGCTGGCCATGTACGGCCTGAACGTCGTGCGCAGCGTGTACGAGAGCGTCAGCCACGAGCTGGTGCTGACGGTGTTCGACGATCAGGTCACCTACATGCGGATGGGACGCGCCATCTCGGCGGCGTTCAGCACGGCGACGATCGTGCTGGTGTACGCGATCGCCGCGCGCGTCGCCGGCCGGCTCGCCGGCCTGCTGTCGGCGGCGTGCCTGGCCGTCACGGTGCTGCACGTTCGCGACGCGCACTTCTTCTCCGTGGACATGACGCTGACGTTCTTCTGCGTCCTGACGTGGCTGTGCGCCCTTCGGATGGCCGAGCGCGGCACGGCGCTCTGGAGCGTGCTCACGGGCAGCGCGTTCGCGCTCGCGCTCACGGCGAAGTACTCGGCCGCCTTTCTCGCGATCCCGATCGCGCTGGCCCACCTGCTCTCGCCCGCCCGGCCGTCAGCGCTGCGCGCCTGGGCGTCATGGCGCCGATGGGTGCTCCTCGGCGCCCTCATGGTGGCCGTCACCATCGCGACGTTTCTCGTCGTCGATCCGATGGTCGTCGCCTACTACGACAAGTTCCGCGAGGACGTGCGCCAGCAGATCACCGATCCGCTCACGGGCACGACGCGGCCGATGTACATGGCGCACTTCTCGGACCTGACGCACCCGCGCGTCTTCTGGTTCACGAACCTGCTCTGGTGGGGCATGGGGCCGGCGCTCGAGATCTGGGCGCTGGCCGGCGTGATCTGGCTGCTCGTGCGCCGCAACAAGGCGGCGCTCGTCTCAGCGGTCGTGCCGCTCGCCTACTTCACGGTGGCGGGCAACTCGGTGGCGCCGTTCATCCGCTACGCGATTCCGATGGCCACGGCGCTCTCGGTGGCCGCCGGCGTGCTCAGCGCCGATCTCATCGCGCGCCGGCGATGGCGCCCGCTGGCCATCGCCGCCACGGCCGCCGTCATCGGCACGAGCGCGCTCTGGGCCGTCGCCTACACCCACATCTTCCGGACACCCGACACGCGGCTCGTGGCATCCCGCTGGATCATGCGGAACATCCCGCGCGGCGCCCCGGTCCTCGTCGAGCCGTCGCACAACATCCCTCCGACCGGTTCGCATCTGACGAACGTCGATTTCTACGGCAACTACGTCCTCTTCTATCCGGAGACCGAGCGCCGCGATCACTTCCGGCTCATCGCGCTCGATACGTACCGGAGCCTGTACAACCGCGGCCCGACGGACGAGTGGCGGCGCGAGTACATCGCCTCGCGCCTGCAGCTCGCCGACTGGATCGTCATGGACGACACGTACGTGCAGTGGTTCACGCATCTGCCCGCACCGGAGTACGCCGTGATGAAGCAGTACTACCGCGATCTGTTCGGCGGCCGGCTCGGCTTCGAGCTCGTGCGGACGTTCAAGACCCATCCGTCGCTCTTCGGCTACGAGATCGACGACGATGCGTCGGAGTTCTCGTTCCGGTTGTTCGACCATCCGCGGATCTGGGTGTTCAAGCGGACCGGGGACGCCAGATGACGTGCGCGTTCGGCGCGCCGCGTGCGTGCTCGACGGACGCCGGATGAGGCGGCCCTGCCGTCGACCAGCCGCGGCCGTTTGCCGGTCGACGTCTTTTTCGCCACAATAGCTCTCCTGTGAGCTCACGGATCGTCTCGACGCTGGCTGCGGCCACCACGGTCTGGCTGGCGGCCCTGGCGTCGGGTTCCTGCAACGGCAAGTCGCCGGTCACGCCGGGGCCGACACCGCAACCCGTCAACAACGCGCCGCCGGTCATCCAGACGGTGAGCGTCGCCGCCGGCTCAGGTCGCCTGGAGCCCGACACCGACGTCGAGGTGACGGCGCAGGTGCAGGATGCGGAGTCGACGCCGGCGAGCCTCACGTACGTGTGGTCCGCGACGGTCGGGACGTTCACCGGCTCCGGCCCTGCCGTGAAGTGGCGCTTGGCCAGCGGCGTCGTCTCCGCCCCTACCGCCGTGGTGGTTCGGCTCGAGGTCGTGGAGCGCTATCAGAGCTACGATGCCGCCGGCAATGCGATCACGAAGGAGAACCGCGTCAGCAAGGATGCCGCGGCGTTCATCGTCCACGACTCGGTTGCGGAGATCTCGAAGATCACCGTCCGGTTCCTGGTCGATCTCTTCGGCAACTCCAACGTCCCGGCCGAGGCCTGCGTCGTCGACTTCTGGGACGATTGCCGCGGCAAGTCCGATGAGCTCGGCGACATTCAGGTGAATCGGCAGCTCTTCCAGGTGCTGAGCGCGCAGGCGACCGTGCAGTCGGTGACGTTCCGCAACGCCAACACCGCCGACGTCGTCGCGGCCTGCCGGTGGCAGGACCGCGTCATCGCAAACGGCTCGCAAGGCGTCTCGGAAGGCCCGTGCCTGCTGACCGCCGTCTATCACAACGACCGCTGGTGGCTCTGCAGCAGCAGCGTCGATCACGACCTCTTCCGGCGATGGTGTCTCGACGGCACGTCCTCGTGCATCCCGCCGGCGCCGACGACCTTCAGCATCCGACGCTACGTGTAACCGGGCGATCACTTCGCCGCCGGCGGCAGCCGAGTGCACAGGTAATGGGCGTTGACCCGCTCGCCGGCGTCACAGGGCTGTTCGCTGATGGTGACGAGCGCGGGGCCGGCCTCGTTCGCGAGCCGTTGGTACTCGTCGATGCGCGCGAAGTCCGTCGAGGCGACCTTGATCTGCTCGCGGGCGAGAAACGTGATCTTGTAGGCGCGCCAATAGCCCGCTTCCGCGACGTGCGCGTTCCGCGCGCCCAGCGCCGCGATCACGTCGTGAAGATCGTGCGGGACGCCATGAGCCTCGTAGTAGCGCATGAGCGCGGCATGGTCGGCGGCCGACAGCACGCTCCAGCAGAGCACGGCGGCCACCGTCACGGTCCGGTACCACGCGCGCGTCTCGATCGCGAGATGACAGGCCGTCAGGCCCACTGGCACGAGCAGCACGAGCACGAAGTACCGGTCGACGGGATCGTCGGCGGGCCGCGTCAGCACGTAGACGGCGGCGGCGATGACGCCGACACCCGTGAGATACAAGCCGACGGCCGGAACGCGCGCGGGTGGGCCACGCCGCCACAGCACGAGCACTCGTACGCCGATCAGGCTGAGCGCGGTGAGCAGCGGCCAGCGAAGCCACGCGTGACCGCTCTCGCCCAGCCCGTCGTTCCACGCGCGCGCACCCAACAGCCGCGGTGCGTGCTCGCCAATCATGGCCGCGGTGCGCCCGGGCAGCTCCGCCGCGACGAGCTCCATCCGTTGCCGGAGATTCCCGGCCTGCGACTCGTCGAATCCGCGCAGCAGCTCACCCCGGCTGCCCGGCCCGTAGTAGTCGGCGAACGGTTTGAGCGCCTGGACGGTCTGAACGAGGGCGAGCGCCGCGACGGCGGCAAGCATCCAGTGGCGAAGCCGCTCTCGTGTGAAGAGCCTGTGCTGCCACACGTCGACGACGAGCAGCATCGGAATGGCGTACGCGCTGAACTCGCGGTTCAGGAACGCCAGGGCCGCGATCGCGCCGAGCCACACGGGCCGATCGCGCAGCAGCCATAGCAGCAGGACGTACAGGAAGGGCATGCCGTTGGCGCCGCCGGCGTCGAGGAGCCAGAAGACCGCGGCGCGCGGGGCGAGCGCGTAGAACAGCGCCGGGACGATCGCGAGCAGAGGACGCAGCTCGACGCTGCGGCACAGCAGGACGACGAGGATCGTGACGACGGCGAGGTTCGAGGCCAGAACCGAGCCGGTGAGCGCCGCCACGCTGGGGCCCGCCACCGCGAAGAACGGCACGGCGAGCCATGCCTGCACCGCCAGCAGGTACGGCTGGCCGTAGTAGAAGAGCGGAAACGCCCGCCCTTCGAGCAGGTGCTTGGCCATCAGCCCCGTGATCGCCTGATCCGAGTTGAAGAAGGTCTGATCGTCGATGAGGTAGACGATGCTCCGTGCGATGACGAGCGCCCACGCGATCGCGAGAGCGACGGTCAGCTCGGCGAATGGGCGTGCGACCGCCGCGGCCGCGCGGGGCGGCTCGGCCGTGCGTCGCTCGCTGTGCATGCTCCGCGGTATGCTAGCACGCTCGTTTCGATGACCGGCGATCGCGCGCGATGGCAGGAGACGGCGGGTGTGCTGGCGGGCGCTGCACTGGCCGGCAGTGCCGTATGGTGGCTGCACCGCGTGCCGGCCATGCTCGCGCCGCCCGCGCCTTGTCCGGGCGTACTGGAGCTGGCGGCAGCCGCCATGGCGCGGGCGATGCCGGCGCTGCCGCTCGGCGCCGCGATGGCCCAGGCAAATTCCTGGCTCATGGCCGCCGGCGCGGCTGTGCTCGTGTGGGTCGTCGCGCGCGCGTCGGTCCACTGGGCGGTGGCCGGCGCGATCGGCGTTGCCGCTGCAGCCCTGCCCGTCTTCGATCCGAGCGTGTCCGTCGGAGAAGGCGTCGCGTTTCTCGTCGCCGCACTCACCTTCCTCGCGTTCACTGCCGCACGGTCGAGCGTGCGCTGGTGGCGGATGGGTGCCTTCGGCGTCTTCGTGTCGGCAGCGATCGAGCCTCGCCTCGCGCTCGCGCTGGTCCCGGTCGGCGCCTGGATCCTCCTCGCCGTGGCAGAGCCGCATCGCCGGCCGCCGGCGGTTGCCGGCCTCGTCGTCGCGGCCGTGCTCGTCGCCGTTGCGCCGCCGTTCGTCGCACCGCTGCCCGGCGATCGCCAACCGATGAGCGCTGTGGCGTGCCTGCTGCCGTCGCGTCTTCCGGAAGGGCTCGTCGTCGATCCCGCGTTCGCGCTCTTCGATGGCATCACGCCTTATGTCTTCGGGCTCGCGGCGCTCGGGGCATTTGCGTCGAGGGAACGCTGGCGCGATCGAGGCGTGCAGGCGGGCGCGCTCTATGCGGGCGTACCCGTGCTGCTCGCGCTCTGGACAGGTCCCCTGCGCAGCTTCGCGCTGAGCCCTGCCGCCATCGCGCTCTGGGTTACCGCCGCCGTCGGACTCGGCGAACTGGCCCGCGCGTGTACGACCCGTCGTGCAGGCTGGATAGGTGCGGCGTTCTTCGTCGGCCTCGTGCCGTTCGCGCAAGTCAATGCGATCCGCGAGCCGACGCCTCCCGGTGCGCTCGCCGAAGGCCACGACCGCCTCACGCGTGGCGATGTCGCCGCCATCCTGGGCGCCCTGCCTGACGCCAGCGTCCTCGCCATCGACGATGCGACGACGGACGTGCTGCTGCGCGCGTCGTATCGGAGCTGGCGCGGCACGGGGAAGACGCTGCACGTCGTCAGCGGTCCATCGCTCGAGATTCCACCGGCGATCCCTGGTGCCGGTGAGGTGTACGCGTTTCCCTGGACGGCCCGTCATCTCCTGTCATCAGGGTTTCAGGAGGTCGCGGGGCCACCGGCCGCGCCGTTGCTGACGCACCGGCTGCGACAGGCTGGCGCCTGCGTTCCGGTGCCGCGCACGTGGCGGAGGATCGACGGCCTCAGCCCCGCAAGCGACCTGAGCGTCGGAAGCGTACGCGGCCGCGACGAGGGGCCCGTCATCCTCTACGCGGCGACCGCCGCCCGCCCCACGCCTCAGTCGGTGGACTGGCCGGCCCTCGCGAGCCGCGGATTCAATGCGACCGTCTACGACGCCAGCGGGACAGGCGCGCTCGCACGGCAGATGGACGAAGATGCCGTGCCGATCGAGCTGAGGACGTCAGCGTCGTATGTCACCCGATTCGAGGTCTGGCGAACGCCGGGAGCACCGCGCATCCTTCGGGTTCGGCTGGGCGTGCCGGCACAGGACGTCGTCGCGAGGCTGCAGCTTCCCGACGAGCGGCATCGCCTCGTCGTTTGCCCGGCATATTGAGCGAGAATCCGTCGGCGCGAATCCGACCACCTCGAGCACGTACGGCGGCGATGCTGTGGCGGCGAGCGCGGTAGGGTCCATCCAGCGGCCGTCTTGGCACGACCGCTCTTCGCAACACGACAGAACCTGACGTGGTCGCCCGCCAGAGCACGCCGGCAGCGCGCGGCGAGTCCTGGCCGCGACCACGTCAGGTCACGTCCGCTCTCAGGGCTTGATGGCCGGAACGTACAGGCTCGGCGAGACGTAGTCGTTGTCCGCCCAGCCAGGCCCGTTGCTCCCGCCGTCGCCCGCGTCCGTGATCACCTTGAAGATGTGCCCATCGGGATAGCAGATCCGTGAGATCGAGAACGAGTAGCCCTGCCAGCCGATGATGTTCTCGCCGCCGTTCTTGATCAGCAGCCCGCCGCCTTCATGTCGCAGCAGCCACGCCACTCGCTTGGTGACCTCGAAGGCCCGCGCGCCCGAGCTGCCAGGCTGGATCGCCGAATGGACGCAGTCCACGAGCTCGGGCTTGTCGTTGACGAACGCCGCGCAGTCCTCCCAGGGCTCGGACGTGGATGCCGGCGGCTCGGGAGCCGGTGGCGGCGGTTCCGGCGCGGGCGGCGGCTCGGGTGCCGGCGGGAAGAGGTCCTTCCTGTACAGCGTCTCGTTGCCGGAGAACGCTCCCAGGCACGACGTGCCGGTGAACGACAGGCGCAGCGCTTCGCCGTGATCCTCGATCACGCCGTCCGCCGTCACGTGAATCGCGCAGGTCGTTCCTTCGTACTGACCGGTCGCGTCGACCGTGATGGTCCCGGTGGTGTCGGTCGTGAGCTGCGCCGTGCCCGTGCCGGTGATCGGCATCCCCATGCAGACGGCCGTGAAGCCTCCGCTGACGCTCGTCGCGGTTTTCGCCGTGGCTGACCACTGGAACCGGCCGCACGTCCGGGCCTCGAACGATGCCGGCGCGCTCTCGCCGGCCGACGACCAGGTCGTCGCGAACGCCGATGAGGCCGGCGCTGGTGAGGGAGCCGACGCCGACGCCGAGGTCTGGCTCGGCGACAGCGGGTTGCTGCTGAGGTTCTGCACGTTGCAGCCCGTCACCGCGGTGACGAGCCCGAGAAGACAGATGGATCGAACGGCGGAATGTACACGCATGGCGTTGCCTGAGGAGCGAATGTCGTGCCGGGCAAATCGCTCGAAATAGGCGCCGGAGGGAGGGGGACGGCGCGACGTCCTTGAAACCCGGATTTCAGATCTCGACTGCGACTCGTATCCGATATCGGCCGATGCGGCGTCCGACTACAGGTTCGTGTTCGCGTACACGTCCGAGATCCGCGGATCGAGCGGGCCTGCCACGGCCAGCGGTTCGGCGTCGAGCACTCGGCGGATCGAGTACACCGGTTTGCCCTGCGACTCGTGGTACGTGCGAGCCTGCATTTCCGCGAGCAGGCCGAGCGTCACCAACTGCACGCCCGTGAACACGAACAGGATGCCGAGCAGCAGCAGCCAAGTGCGGTCGCCCGACCAAGCCGTGAAGTACTTCAGATACGCCACGTAGGCGCACACGAGCACGCCGGCGCCGCCCATCACGATGCCGTACAGCCCGAACACCTGGAGCGGACGCGTCGAGTAGCTCACGAGGAACTTGACCGTGAGCAGATCGAGCACCACACGAATCGTCCGTCCGATGCCGTACTTCGATCGGCCGTGCCGGCGCGGCCGGTGGTGCACGGCCTGCTCGGCGATCTTCACGCCCATCTCGCTCGCCAGCGCCGGGATGAACCGGTGGAGCTCGCCGTAGAGCCGCAGCGGCTTGACGACCTCGGCGCGAAAGACCTTCAGCGAGCACCCGTAGTCGTTCAGATGCACGCCGGTGGCCCACGAGATCAGCCGATTCGCGATGTTCGACGGGAGCTTCCGGCTGAGCCACGCATCCTGCCGGTTCTTGCGCCATCCGCACACGATGTCCAGGTCGTCGTCTTCCAGCCGCTTGATCATGGCCGGAATGTCGCGCGGGTCGTTCTGCAGGTCGCCGTCGGCGGTGACGATCAGCCGCCCCCGCGCGCGTGCGAAGCCAGCGGCGAACGCCGCCGTCTGTCCGAAGTTCCGGCGGAACTGCACCACGCGCACGCGCGGATCGTCCCGGTGCAGGCGGGCTAGGATCGCGAACGAGTCGTCGGTGCTGCCGTCGTCGACGAAGAGCAGCTCGTACGTCCGGCCCCACGCGTCGAGCGTCGCTGTCAGCTCCCGGTACAGGTCGTCGAGGTTGGGCGATTCGTCATGGATCGGGATGACGACCGACAGCTCGAGGCTCATGGCGAGACCCTCATTCTAGCGTCTCGTCCGCCGCCGCCAAATCGCCAGCGCAACCCCGACGATGCCGACCGAGACCGCTATCCAGATCGAAATGGCCGGCAGATTGTCGCGGATGAACGCCGTCGCGTGGTCGCCGTACCGGTAGGCCAGCCAGGCCTCGCCGAAGAATCGGGACCCGCGCCCGAGCGCCACCGCGGCAAGGAACGTCGCGGGCGTGATGTTGGCGATCCCGGCGAGCAGCACGAAGATCTTGAACGGCGCGGGCGGCGGCAGGATTGACGGCACGATCACCACGAGCATCCCGTAGCGCCGGAACAGGCCCAGGCCCCGATCGATGTGCTCCGCTCGAAAGCGCTTCCGAAGGAACGCCTCGCCGCCCTTCCGCGCAAGGGCGTAGATCGCATAGCAGCCGGCCGTCGAGCCGAGCGTGGCGCCGAGGGCGTAGTACGGCCAGCGCAAGGGCTCGTGCAGCACCGCCAGCACGAGCAGCGCGTCGGCCACCTCTGGCAGCGACAGGAACGACGAATCCAGGAACGCGACGAGCGCGATGCCCGGGGCGCCGAGCGACTGGGCGAGCGGCTGAATCCACTGCGCGAGGCGCTGGAGAAGGTCAGTAACGCGGTGCATCTACAATGACGACGCGGGCCGGAGCGAACGTGCAGGAGTACAACCGCGTGATTATAGACGAGCCGCGCCGCGAGACTCGCCGGAGACTGTTCTGGGCCGTGCTGTGCGCCAGCGTCGTCGTCGGCACCGCCGGCGCCGTCGCCTTCGCGCGCGAGGGCCTCACGCTCAGCCACTACGACGCGCGCGCACACCTGGTGGTTGCGCGCCGCATCGTCGACAGCCTGACGCCCGGATGGCGGCAGATCGGCGCGGTCTGGCTCCCGCTTCCCCACCTGCTCAACCTGCTGCCAGCGCAGGTCGACTGGAACTTCCGCACTGGGTATCTCAGCGCCGGCCTCTCGATCGCCTCGCTGTCGATCGGGCTCGCGGCGCTGTCCGCCGTCCTTCTCAGAATGACCGGCTCGGTCGCGGCGGCGGCGAGCGCGCCGGCCATCATCCTGCTGAACCCCAACGTGCTCTACCTCCAGAGCACGCCGATGACCGAGCCGCTGCTGTTCGGATGTTCCCTGATCGCGCTGGCGGCAGTCGACGCGTGGATGAGGTCCCCGGGCCGCCGCCACGTCTGGGCGGCTGCCGGCGCTATCGGCGCGCTGACGCTATGCCGGTACGAGGGCTGGGCCATCGGCGCCGCGCTGGCCGGCTGGGCTGCGATCCACCGGCGGCAGGCGGCCCTGCCGCTCGTGGGCGCCTTCGTGGGAGCCGTCGCCGCATTTCTGCTGCTCGGGTGGGGCGCAACCGGCCAATGGTTCGTCGCGTCCGGATTCTTCGTGCCGGACAATCCTGCTCGCCACGACATCCTCGCCGTGCTCCGCGACGTGTGGAACACGACACGCGCGCTCGGTGGCAACCTGCTGGCGGTGGGCGCGCTTGCCGGCACGGCGGCGGCGCTCGGTGCGCGCCGGAGCTCGAACGCGCCGATGCTGCTCGCGCTGGCCGCGGCGGCGGCCCTGCCGGTCGCGGCGTTCTACGAGGGCCATCCGCTCCGCGTCCGCTACATGGTGCCGCTCGTCGTCGCGGCCGGTGCGCTGACGGCGCTGGCGATTGCCGAGTGTCCCCGACGCGCGCGGCCGTGGGTGGCGGCCGCCGTGTGCGCGCTGATCGTCTGGAGCCGGCCGCCTCTGGACGCGACGGCACCGATGGTGACCGAAGCGCAATGGGAGACGCCGTATCGCCTGGAGCGTGAGGCCGTCAGCCGCTACCTCGACGTCCGCTATGACGGCACGCCGATTCTCGCGAGCATGGGCTCGCTCGCGCACTACATGCAGGAGTCGGCGGCGCACGGCCTCTCGCTGAGGAACTTCGTGCACGAAGGCAACGGCGACCTCTGGATCGAGGCGGTGCGAAGCCCGCGCCGCCACGTCCGCTGGATCGCGATCGAGCAGCGTGCGGAGGGCGGCGACGTCCTTGCGCACCGGATGCGGGCCGATCCGACGTTTCTCGAGGGCTTCGACGAGGTCGCCGGCGGAGGCGGCATCTCGCTGTTCAGACGCCGCGATTGACGCCACGGCGGTCGCGATCGGGCTGGAAGCGGCCGCGTCGCAGCGTCGGCGGTCCGTGGTTCCGCGTTGGGTCCAACCCTCGCGCGCCCGGCAAGGCTCGTCACCGCTCGAGAACGCTGCGCGGTCCTTGGTTCCACCGCGCGCGGCCTTGGTCTGGCGGTTCGCCGGTCGGTCGGGCTCAAGACCTGGGTTCTCTCACCCAGACCTGGCCGTCGTCAGAATCGAATCACGAACCCCACGTTCAGGTTGGCGCCGCCCAGATCGATCTTGTCGGCGACGAAGCCGCTCTCGGCGCCGCCCGTCTTCCCCTCCGCGAACTGATGACGGCCTTCGATCGAGAGCGCGTAGATGTCGCCGCCGACGGGAATGCGCAGGCCGTAGACGAACACGGTGCCGGGCGTCCATCCCGAGACCGCGTACGGTTCGCCGTCGTTGTCGTGGATTACGAGCGTCTCGGGATCAACGAAGTCGCCGAACTCGCTGTAGCGAAACCTGATCGCGCTCACGCCGACGCCCACGTACGGCTGCACGGTCGACGCGTTCCCGAACGGCAGGAAGCGCACCATCGCTGTGAGCGGCACCATACGCAGCTTTATGGTCTGCTCGATGTCCCCGAGCGTCCGATCGTCGATCAAATCGCGGTAGACCGATGGCACATTGCGCGAGTAGATCCCGAGCCCGGCGCTGACCTCGACGTTCGGGCCGAAAGCGACGACCCACTCGCCGAACGCCTGAGCGCCGCGGAAGTCCTGCACGCGAATCGCCAGGGCGTCGGTGACGGTCGGGTCGCCGGTCAGGTCGGCCGGCAGGAACTCGCCCCGGATGTTGCGCCGGATGACGTCCGTATTCGACCGCGCATCCAGACCCTTTGGGAAGAACCCGCCAAGCCCGAAATGGATCGATTGCACGACCTGCGCGTGCGCCGCCGAGGCCGGCATCGCGAAGGCGATCAGTAGACCAGCCATGCGGCTCCATCTGCGAATCATGTGCATGCTCCTCGAGAGTGGCCGCGGAGTGCGCCCGACGCGGGTGTGAGCAGAAACAGTGCCAAATGGCCGATCGCCGACAGTACGCTCGGCTTCCGGCGCGCTGTCCTCGACGCAGGCCACCGGCGGGCGACGGCAATGGTCGGGCGCGAGGTCAGGGCCGCGCGCCGTGGCGGGTGCGAAGAAACACGTCGAGCATGCCCTGGTGCAGCGGGCCGTTCGACGCCATGATGTGGCCGGCGAACGGCTGGAACGCCGTGCCGTCGCCCCCCGTCACGGTCCCGCCAGCTTCCTGGACGATCAGCGAGCCGGCGGCGATGTCCCAGGCGTGCAGCTTCTCTTCCCAGTAGCCGTCGAGACGGCCGGCGGCGACGTACGCGAGATCCAGGGCTGCGGATCCCAGTCGCCGCACGGCCTGCGCCTCGCCGAGGAAGGCCGCGAAGGCCCTGACCTGCTCCTCGGGACTGTTGCGCACCGTGTAGGGGAATCCGGTGCACAGCAGCGCGTCGACGAGGTCAGTGACGCCGGTCACGCGGATCGGGCGCCCGTTGAGCCGCGCGCCTCCACCACGTTCGGCGGTGAACAGCTCGTCGGCGATGGGGTCGTAGACGACGCCGATCTCGATCGCGCCGTCGATCTGCAGGGCGATCGACACGCAGAAGATCGCCAGGCCGTGCGCGAAGTTCGTCGTGCCGTCCAGCGGATCGATGATCCACTCGCACCGAGCCCGGCCAGGCGCCAACGCGGCGCCCATCTCCTCGCCGATGACCACGTGCTCGGGGAAGCGGCCGGCGATGAGCGATGTGAAGTGCGCCTCCGCGGCGAGATCGGCCGCCGTCACGAGGTCCACCACACCCTTCTTGCGGACCGGAGGGGCCTGGCGGAAATGCTGGCGGTGAATCCGCCCGCAGGCGAGTGCACCTTCGACGGCCGTGGCGAGGAGCAGCGGGTCGAGCGCCACTCAGGCCAGCTTCTTGGTCATGCGGACGTCCATGCCGCCCTCCGGCCGGCGGGCAATCGTGACGTCGTCCATGAAATTGCGCATGAAGAAGATGCCGCGGCCGCTGGACTTGAGCAGGTTCTCCGGGTCGAGCGGGTTCGCGACCGCGTCGGGTTCGAAGCCCGCGCCTTCGTCCAGGACCCGGATGACGAACTCCTGCGGGTTCACGCGCGGCCGCAGCGTGAACTCCACCGTGACGTGTTTGCTGAGATCCTCGCGGTTGCCGTGCTTGATGGCGTTGATGACCGACTCGCGCACGGCGACGCTGACCCAGTGCGTGATGTCCTCGTCGAGCCCGGCCATCGCCGACAGCCGGTCGCTGAGCAACTGAACGAGATCCAGAAGCTCGAATGAACTCGGCAATTCGAGCTGGATCACGTGGCCGTCGGTCGTCATGCGCGCGGAGTAAGTAACATATTACGCGACAGGGGTTCAAGGAAGGGGCCGGTCCCCCGCCGGACACGACTGTGGCACATCATCGACTCGATCTGCGGCCGGTCCGCGCCATTCACGGCGACGTGCCGGTCCCGGGCGACAAGTCCATCTCTCATCGATACGTAATGCTGGGCAGCCTCGCGCAAGGCGTGACGACGATCGAGCACCTCGCGCCGGGCGCCGACGTGGCCAGCACGGTGCGCTGTTTTCGGGGGCTCGGCGTGCAGATCGAGGACCTCGGCCCGAACGCCGTCCGCATCCACGGACGGGGTCGCGCGGGGCTGCACCGGCCGTCCGCGCCGCTCGACGCCGGCAATTCCGGCACGACCATGCGCCTGATCGCCGGAGTCCTGGCGGGTTGCCCCTTCGAGACCACGGTCGTCGGCGACAGCTCGCTGTCGCGCCGGCCGATGCGCCGGGTGATCGAGCCGCTCACGGCCATGGGGGCGGCCATCGAGTCGCAGGACGGCCGGGCCCCGCTCCTCATCCGCGGCGGCACATTGCACCCGATGACCTGGGAGTGCCGCGTCGCCAGCGCGCAGGTGAAGAGCGCCATCATGCTCGCGGGGCTCGTGCCCGCCGGGACGACGACGGTCGTCGAGCCACAGCCGACCCGCGACCACAGCGAACGTGCGTTCCCCACGTTCGGGCTCGCGGTGCGCGTCACGCCGCCGCGCCCGGCCGGGCTGGCGCCGCTGTCGGCCGAGGCCATCCACGCCGCGCTCACGGGGCCGATCGCCGTCGCGGTGGACGGCGGCCAGGAGGCGATCGCCCCCGCGCGGGCGCTCCACGTGCCAGGCGATCCCTCGACGGCCGCCGTGTGGGCCGCGGCGGCAGCCGCCTTGCCAGGCTCCTCCGTCGAACTCCGCGGTGTCTGCCTCAATCCGCATCGGCTCGGCTTCATCCGCGCCCTCGAACGCATGGGCGCAGTGATCACGATCACGGTGGACGACGAGATCGGCGGCGAGTCGGTCGGCCGCGTCAGGGTCGAGCACGGAGGCCATCGCGCGACGTCCATCGAGCCGGCCGAAGTGCCGAGCCTGATCGACGAGCTGCCCGTGCTGGCCGCGCGAGCCGCGCTCGGCGGGTACCTCGAGGTCGCCGGCGCCGGCGAACTGCGCGTCAAGGAGAGCGACCGCATCACCGCGCTCGTCACCGGGTTCCGGGCGATGGGGGTGAACGCGCACGAACGGCCCGACGGGTTCGTGATCGACGGGGCGACGCCCCCGACGGGTGGAACCGCCGATGCCGCCGGTGACCATCGTCTCGTCATGGCGTTCACGTTGGTCGCCCTGGGTTCGACGGGCCCGTCGGCGGTGACGGATGCTGGCGCGGTCGCCGTGTCGTACCCGCAATTCACGCAGGACCTGGAGAGGCTCACCGCGTGAACACCGACAAGATCTACCTCGTCGGGTTCATGGCGAGCGGCAAGAGCACGGTGGCGCGCGCGCTGGCCTCCCGTCTCCACTGGCGCGCCGAGGACGTGGACGATCTGATCGAGAAGCGCGAGCGCATGACCGTCGCGGAGATCTTCGCCAGGCACGGCGAGCCCTACTTCCGTGCCGCGGAGAAGGACATCCTCGCGCTCCTCCGTCCCATGCGCCACGTCGTCGTCGCGACCGGCGGCGGAACGTTCGTCGATCCAGACAACCGCGCCGCCATCAATCTGGACGGCGTGTCGGTGTGGCTCGACGTGCCGCTGGCGGATCTGATTCCGCGCATGCCGCTCGACGGCCGCCGTCCGCTCGCCGCCGATCGGACCCAGCTCGAGCGCCTGTACGCCGCGCGGCTCGACTGCTATCGGCTGGCGACGGTCCGCGTGAACGCCGCGCGTGTGCCGACGGCGGCGATCGTCGATGCCATTCTCGAGGCCATTCAGCACCTGCCGCCGATTCTGCGGCAGCCCGGGCTCGGCGCCTGACCGTGCGCTATCTGCTGATCAGCGACATCCACGCCAACCTCCAGGCGCTCGAGGCGGTGCTCGAGGACGCCGCGCGCATCGGCTACGACGCGGCGCTCTGTCTGGGCGATCTCGTCGGCTACGGCGCGGATCCCGCCGGCGTGATTCAGCGCATCGACGCGCTTCGGCCCGCCGCCATCGTGCGGGGCAACCACGACAAGGTGTGCGCCGGGCTCGAGCCGCCGACGCTCTTCAACGACGCGGCGCGTCAGTCCGCCGAATGGACCTTCGCCACGCTGTCGGCCGGCGAGCGCGAGCGGCTCGCGCGCCTGCCGAAAGGGCCGGCGAGCGTGGAGGGCTCGGTCGAGATCTGTCATGGCGCGCCCTTCGACGAGGACTACTACGTCTTCACCGAGAACGACGCGAGCCGTGCGATTGACGCGGCGACGGTCCCGCTCTGCTTGTTCGGCCACACGCACGTGCCGGCGATCTTCTCGTCCGCGGACGATCCCGTCGTGCACGACAACGGAACGCCTGCCGGCGAGCTGCGGCTGCCCCGTGCCGGGCCCGCGCTCATCAATGTCGGATCGGTCGGCCAGCCTCGCGACGGCGACCCACGCGCCGCCTACGGCATCGTCGACGTCGCCAAGCGGGTCCTCCAACTGCGCCGCGTGGACTACGACGTCAAGGAAGCGCAGCGCCGTATTCGCGCCGCAGGGCTGCCGGAATGGCTCGCCGTGAGGCTGGGCCGAGGGCAATAGGGGCCGGGGCCGGATCGCTGCCGGCGATCCGGAGTCTCACTGTCGCGACCGTTGTTCCCGCTTCCGAAGCTCCGCCGCATACGCATCGCGCGCCGCGCGCGACCCGAGGATCCAGCCAATCACCACCCCGATCAGGAGCACCGACGGGATGAACAGAAAGTGGCTGGCCGGCATCTCCGCGAAGTTCATCGGCGGGCCTGGAGGCGGGAGTTGACGTCGACCAGATCGCGCTCGACACGCGCGACGCGCCGCCACAGCGAGTAGACGTAGACGACGAGCGCGAGCCAGACGAACGCGTAGGCGGCGAAGACGAGCGGCGCGGCGGGCAACTGCTCCTTCGCCATGTCCTCGGGCCGCACGGGCACGAAGCCCTCCACCGACGGCGGCTGCCCCTGCGCGGCGAAGACGAGCGCGGGCCAGATCGTCGTGGCAATCGCCAGCGCGGCCGTCCAGAGACGTCGAATCACGATTGGTCCTCCAGGGCCAGGTAGGCCCGCTCGAGCGCAGCCGACGTTCGCTCGAGCCTGATCCGCATCAGGAGGAGCGCGGTGAAGAGCAGGGTGATCGCGGTCCAGCAGAACCACAGCGGGATGCCCATGTCCACGGGCAACGTCGGCACCACGCTCGTCTTCGGGTGAATCGTGCGCCAGAGGTTCACGGACCAGTAGATGAACGGCACGAGCGCCATGCCGAAGAAGCCGACCGCAGCGGCGAGCGTCTCGCTGCCCGCGCCGCCGAACCGCCGCAGCAGCAGGTACGAATTGAAGACCATCCACATCACGAACGTCGCCGTGATGCGCGCGTCCCACTCCCACCACACGCCCCACGACTTGCGCGCCCAGAGCGGGCCGGTCACGAGCGTGATGAGGCCGAAGACGACGGTCAGCTCGGCCGCGGCGACGGCGAGCCGATCCGCACCGGCGCGGCGCGTGAAGAGGTAGACCGCGCTCGCGCTTCCGCAGACGAGCGCCGCGATCATCATCGTCATCGCCGACGGGAAGTGGAAGTAGAAGATCTTCTGGACGAGCCCCATCGTCGCTTCGGCCGGCGCGCGGTCGATGACGTAGGGCGCGGCGGTGAACATGACCGCCGAGAGGCCGAGCAGTACTGGGACGAGACGATCGGAGAGGCGCATGCCTATTCGCTCATGACCGGCGCGAACGTCCACAGCGCCAGAGTGACGAAAACCGCATCAAAGAATACCAGCATCGACAGCCACGTTTCCGCCAGCGCCAGGTCCGGCTCCGGCGCGAAGATCGCGGCGGTGCCCTGGATGCCGCCGACGAGCGCCGGGAGCGTGACGGGATAGAGGACGACGGGCAGCAGCACGTCGCGCGACTCGGCGCGCACCAGCATGGCGGCGAACAGCGTTCCGACGGCGGCGAATCCGAGGCTGCCGGCGGCGAGCAGCGCGACGAGCAGGCCAGGCGCGCGCCAGACCGGCGCCTGGAACAGCAGGGCGACGAGCGGCACGAGCAGCAGCTCGACGAGCAGCAGCACGCCGACGATGCCGAAGAGCTTGCCGAGATAGACGGCCGACCGCTCGACGGGCGCGAGCAGCAGCGCCCGCAGCGTCTCGGCCTGCCGTTCCCGCTCGAACGTCCGGCCCAGCGCGAGCGTGCCCGAGAAGGCCACCGACACCCACAGGATCCCCGCCGCCGCGTTGTCCACGGCCCGGCCGTCGCGCACGAAGGCGAAGGAAAAAACGAGCACGACCGAGACGGCGAAGAAGAGCGTCGTGTAGACGAGCTCCCGGCTGCGCGCTTCCACGCGCAGGTCCTTGCGCGCGATGAGCCACGCGGTGCGGATCACGCGGATCACCGGGCGGCCCTCGCGACCGCATCGCGATAGCGCTGCCGCAGCGCCCCGTCGCCGTCCATGGCGATCGTCCGTCCCTCGCGCAGGCAGATCGCATCGTCGACCAGCCCGTCGGCGAGCTCGAAGTCGTGCGTCGCCATCACGACGATCGCCCGCTCGGTCCGAAGCGCGCGGATGCGTTCCACGAGGACGGCGGCCGACGCATCGTCGAGCCCGGTGAACGGCTCGTCGAGCAGGACGAGACGGGGCCGATGCAGCAGCGCGCGCTCGAGCGCGAGGCGCTGGCGGAGCCCGCGCGAGAACTTCCCCGCCCGATCGTGCGCACGCTCGGTGAGCCGCGCCGCCGCGAGCGCGGCCTCGACCCGCGCCGCCGCGTCAGGCAGTCCGTAGAGGTTCGCGAAGAACTCGAGGTTCTCTCTGGCCGTCAGATCCGCATACAGGAAGAGATCATGGCCGAGCACGCCGATGTGGCGGCGCAGCTCGTCGCCCCACTTCGCGGCGGGACGATCGCCGTAGTGCACGTCGCCGGACGTCGGGCGCATGAGGGTCGCGAGCACGCCGAGCAGCGTCGACTTCCCCGATCCGTTCGGGCCGAACAGCCCGACGATGCGGCCGGCAAGGCAATCGAGGGTCACGCGCGAGAGCGCGCGGCGCCGGCCGTAGTGCCGCGAGAGGTCGCGGACGTAGACGGCGTCGAAGTCCGCCGGCACCGCTGAACCGGCGGCGGCCGGCGACCGATCGGGCCGGCCGGTCGTCACGCCGCGAGCGGCCGCGCGCGGCGCGTTCCAGGGGCGAACGCCGCCCACAGGCCGAGACACGCGATCGCGCCGGCCGCGACGAGCGCCACGATCCGCGGCCATCGCGCGTGATGCGGCAGGCCCGTGATCTCGATGCGCAGCGGCGTGCCGGCGGCAATGGCCGGGCCGGTGGCGATGATGAGCGGCTGCCCTTGCTCGGTCGCCGACTGCGTGGACGAGAACTGCGGCGACGTCGCGCCCATCTGTCCCGTCTTCAGCGCAAAGAACTGGAGCTGCTGGAGCGGCGCGGGCCAGCGCTGCTCGAGCACGGCCGTGGGCCCGCTGTACGGCAGCTCGAACCTGACGTTCACCTGCGTGGTGCCCGGCTTGAACGGGCCGGTGACGATGACGCGCGGACCGTTGGCGGAGGCCTGGGGCGACGAGTCCTCGATGAGGGACGTCCCACGCGCGCCGGTCGGCATCTCGACGATGAGCGGGCCGCCGATGTCCACCGGCGTGCGCGCCGTGTTCAGAATCGACAGCACGTAGAAGATCAGCAACTGGTCGTTGCTGAACTCGGCGATGACGCGCGAGCCCGGGCCCAGCACGACCGCGCCGCCCGTGGCCGGTCCGGCGGCTTGGCGCTGCTCGTCGGCCGCACGCGCGGCGGCGTCGGGGTCGAGCGCGGCCAGCACGAACCGGAAGCCCGTCTGTTCGATCGTGACCTCCTGCGACTCGAGGCGCTCGCCGTCGACCGTCGCGGACGCCTTCACCCGGCTTCCCGGCTTCAACCCCGAGAACTGCGCACGTCCCTGCGCGTCGGTGTTCAACGTCGTGGTCTTGCCGTCCACGAGGAACTCGACCGGCACCCCAGCGAGGTTGTTGGCGAAGTTCCCGCGAATCACGCGGACCGACACGGTGCCGGCCGGCAGATCGCTCGCCGGCAGCGGAACACCCGACATCTGGCGGAGGTCGGGCATCTGCGCGTGAAGATGGGCCGCCGCGAGCGCGACGACCACGCACGCCACGGCGGCGATGGCGGCGCGCATCATGCCAGCCGCGCCCCGCAGCTCTTGCAGAACCGCGCGTCGGGCTCGTTGCGCGTCCGGCACGTGCCGCACGTGAGCGCCGCACGCGGCTCTGGGCGGGCGTGCGCGTCGGCGGCGCGGCTCTGGGCCCGGCGTTCAGCCGGCCGCGGCCTCTCGGCGGCCCGCTCCAGCTCGGTCATGATCTCCACGGCGCGGCCGCGCAGCCTGCCGCTCAGGTCGGCAAAATCCGCGTCGCCGATCTTGCCCATCGCCCTGTCGAACTCGAGCTCTTTGATGGACCGCAGGACGAGCGCCTTCTCCTGCTCGAGGAAGGCGCGGCGCTGCTCGCTGACGACCTCGGCCTCGCCCGTCGTTCCGCCGAAGAACCCGGCGACCGCGCGGTGCATCGCGCTCGCGACGAGGCCGGCGCACAGCACCGCCGCGCTGATGAGCAGCAGCGCGGCCGGATGCGTGTGCCGCGCCTGGATCACGGCCCACGTCGCGCCGGCGAGCGACAGCAGCATGTAGAAATGCCAGGGCTGGAATCCGGAATCGCCGCCAGGGCGGCTGCGCTCAGTCGAGCTCCCGGAGCTCGTCATCTAGTCGGTCCTCGAGGTCCTTGCGTGGCGCAACGCCAGCCGCGGCGGCTTCGGATTCGGGCTCGTGTCTGCGCGTCCAGCGGAACGCGATGGCTCCCACCAGCACGATGCCGGCCGCGCCGATGGCATACGGCAGGAGCCACGCCAGCCGGTTGAAGCCCTTGTCGATCGGCTCGGCCAGCACTTCCTGGCTGCCGTAGCGATTCACGAACCAGGCGATGACCGCGTCGCGGTTCTTTCCTTCGGCGACCTGGCCGGCCAGCTCGCCGCGCATGCGATCGGCCTCCGAACAGGTGCACTCGGCGATACGGCGGCGCCCGCACGTGCCGCACATGCAGACGATGTGCTCGGCGAGATCCTTCTCGAGCGGCGAGCGGGGCGTCGCGATCACGAGCTTCGGATTGTCCACGTGCTGGGCGCGCGCGGGCAGCACGCCAGCGCCGGCGACCATCAAGAGAACGAGCGTGGTCGTCACCGCCGATTCGGCCGCCACGCGGCTCGTCGCGAAGGCGAACGTCCGTTCCGGCAGGAGCGCGATGCCGGTGCCCAGAATCATGATCCCGACGCCGAACCAGATCCAGTTGACGAGCGGGTTGATCCGGACGAGCAGGTGCGCCTGCTGCTTCGCGACGTCGTAGTTGACGAGCACGAGGTACAAGTCCTCGCCCACCCCGCGCCTGAGCGCGACCTCCGTCGTCGGCTCGCCTTCGCGGCCGAAGTAGAACCAGCGCGCCGGGTACATCGTCCCGAGGGTCTTGCCGTCGCGCGCGACCTCGAGCTCGGCCGTGATCATCTGCTTCAAGGCGTCCTGCGTGACGGTCAGGGCCCGCGACGTGACGGTGAAGGGCGCGAGCTGGACCTGCTGGCCAGGCTCGAGCTGGACGGTGACGTCACGCTCGAACCCATTGCCGGCGAAGCCCAGGAAGACCAGGACGATGCCGAGGTGCACGACGTAGCCGCCGTAGCGGCGCCGAGAGCGCGCGAACAGTCCCACGAGCGCGGTGAAGTAGTCCGTGCCGGTCGTGGCACGCCGCACGGACGCGCCCCGCGCGAACTCCTGGACGATCGTCGTCGTCACCCACGCACAGAGCGCGAAGCAAAGGCCCGACGCCCACAGGGGGATGCCGGCCGCCCGCGTCCCGACTGCCGTCGCGCCGGCGACGAGCGCGGGCCAGAGGAACTGCCGCCGCAGGTTCGAGAGCGTGGACTTGCGCCAGGCGAGCAGCGGCCCGACGCCCGTCAGGAACAGCAGCGCGAAGCCGACCGGCGTCATCCACTTGTTGAAGAACGGCGCCGCGACGGTCAGCCGTTCGCCCGTGATGGCCTCGCTCAGCGTCGGGAACATCGTCGCGAACAGCACGAAGAACGCGGAGAACAGCAGCACCCAGTTGTTGGCGAGGAAGGCCGCCTCGCGCGAAGCCCACGAGTCGAGCTCGTTGCGGGCCCACAGCAGCGGCATCCGGTAGATCACCAGGCCGAAGCTCACGACCAGTGTGAACACCATGAAGCCGGTGAACATCCAGGCGAGCTCACGGTCCTCGCCGAACGCGTGCACCGACTGGACCACGCCCGACCGCGTCATGAACGTGCCGAAGATCGTCAGGAAGAACGTGACGATGACGAGCGAGACGTTCCAGATCTTCAGCATCCCGCGGCGCTCCTGCACCATCACGGAGTGCAGGAATGCCGTCGCCGTGAACCAGGGCAGCATGCCGGCGTTCTCGACCGGATCCCAGCCCCAGTAGCCGCCCCAGCCCAGCTCCTCGTACGCCCAGAGCCCGCCGAGCGCGAGGCCGACCGTGAGGAACAGCCACGCGACCATCGTCCAGCGGCGCACGGCGCGCAGCCACGAGTCGTCGAGCTGGCCGCTCGCGAGGGCCGCGATGCCGAAGGCGAACGGAATCGTCATCCCGACGAAGCCGAGGTACAGCATCGGCGGATGGATCGCCATGTAGTAGTTCTGGAGCAGCGGGTTCAGCCCCTCACCGTCAGCCGGCGCCGCCGAGAGAAACGTCTCGAACGGGTTGTTGTGGATGACCATGAGGAACAAGAAGAACATCTGGACGACCGAGATCGTCGCGATGACCCAGGGAATCAGCGTGCGGTGCCGCTCGCGGTTCACCCAGACGGCGACGCTGCCGAAGGCCGACAGCAGCGCCACCCAGAACATGATCGACCCGTCGAGGCCGCCCCAGTACGAGGCCAGCTTGTAGAAGAGCGGCTGCGCCGAGTTCGAGTAGTGCTGGACGTACTTGATCCGGTAGTCGCCGATGACGAACGAGTAGATCATCACCGCCGAGCCGAGCAGCATGAGCGCGGTGACGACGTGGAAGAGGCCGATGCCGCCCTGGACGAGCGAGGTCTGCCGGCGACGCGCGCCGGCGAGCGAGGCGGCGAAGGCGCCGCTCGCGGTGACGAACGCGGCGAGCAGCAGGAACGTCCCGAGCGCGGACACTTACTGCCCGCCCTTTGCGGCCTTGGCTTCGGGATCGTACTTCGACGGGCACTTCGCCATGACTTCCTTCGCGTGGAACCCGTCGGGGCCGAGCGTGCCGGTCAGCACGACCTCGGCGCCATCCTTGAAGGTGTCGGGCACGACGCCCGTGTAGCTGGCGAGCACGATCTTGTCACCGTTCTTGACGTTGAAGCGGTAGTCGAGCGTGTCGGGCCGCTTCATGATCGACTTCTCGACGACGAACCCGTGGAGGTTCATCTGCTTGCCGTACCAGGTCTCGGGCGTGTCCATCACTTCGTCGACGTGCTTGTAGTAGGCCGCGCTCTCGCGCATCGTCGTGAAGAGCAGCGCGCCGAGCGCGCCGAAGACGACGACCACGGAGAGGATGGCACGGACGGGTCTGGTCATGGCTGCCTCGCTTCACTCTTCAGGATACGGTCCGGCACCAGGGATATCAACATCGCTTCCGGCCGGCCGCGGCAGGGTGGCCCGGCCGCTCATCTCCTCGAGCAAGCGGGCGAGCCCGGCGATCGGCAGACCGACGACGTTCGTGTACGAGCCGTCGATCCGGGGAATGAACCGCGACGCGCGCCCCTGGATGGCGTAGCCGCCCGCCTTGTCCATCGGTTCTCCCGTGCCGACGTACCAGGTGATGTCGGTCTCCGAGAGCGGCAAGAACCACACGGTGGTGCGCTCGAGGTGCGTGTGCAGGCCGCCACGCGCCGCGACGGCGACGGCCGTCAGCACCTCGTGCGATCGCCCGCTCAGCAAGTGCAGCATGCGGTGCGCCTCGACCGTGTCGCGCGGCTTGCCGAGAATCTCCTCGTCGCGCAGGACCACGGTATCGGCGGCGACGACGATGCGGTGCGGATGCCGCAACGCGGCGGCCGCGGCCTTCAGCCGGGCGACGCGATCGACGTAGAGCACCGCGGCCTCGTCGGGTAGGACCCGTTCGTCCACGTCCATCGGGTCCACGTCGAACTCGAAGCCGGCGGCTTCGAGCAGCTCGGCGCGGCGCGGCGACGCGGAGGCGAGCACGAGGCGCATGGGAGAGTATTGTAGTCGCCGTGCTCCCGCTCGACCATGCCGCGTTGGGCGCGCTCCGCGCGATCCTGGACGCGCAGCCGCTGACCGACGCGAAAGTGATGTTCGCCTGGACGATCGCCGCGGGTCCAGCGCTCGCGCGCGCGGCGACCGTCGCGCGCGGCGAGGACGGCGTCGTGCGCGTGCGGCCGGCGTCCGTGGCGTGGCAGCGCGAGATCCAACGCGCCGTGCCGCTGCTGCGATCACGAATGGCCGACCTGCTCGGGCCGGACGTCGTCGAGAAGCTCGACGTCGTCCCGGCGCGATAGCCGAGCGCCGTGCGGGCGGCGAATGATGGCAGGATCCTCACCATGCGCGAAGCGGTGATCGTCGGCGCCGTTCGAACACCGACCGGCAAGTTTCTCGGCACGCTCAAGGACGTCTCCGCCACCGAGTTGGGAGCGATCGCCATCGCGGCCCTGCTCGAGCGGACGGCAGTCGACCCGGCCGTCATCGACGAGTGCATCATGGGCAACGTCGTCGGCGCCGGGCTCGGACAGGCACCGGCGCGGCAGGCAGCACTCCACGGCGGGCTGCCCCATGCGGTCGCCGCGCTGACGATCAACAAGGTGTGCGGCTCCGGCCTGAAAGCCGTGATGCTCGCGGCCCAGGGCATCGCGGCCGGCGACATCGACGCCGCGATCGCGGGCGGCATGGAGTCGATGAGCAACTGCCCGTATCTGCTGCAAGGCGCCCGCGACGGCCTGCGGATGGGCCATCGCCAGCTCGTGGACTCGATGATCCTCGACGGCCTCTGGGATCCGTTCCACGACATCCATATGGGCATGACCGGCGAGCACGTCGCGGAGATCCACCAGGTGACGCGTGAAGCGCAGGATCGGTACGCGGTCGAAAGCCACCGCCGCGCGGCCCTGGCGACGGCGTCCGGCTGGTTCCGCGACGAGATCGTGCCGGTCGAGGTTCGGACGAAGAGCGCCCCCGTCGTGCTCGACCGTGACGAGAGCGTTCGCGGCGACACCAGCGTCGAGGCGCTCGGCCGTCTGAAGCCGGCGTTCAAGCGCGACGGCACCGTGACGGCCGGCAACGCGCCGGGCGTGAACGACGCGGCCGCCGCCCTCCTCGTGACGAGCGCCGACATGGCGCGTACGCACGGCCTCGAGCCGATGGCCCGAATCGTCGGCTCGGCCACCTCGGGTCTCGAGCCGAAGCTCGTCATGATGACGCCCGTCGAGGCCGTGCGGAAGCTCCTGCGCCGGATCGGCTGGACGATCGACGACGTCGAGCTCGTGGAGCTGAACGAGGCGTTTTCCGTTCAAGCCGTGGCGGTCACGCGCGAGCTGGGCCTCGACCCCGAGCGCGTCAACGTCCACGGCGGCGCCGTCGCGTTGGGCCATCCGATCGGCGCGAGCGGTGCGCGCATCCTGACCACGCTGCTCTACGCGCTGCGGCGGACCGGCAGAACGCGCGGCATCGCCACGCTCTGTCTTGGCGGCGGCAACGGCGTCGCGTTGGCGGTGGAGGCACTGTGATTCGAGAAGTCGGCGTCGCGGGTGCGGGGACGATGGGCGCGGGCATCGCGCAGGCATTTGCCCAGGCGGGATATCGGGTGCGCCTGTACGATTCGGCACCCGAAGCCTACGCCCGAGCGCGCGAGGCGATCGAACGCAGCCTCGCGAAGCTCGTCGAGAAGCAGGCGATCGGATCCGCGGACCGGGAGGCGGCGCTCGGCCGCATCCATCGTGCCGCGTCGATCGAGGCGCTGGACGCCGCCGACTTCGTGATCGAGGCCATCGTCGAAGACGCGGACGAGAAGCGGACGCTTTTCACGGCGCTCGACGCGCTCGTCCGGCCGGACGTCGTCCTCGCGTCGAACACGTCCTCCATCCAGATCGCCACGCTGGCGGCCGTGACGCGTCGTCCGGCACAGATCGTCGGCATGCACTTCATGAACCCGGTGCCGCTCATGCCGCTCGTGGAAGTCGTGCGCGCGGTCACGACGTCGCACGCGACCGTGGAGGTCGTGACGGCGCTCGCCCGGTCGCTCGGCAAGACGCCCGTCGAAGCCGCGGATCGCCCGGGCTTCATCGCCAACCGCGTGCTGATGCCGATGATCAACGAGGCCGTGTCGGCGCTCGCCGACGCGGTCGGTACCGCCGAAGCGATCGACACCGTCATGAAGCTCGGGATGCGCCACCCGATGGGCCCGCTCGCGCTCGCGGATCTCATCGGCCTCGACGTCTGCGCCGCGATCATGGACGTGATGGCGAAAGGCCTCGGCAGCGACAAGTACGCGCCCCATTCGCTGCTGCGACGCATGGTCGCGCAAGGAAAGCTCGGACGAAAGACGGGCGAGGGCTTCTATCGATATCGGTAGCCAGCGCCGCGACTCGGCGTGTCCGCACGGGCCGTCACAAGTCCTCGACCGAGATCAGCCGGCGCCGGATCGCCTCGACGACGACCTGCCCGCGGCTTTCGACTTGCAGCTTGTCGAGGACGTGCGCGACGTGCGACTTGACCGTCTGTTCGCCGATCTCCAGAGCCGCGGCGATCTGCTTGTTGGACTTGCCGAGCGCGACGAGGCGCATGACCTCGAGCTCTCTCGGCGTGAGCGGCGTGGCAGGCGCCGCAGACGCCAGCACGGCGCCCGCCGCCGTCGGATCGATGTAGGTGCGCCCGTGCGCGACGGCCCGGATCGCCGACACCAGCGTTTCGGGCTCGGCATCCTTCCTGAGGTAGCCGACGGCTCCGGCACGCAGCACCGCGATCATCCGCGGCTCGTCCACCGACGCGGTCAGCGCGAGCACCTTCAAGCCCGGCATCCGCGCGACCGCCCGCCGCGTGGTTTCGATGCCGTCCAAGCCGCCGGGGATCAGAAGATCCTGCAGCACGACGTCCGGCCGCCACTCGGTTAGATGACGCAGCAGCTCTTCCCCGCTCGCCGCAATCCCGACGATGCGGAAGTCGGGAAACGATTCGAGCCAGGCCTTCAGGCTCCGGGTGACGACGCGATGGTCGTCCACGAGGGCGACGGCGATGGGCGTCACGACGTTGCGGCGACAAGGCGGCGCGCACGGCGCCAGGCGACGGCGTAGCGGACACAGTTGAACGCGAAGAGGCCCAGCGGGAGAAACGACGCCGAGAACGTCAGCGGCACCCACCGGGCGAGGAAGATCACGGCGAGCGCCAGCGTCGCGAGCCCGTAGGCCACCGCGCGAGTCCTGAAGTACGCCGGCTCGACCAGATACAGCGGCATCCACACCACGAGCGACGTTCCGCCGCCGAGCCGAGTTCCTATTTCCGCATGGCCTTTGTGTTCGCGGGCTCTTTCGCGAATGTTGTCCAGACCCTGTCCGGCGGACGTTCGATTCCCATCGACGCCTACGCCATCGTCCTCGACGGCCAACTCCACTGAGTGCGCCGTGCCGTGCAGCGAGACGTGGACCGCCGTTGCCCTCGCGTGACGCGCGACGTTCGAGAGCGCTTCCTGGGCAATTCGGTAGAGCGCGTCAGGCGCGCCCGGTGGAAGCAGCCCGCTCGGCGGCAGCGCTCCGATCTCGAGGGTCACCTTCGCACCCGTCCGGAGCTCGAGCGCCTCGCACTCGCGTCGCAACGCGTCACGCAGGCCGGACAGCTCGATCGGCGAGGTGCGCAGGCCCGCGATGAGCGAGTCGAGCTCGGTCATCGCCGAGCGGGCGCCGTCTCGAATCCGCGCGAGCGCCGCCGCGGCCTCCGCCGGATCGCCTGCAAGGCGGGCTTCGGCGGTCGCGGCGGACGTCTGGATCGCGAATATCTGCTGCTTCACGGCGTCGTGGAGATCCCGAGCGAACCGGGCACGTTCCTCGAGCGCGGCCGCCTTCCGGATTTCGTGCTCGTATCTCGAGCGCATTTGAAGATCGAGCTGGAGGTCAGGGACGAGCGTCACGAGGGAGTGCGTCGTGCGCCGTCCCCGATCCTCGACGACCGCTTGACCGGCCAAGAGCAGGCTGGAGACGAGCAGCGCCACGTTGAGGCCGGCGCCATACCAGCGCGGAACGTCGTAGCCCCAGATCGCCCGTGCCTGCAAGAGCAGGACGCTCGCCAGCAGCCAGTGCCCGCCGACGAACCACCGGAGCGCCCGCCGTCCGGCATGGTCCTCGTCGAACTGCTGCAGCCCGGCGGCGGCGCAGGCCAGCAGGAGCGCCGACCCGCCGGCGATCCTGACGAGCGCGTCAGGACGCGCTCCCGGCCAATTCAACGCGCCGTGAATCCAGACCGGGCCCCACAGGAAGACCAGCAGGCCGAAGGCGGCGACTCCAACGGCGTAGGCTCGGAACACCACGCGAGGCGTCACCAGATCGAGCTGACCGGAGCGCACCATGGCGCGAGTGTAGGACCGAACGCGCCCGCCGCGCATCCGCCAAAGGACCGGCAGCGGCGTCACTCGTTCAGGGGAGGCTGCCGTCGAGGCTGCAGGAGATCACGGCCGCGGACGGTGACCGCTCCGCCGTTCAGCGTGCGTTGAGCAGCCGCTTCGTCTCGCCGTGCCGCGGCCGTTCCAGCACGTCCTGCGGCGGTCCCGATTCGACGACCACGCCCTGGGCGAGGACGATGACGGCGGTCGCGTAGTCGCGGACGAAGTCCACGTCGTGCGACGTGAGGAGCAGCGCGCGCCCGGTCGCGGCGATCGCTCGCAGCGTGTCGCCGAGGCTGTTGCGCCGCGCGGGATCGAGCGATGCCGTCGGCTCGTCGAGCAAGAGCAGCGGCGGATCGGTCGCGAGCGCTCGAGCGATCGCCACGCGCTGTGCTTCTCCGCCCGACAGCTCGCGCGGCAGCGCGCCGCCGCGATGGCCGACACCGAGCTCGTCGAGCAGGGTCTGCGCACGGGTGCGCGCCGCGGCCGGCGCCACGCGCTGGACGTGCACGGGCGCGAGCGCCACGTTCTCGATCGCCGTGAGGTGGTCGAACAGATGATGCGCCTGGAACACGAGCCCGACGTGGCGGCGGAGCGACGCCAGCGCCGCGTGGGGCGACGCGCCGGTGTCGAGACGCACTGGGCCGACGACGATCGCGCCGGCGTCGAAGGGCTCGAGGCCCGTCACCGCGCGCAGGATCGTCGTCTTGCCCGAGCCCGAGAGGCCCATGAGCGCGACGATCCCGTGCGGCGGCACTTCGAAGGACACGCCGCGCAGGATCTCGCGCGCACCACGGCGCAGGCCGAGCGACGCGACGCTCAAGACCGCGCTCACGAGATCGTCGCCGCCTTCCAGCGTTCCTCGAGGCGCCGCGCCAGATGCGCGAGCGGCAGCGACATCGCGAGGTACAGCCCGGCGCACAGCAGCCCGGGGACGACCCAGCTCCCGAGATTCGTCGCGAAGATCTGCGTCTGCTTGGTGAGCTCCATGACCGTCAGCACGGAGACGAGCGACGAGTCCTTGAGCATCGCGACGAAGTCGTTCGTCATCGGCGCGAGCGCCAGGCGGAACGCCTGCGGTCCGCGCACGAGCCGGAGCGTCTGCCGCTCGGTGAAGCCGAGCACGCGCGCGGCCTCGAGCTGGCCCTTCGGCACGGCTTCCAGCGCCCCACGGTAGATCTCGCTTTCGTAGGCGGCGTAGTTCAGCCCGAGACCGATCAGCGCGGCCGCGAACGCTGGCAGGCGGATCACCGACGCGAGGCCGTAGTAGATGACGAAGAGCTGCAGCAGGATCGGCGTGCCGCGCATGACCTCGACATAGCCGGTCAGCAGCAGCCGCACGATGGCCGGCCCGTACACGCGGCCGATCGCGATCGCCGCGCCGAGCAGAATCGCCAGCGACATCGAGAGACCCGAGAGCACGAGCGTGACGGCCGCGGCCGAGAAGAGCGCCGGGAGGTACGCGCGGGTCATCGCCAGGGACGACATCCGAGGCTGCCCTTCTTCAGCGCCATCTCGAAAGCCCGAATCGGCGGCACGTCCCTGCGGCGTCTCGCCGGCCAGCACCCTCGCGTAGAGCGCCGGCTGATCGGCGTTCCACACCTGCCAGCGCCGGAAGATCGTCTCCAGCCGGCCGTCCTGCATGGCGGCTTCGAGAACCCCGTTGATCTGGTCACGGAGTGCGCGCTGCGCTGGCGCCAGAATGCCGACGTAGTGGCCGACCGCGACGGCCTCGGGATGCGTGACGATGCCTCCGACGCGCCGCATCGACCGCTCGGCGATCACGTGGTCGAGCAGCACCGCGTCCACCCGCCCGGCCACCAGGTCCGTATACGGGTGCACGTCATCGTCGTACGAGACGGGCCGGAGGCCGTGATCGCGTTCGGCGGCGAGCAGGATCTCGTACGCGAGCGTGCCGCCGAGCGTCGCGACACGACGGCCGCGCAAGTCGGAGAGCGCGCGGAACCGATCGCGGTCGGCCGCGCGCACGGTGAGCACCTCGCGGAACTCGTAGTACGGAACCGTGACGGCGAGCGCGGCGCGGCGTGCCGGCGAATCCTCGACGCCGCCGAGGCCCACGTCGAAGTCACCGCGCGCGACCGACTGGTCGAGCGAGGTGAACGTGATCTGGATGAACTCCGCGCGGCGGCCGAGGTCCTTGGCGATGAGCTCGGCGATCTCGACGTCGAAGCCGCGCAGTCGATCGGGACGCGCCGGGTCGGCTTCGATGAAGGGCGCGCCGCCTTCGGCGTCCGCGCCCCAACGAAGCGGCGGCGCGGGCTGCGCATTCGCCGGTGCCCCAAGGGCGAGGATCGCGACCACCGCCGAGGCGAGCAGCCGCCGGACGGGCACGCGCGACCGCCAACGCCAGACGAGCGCGACGATCGGCAGCAGCAGCGCGAGCTCGCGGAGAAGTGCGAGCGCGTTGTGCGTGAAGAACACCGGCCCGTCGTAGTGCCGCCAGATCGGCATGAACAGCGCGACGCCGGTCTGCCAGTGCTCGCGCGAGAACGGCCAGCGGATCATCACGCCGATGGGCGGCGTGCCGTCGGGCGAGAGCGCGTCGAACAGCGGATGGCTGAAATACGCGAGCAGCGCGGTGAGCCAGATGCGTGCACGGGTCGGCGCGATCGGCCAACGCCACACTGCCGCCGCGGTCGCGACGATCAGGGCCGCGCCGAGACTGTGCGTTTCGCGGCTGTGCCGGTCGACGAGCAGGTCGAGGTCCGGCGACATCCCGATCGCCGCGAGCACGCCCGCCTGCACCAGCAGCGATCGGCGGCTGGTCGTCGCTGGCGCCGCGACGGCCCACCCGATCGCGATGGCGCCGAGCGCGTGTCCGACGGGAGAAGGCACGGCGGGATCATAGGGTACCGGCGCGGCCGGGCCGCTGTGCTGGTCCGAGCCCGCGTCACTCGACGGAACGGCGCATCGGTCTCAGCGAGGCCGATGCGCCGTCTTCACGCTCTCCGCGAGCCTTGGGTGCGCTGTGCGCTACTGCCCTCGGCCACGAGGTCCTTGGAACCTTGGTCCCTGGAACCGCTGTCCCGCGGAACCTTGGAACCTCGGTCCCCTGCCTCCCTGGAACCCTGGTCCACCGGGACCTCGGCCACCTCGTCCGCGGAACCGCGGTCCCGTGGTTCTGGCCGTCTGCCGCTGCTCGGGCGTGAGCACGTCCGCAATCGCGGCGTCGGACTTCACGCGTGCGTCGAGGATCTGTTTCTCGAGCGTCGCCACGCGCGCGGCGAGCGAGGAGACCTTGCCGTTGTCGCGGCTGTCGGCGAAGAGCTCACGATGCAGATTGCGGCGCGCGAGAACGAGCTCGTCCGTGAGCGGCGCGACCTCGTCGCGCGACTTCCGAACGATGGCGCTGATCGTCTTCTGCTGATCGTCGGTCAGGTTGAGCCGCGGACCGGCGAAGCCGGCGGGCCCGCCGCGGCCTGCGCCGCCGCGCCCGTCGGGCACCCGGTCGGGAACCGCCTGGGCCGGGGCCGACGCCTCGGGCGCGGGCGGGCCGCCGCCGCGCCGAGGGCCGCCGGCGCGCTGCGCGTCGACGGTGACGGCCACCGACAGCGCGATCAGCGAGGCGGCACCGATGGTGACGAGATGAGTGCGCATGAACGACCTCCTGGAGAACGGCGTCGCAACCGGGCGACGCGTGCTGATCCAGTAGACCGCGCGCACCAGCGATTTATTCCCCGCCCCGGCGGCCGCGCCCTCCCGCGCGTCCGTCACCCCGCCCGAACAAGCCGTTGCGTGCTCCCCCGGGGCCCAGCAGCCGGCCGCGAAGGTTCTGGAACCGCTCCCGCTGTTCGGGCGTCAGCACGGCGCTCACCTCTTCCTGGAGGGCACGCTGTTCGGCGACGAACTGCTGGCGCGTCTGATCCTGCAGCGAGCGAATTCGCTCGTCACGCCGCCGCAGGATGTCGACAACGGCCGCGCGCTGCTCCGCTGTGAGCCGAAGCGCGCGGTCCAGCCGATTCGCGTTGATCTCGGCAACCTCGGCGGACGTCAGGCCCGCGCCTCGGCCGCCGCGCCCGGTGAGGCCAGGCAGCGGCGCGATGCCGGCGGACGCGGGCGGCGGCGCGAAGCGCCAGCGGCGGTCGACGATGATGCCGGCGAGCGCGCCGGTGGCGAAGACGATCGTCACGAACGCCGCGAGCCACACCTTCGAGTTGCCGGTCATTGCGGGATCTCCTGGAGCGCGTCGGCCAGCGGCGTGTCCGGATCGGCGAACAGCATCAGCGACATCACCTCGTCGGGAGCGGTCTCGTCGGTCGCGAGCGCAGCGGTGGCCACGCTCGACGTCGCGCCGCCCGTCACGAGCGGCGCCGCGTCGGCAGTCGACGTGCTGCTGGTTTGCCAAGCGAAGGCCGCGATCGCGAGCGCCGCCGTGACGGGCGCGAGGCGCCACGTCCAGCGCCGGGAATCGAAGCGCTCCCACCACGGGGCGGGTGCCTCGCGCTCGATCGCGCGCACGACGCGGGCCGCGAACCCCGGCACAGCCGCCGCGCGTGGCTGCGCGGCGAGCGCGCCGTGCACGAGCTGCTGGGTCGCGAGCGCGGCACGGCAGCCCTCGCACGACGCGGTGTGACGCAACAGCCGATCGAGGTCGGCCGGCGCGATCGATCCGTCGCCGGCCCTCACGAGCAGCGGCACGTATTCCGGACAGGCGTCACGTGTCATGGTCGGTCTCCGTGCCCAGCAACGCGGCGCGCAGTCGCTGGCGACCGCGGAAGAGCCGCGATTCGACCGTGCCGATCGGCAGGCTCAGCGCGGCCGCGATCTCGCGATAGTCGAGCCCCTCGATGTCGCGCAGCACGAGCACCTCGCGGAACTCGATCGGCACCGCCGCCAGCGCGCGGTTCACGCGGTCGCGATCGACGAGCGCCCGCTCTACGTCGGCCGGCGAGGGCATCTCGGCGAGGACATCGTCGCCGGGCGCGTCCTCACGCCGATCGCGCCGCCGCGAGACGTGCGTTCGCGCCGTGTTGGCGGCGATGCGATATAGCCAGGTGCGAAAGAGGCTGCCCCCGCGAAAGCCCCTCAGCCCCTGGAACGCGCGGAGGAACACCTCCTGCGCGACGTCCTCCGCCTCGTCCGGCCGCGGCAGGAGCGCTCGGGCGACGTTGACGATCCGGTGCTGGTACTTCTCGACGAGCAGGCCGAAGGCCTGCACGTCGCCCGCGCGCGATCGTTCGACGAGCGGCTGATCCTCATCGCCCGCCTGCGCGCCGGCCGGCGCCTGTGCTGTCACGTTCTTCAGACTCTCATGCGGGGGCGATTATTCCCGCCAGCGATCGGACGCGCCCGCAGCCCGCCACGGCCTCGCGTCGGCCATCACGCCGGCGGCCGGCGTCTCGGACCAGTCGGCTCTCACTCCACCTCTGTGTCCCGCCCTGTCAGACCACCCCGGCAGAATCTGCAAAGGGAATCGGGCGACCGGTACGCAGAATCTGCGGCCAAGCACGAGAGGCGAAAGTCCATCACGCGTGTAAGTTGCTCAATAGTAGGAGGATAAGCTCATCATGTGGTCTGATTTTCGCTTGACACCAGGCTGGCACGCTCCTAGAATCCCGTCCGGTCCGGCACGCGTCACGCCCTTCGGCGGCGGCGCTTCACTGAGGAGTCCCATGGCAGCACCCGTAGAACGATTCGAACGGCACGACGACCGGACGGACAAGGAACGCCTGAAGGCGGTCGAGATGGCGGTCGGCCAGATTGAAAAGCAGTTCGGCAAGGGGTCGATCATGCGGCTCGGCGGCAAGGACGCCATCGCGCCGATCGCCTCGATCTCGACCGGATCGATCAGCGTGGACTGGGCGCTCGGCGTGGGCGGGCTGCCGCGCGGGCGCGTCATCGAGATCTTCGGACCGGAGTCCTCGGGCAAGACCACCCTGGCGCTGCAGACGATCGCCCAGGCGCAGAAGCTCGGCGGCGTGGCGGCCTTCGTCGACGCCGAGCACGCGCTCGACGCGCAGTACGCGCAGAAGCTCGGCATCGATCTCGAGAACCTGCTCGTCTCGCAGCCCGACAACGGCGAACAGGCGCTCGAAATCGTCGAGGTCCTCGTCCGCTCCAACGGCGTCGACGTCGTCGTCGTGGACTCGGTCGCGGCGCTCGTTCCGCGCGCGGAGATCGAGGGCGAGATGGGCGAAGCGCAGGTCGGCCTGCAGGCGCGCCTGATGTCGCAGGCCCTCCGCAAGCTCACCGGCGTGGTCTCGAAATCGAAGACCTGTCTCATCTTCATCAACCAGCTTCGCGAGAAGATCGGCGTGATGTTCGGCAACCCGGAGACGACGACCGGCGGCCGCGCGCTGAAGTTCTACTCGTCGGTGCGGGTCGACATCCGTCGCATCGGCGCCATCAAGGACGGCGAGACGACCGTCGGCGGCCGCACGCGGATCAAGATCGTCAAGAACAAGCTCGCACCGCCCTTCCGCGAGGCCGAGTTCGACGTGATGTACGGCGAAGGCATCTCGCGCGAGGGGGACCTCGTCGACCAGGGCGTCGAACACAAGATCATCGACAAGAGCGGCACCTGGTTCTCGTACGGCGGCGAGCGGATGGGCCAGGGACGAGAGAACGCGAAAGCGTTTCTCAAGGCGAATCCCGACATCGCCATGGCGATCGAGCAGAAGCTTCGTCAGGCCCTGGGCCTGCCGCCGATCGGCGGTGGCTCGGCCGCGGGGGAATGACGATCCGCGCTCACTCGACGTGAAACCGGATCTGCCGGCCCGTCTTCATCGGGCCGGCAGCCGCTTGCACCTGCAGCAGGTACTCCCCAGGTTCGAGTTCGGCCAACGGCAGCTCCAGGCGGTACTCGGCCGTCCGAACCGTCGGCTGCCCGCCGTCGACGTTCACCGTCTCGGCGCGTTCGAACACGACGCGATCGGCTTCGTCGCGGAGCCGAGCCGTAACGGCGATCGCCCCGGCATCCTTCGAAGACTGATAGAGCCGGAGCACGGCGGCCGCCTGCTCGTGCGCGCCGAAGGTCCGCGCCGTGGTCGGCGTGAATGGCAGCAGCGCGGCGAGCGGATCGCTGCCGCTGGCGCGCGACGCGGGCACCCGCGTGAGCACGAGGCCGGAGGCTGACAGCGCTTCGCGTGCGAAATCCGGCACCGTGACGTACACGAAGGCGCTGCCGGCGCGGCCCGTCGCCGAGCTGTCGGCCGCGAGCCGAATCTCGTAGCGGCCCGGCGCGAGATCGAGCCGGCTGCCCAGGTCGTAATGCACGACGTCGGCCGCCGTCGGCCGCCGCGTCAGCTCCAGCTTCGTCGTCGCCACGCCCTTCGAACGCCGATCGCCAGTGGCCTGGCTGAAGGCGCGCACCGCGATGTCGATCACTTCACGCGCCGGCGCGTCCGGTCCACGATCGAGACCCGCGACCACGGCAACCGCCGCGCCCGCCGGCGTCGCGAACGGCGCCGCCGTCAGGCTGAGCGGCAGATCGCCGACCGGCCGGGCGCCGGCCATCGCGTTGTCGAGCGCGGTGGGCACGACTTTGGCCGGCGCGCTCTTCGTGTTCGATCCGCTGTAGTAACCGCTGCGCGTCCGGACCGTGACCCCAGGATGGGAAACGCGCACTTCGACCCGCCGGAATCCGTCGCTGCCGGACGACGGCGGCTCGACGCCGAGCATGTAGTACGAGCCGGTCTCCACCAGCATCTCGGACACGCGGGCGTCTGGCGCGTTGGTCCGCGTGACGATGCGGCCGCCCGTGTTGTCCGCGAACATGCCCATGACGGACGAGGTGTTCGGGCTGATGTCGATCCCGAGCGAGTCAGCCAGACCGCGTGTGTCGTACTGGTAGACGTTCACGTTCGCTCGCTGCAGGGCCCGAAACGTCCGCTCGAGATCGGGGCCGGAGTCCCACAGGGCAGCGCTGTCGCCTGCCTTCGTCATGCCGTCCACGCCGCCGATGCTCTGCGGACCCGTGGTGTAGTTTCCTTCCGGGCTGATGTAGGCGATCGCCTTGCGGCGGCCCGGCCAACTGTCGCGCATGAAGTCGCTGACGGCACGCAGCGTCGCCGTCACGCACTCGTTGTGCGGGCAGGCCATCGACGGCGGCGGTTCCGGCAGCGCGGGGCGGCTCGACGTGAAGCGATCGATCGCCTCGCGGATGCGTGACACGTCGGTCGTGAACTCCTGCCCCTTCTCGTGCGAGAAGGTGTAGATCACCGCCGCGTAGTCGGAACGGCCGAGCTCGTCGACGATGGCGTGAGCGATCCGCTTCGCCTGGAGCACGTCGGCCGGGTTCACGGCGACATTCCAGTCGTCGAGGAGCAGGACGATCAGCCGGTCAGGCTCGAAGCGATTGGAGACGACGTCCGGCGCGACCTCGTGGAGCCAGGCGGCCGCGCTGACGTGGCGCTCGGGCACGTCCACCGCGTTGAAGGCGACGATGGGGAGCGGCGTGCCGCGTTCGAGCACCGTGAAGTCACGCGCGGTGAGGCCGCGGACCGGCCGGCGGTCGTCGTCGAGGACCGAGACGTCGAGCGTGACCAGGTCGACGCCCGCGCGGAACGTCGGTGGCAGTTCGGCGGGCGGCGTCTGCTGCGCATCCGGGACCGCCAGCCACGCGAGGCCGAGCACAAGGCCGAGGAAGGCGCGGCGCATGGAGATGTCGGGCGACGTGCCAGTGTACACCGGCCCCCGCGCGAAGCCGTCAGTCCTCGCGATTCTCCTCGGCGATCTCGAGGTCGACTTCGCGCTCGGCCTGCAGCCAGTCGTCGAGATCCTGACCGGCCTCGCCGCCCCGCGCTTCGTAGATCTCGTAGGCGCGTGCGGCGACGCGCTCGAGCCGCTGGTCGCGCATCTCTTCCGCGGGCGTCGGCAGCGCGGTCTCGTCGGGAGCAACCTTCGGTGTCTTTCGCCTGGCCATGAGGCACCTCCGTGCAGAGCTGACCCACTCTACCGCCTTGCCGCGTCACCTGCGGCACCGCACTGAGCAGCCGATCGAGCGAGGTCGCCGCCGTGCCAATCGCCCGCACCTGAGATATGATTCGTCGTCTGTACGGCGCTTGCCCGAGTGCCGAGGTAGCTCAGTTGGTAGAGCACGTGACTGAAAATCACGGTGTCGGCAGTTCGATTCTGCCCCTCGGCACCATTCGCCATCTTCTCATCCAGTAGCAGCTTCGACGAAGCCGTACCGTCGACGACACGCATCCGCGTCCGGTGCGATGCGCGCTGAGGCCTGACGCAATTCCAGTCGAACGAGTCGGGCGCGCCGCGAGCTGCCATCGACGCGGAATCCAGCGTTGACGTCATCACCGTTGGCTGCGGGGTCTTGGCAGCCTCGCAGTGAGCCATCGACTCCATGGACCGGCAGGCCTGAAGTCGACCCTGCCGGGGAACGAGTCCAGTCGAGCGGTGGCGAACGCGCTTGCCGCCGACTGGTTCAGGGAGATCCTGGCTCTTGCCTCGCGTCACGTGAGCCGCTGAGCGGCCTGTTGCTTCATATATCTTGCGTAACAATATATATGGCCATACAATGGCTGTCGTGGACGCCGACGAGAGTCGCAACGGCGCGCGAAGAAGCATCGAGCGCGAGCTGAAGCGCGGCACGCTCGAGTTGATCGTCCTGCACCTGCTGGCCCCAGGCGAAGCCTACGGGTACGAGATCGGCTCCGCGCTCGCCACCGCGAGCGATGGGACGCTGACGGTGACGGACGGCACGCTCTACCCCGTCCTGTATCGCCTCGAGCGAGCCGGGTTCGTCCAGGTCCGGTGGGACACGCCCGAGCGTGGCGTACCGCGCAAGTACTACAGGCTCGCACCGGCCGGCCATGCCGAGCTGGCCCGGCTGGAACACGAGTGGACCACCTTTGCCACCGCCATGGCGAAGCTGCTGCGCAACGAGAGGAGCTGACCGTGACCACGTTTGATAGCTATCTCGAGCAGGTACTCGATCGGATCCCTCGTCACCTGCCGTTGCGCGATCAGGTGGCGCAGGACCTCAGGAGCACGTTCGCCGATCGACAGGCGCGCGGCGAGGGCGCCGATGAGGCAATCCGACAACTGGGGGATCCCACCGCGCTGGCGGAGTCGTACCTGTCGGCTGTGCCGATGAGGCCGGCGCCCTTCATGGCCCGCGTCGGCGCGAAGCTCGTGGACGCGTTGCTCTACGGCATGGCGCTGCCGATTCCGGCGATCGTCTTGCTGCGGATGACGTTCACCGGCACCAACACAGGTCCAAGGACCATCGCGGTCGTTTTGATCCTTGGATTGATCGGGATGGGGTTCTGGCTCCTGAGCGCCGCGGCCGAGACGCGGTACGGCCGAACGCCTGGCAAGAAGCTGATGGGCCTGCACGTCGTGCGCGAATCGGGTCGTCGCATCGGCTTCGGTCAAGCCATCGTCCGCCAGTTGCCGATGTTCCTGAACATCTTCTGGATCGACGCGCTGTTCGCGCTGTTCACCGAGCGACATCAGCGCGCGTTCGAGCTGCTGTCGCGCACGCGCACCGTGCGCGACGCGTAGGGTGCGCGCACCTCCCTATCGAGCCGCTCGACATGTCTCTGCCGGCAGCAATCCGCCTTGCCGGTGCGTTCGCCGCTTCGTGGCCTCACACGCTGGTCAGGTGACGCCTGAGGGCGTCGGCCCGATGGCGCACCAAGAACGTCTTCGTCTCCGAGCTGGATGATCTGGTTGTGTATGATTCGCCAGGCCAGGGGCGAAGAAGCTTTCGCGCGCCGCGATCGCAGAAGCGGGCGCGAGGCCATTTCCTCTCGCCTCATCACGAGGGAACTCCGTGCGACTCGATGTCTACGTGAACTATCGCGGCACGTGCGAGGCCGCGTTCCGATTCTACGAGCAGCACCTCGGCGGCCACATCACCTCCATCGTCCGGCACGAGGAGCAGCCGAATCCGAACGTGCCCTCGGACTGGGGTGAGAAGGTGCTGCACGCTCGCGTCGAGATCGGCACGACATCGCTGATGGGGGCCGACATGCCACACGCCGAGCCGATGCGCAGCGCGTACCTGACGCTCACGCTCGATACCGAGGCAGACGCGGAACGCGTCTATGCGCTGTTGGCGGACGGCGGTGAGATCTTCATGAAGATGGAGAAGACCGGCTTCGCAAACCGGTTCGCGATGCTGCGCGACCGCTTCGGCACATCCTGGATGCTGCTGCAGCAGTCGTAGCGCGCACGCGGCGCTCCGATCGCGAGACGAATCGCCTCGCGGTGGGATGGACCGCATGTCGACGCTCAACCCTGTACGTCTGCGCGAGCTCGACACTTCGGACGCTGCTCTTCGTGCGATGCTCGAGATTCTGCGCGATCAGATGGGCAAGACGTACATCATCGTCTACACGCTCAACGAGCCGCGAGAATCCGGCCTCCTGCGCAACTTCGTGCCGACACCATCCGCGTGAAGGCAGTCATCTTGCAAAGGGTGTCGAACGCTTCTCCCCCAGGAGCCCGACGTCCATGCACTTCGACTGGCGCCCGTCGCTGCCGCTCACCTGTCCCGAATGTCTCGGCGACGCGGCGCTCCATCGATCGCGAATCCGCTTGTACGAGTGGCCCCTGCTGCTCGTCACCGGCGCGCGGCCATACCGGTGTCACGGGTGTGGATGGCGAGTCTGGGTACGGCTCACCATGCACTCGCACGCGTAGGCTCGGTCGCCATTCACGGAACGATCACCCAGCGCCGCCACGCCGCAGCCGATCGCCGTGCGCACGGAGCATCCAGGACGCCCGCGCGCACGGCCCTCTACGTGTTCGATGTCGCAACAGCGCTCAGTCGCCCACCGGCTTGGTGGCCGGGCAGGTATTCGCCAGCCGCGTGATGCGCTTCACCGTCACCTTCTGGAGGTCGGCGTCGGCCGTCTTCGCGTCCTTGTCGTCGCCGGCCTTGTCGTCGCCGGCCTTCTGTTCGCCGCCGGGGGCGCGCGACTCGCTCGAGCTACTGGCACCGACCGGCGAGGCGGCCACGATCCGCACGTGGCTGTTGAGCACCGGCTTGATCTGATCCGGCGTGGCGTTGATGTCGAGCGCGAATCGCTGACCCTTGCTGTCCTTATCTGCGGTCTCCAGCCTGGCGTTGTCGAGGAAGTACGCGTTGGGACCCGAGCCCTGAACGAGGCAGCCGACGAACGTCGCGTCAGTGGCGTCGTCCGAAGACGAGGGCGGCTGCGCGCTCTGCGGCGCGGGCGCCTGCGAGGAAGGCGATGGCGACGCTGGGCTCGGAGAATCCTGCGCGGCGACGAGCGCGCCGGCAACGACAATGCTGGCAAAGACACCGAAGAGATTGCGAGTCATTTGAACGTCCTCTCATGAGTTGCGGAGAAACGCGTGCTGGGGGACGCCGCTCGATCTCAGGTCAAACGCCGTGCCAGGCAGCGACGCACGCGGTCGGGCGACGGCGGGGCGGCTCCGTGGGGAGCCGTGAACTTTCTGCCCGGCCGCCGCGCGCGAGCTGTGTTGGGGACACTGGTCGCGAGGCCATCCGGTCTGCCCGGCGCGTCGCCACATCGGGCTCGGCCAGGCGCGACCGCGACGTGCTACATGGCAGGAACACGGAGCTGACGATCCGGGACGTGCGTCGCATCGGCGCGCGGGCCGTCCGCTGCGAGGGTCGCGCCCGAGACGGTGCGGCAGCCTTTCCGCCTCGCCCTGGTCTGGATCAGCACCGTGTAGCCGCCGGCACGCGCCGCGAGCATCTCTCAGGACGATGCCTGTCGATTGCTTGGCGTGGCGTCCGAGAGGTTTCGCAGGCGGCGTGACGACCCGAAGAATCCAGGTTCGCTGCGGCGGTCGGCGTGCCGTTGCCCTGCGCGTGTGGTAACTGTGCCGTGTCTAGGCTCACGTCTCGCGCTCGCGCCCGCGTGCCCGGCACATCACTCGCGGAAGATGATCGGCATGGGACTTGAATCGCGAGGAATCGCCCGACGGCCGTGGCCGCCGGCGATCACGTGATGCCTTCAGACGCTCCCGCACCGGTGGCGATCACACCACGTCGTTTCAGCATCGGCGCAGAAGCGCAGGCCGGCGGTGGCGTGCACTTCCGCGTGTGGGCTCCGGCCGCAGGCCGCGTCGACGTCGTGTTCTCCGACAAGGACGGCACGCCGTCCGGCCGCGCGTTGCCGCTCTTGCCAGAGGCCGACGGCTACTTCGCGGCGATGGCAGAGACGCCCGCCGGCGCGCGGTACTGGATCCAACTCGACGGCCAGAACCGCTATGCGGATCCGGCGTCGCGCTTTCAACCCGAGGGACCGCATGGACCGTCCGCCGTGATCGATCCGTTCGCCTTCCGGTGGACGGATGCCGCGTGGGGCGGCATCACGGCGCCGGCACCGATCGCTTACGAGCTCCATGTCGGGACGTTCACCGCGGAGGGCACGTGGCGCGCCGCGGCGGCGAGACTTCCCGCGCTCGCCGCGCTCGGTGTGGAGGTCATCGAGCTCATGCCGGTCGCCGAATTCCCCGGGCGATTCGGCTGGGGGTACGACGGCGTGCTGCTCTTCGCGCCGACGCGGCTCTACGGCGAGCCCGACGACATGCGGGCCTTCGTCGATCAGGCCCACGCTCTCGGTCTCGGCGTCATCCTCGACGTCGTCTACAACCACGTCGGACCGGACGGCTGCCACCTCGCGAAGTTCTCGCCTGACTACTTCTCGCCCACCCCCACCGAATGGGGCCAGGCGATCAACTATGACGGGCGGCACTGCGGCGGCGCGCGGGAGATGGTCGTGGCGAACGCTGGGTACTGGATCGAGGAGTTCCACGTCGACGGATTGCGCCTCGACGCGACGCAGTCCATCAAGGACACGTCGAAGGTGCACATCCTCACCGAGGTCGTCGCCGAGGTGCGTCAGCGCGCCCGCGGACGACGGACCTGGATCGTCGCGGAGAACGAACCGCAGGAGAGCGGGCTGCTCCGCGCGGAGCGGATGAACGGCCATCCGCTCGACGCGCTCTGGAACGACGACTTCCACCACAGCGCACACGTTGCGCTCACGGGCCGCCGCGAGGCGTACTACACGGACTATCGGGGTCGGCCGCAGGAGTTCGTGTCCGCCGTCAAGTACGGGTTCCTCTATCAAGGGCAGTGGTACGCGTGGCAGCGGCAGCGCCGCGGGCAGTCGGCGCGCGGATTGCCTCCAGCGTCCTTCGTCTGTTTCCTCGAGAATCACGATCAGGTCGCGAACTCGCGTGCCGGGCTCCGTCTGCATCAGATGACGAGCCCTGGCCGGCTGCGTGCGATGACCGCGTTGCTGCTCCTGGGACCGTGGGCGCCGCTCCTCTTCCAAGGACAGGAGTTCGCGGCGTCGGCGCCGTTCCTGTACTTCGCGGATCATGGCGGCGATCTCGCCGGCGCCGTGCGATCGGGCCGGCGCGAGTTCCTCGCGCAGTTTCCAAGCCTTGCGGCGCCGGATCTGCCGTTCGCTGCGCCAGAGGATCCCGAGACGTTCCGCCGCTGCGCGCTCGACTGGCGCGAGCGCGCGCTCCATACGGAGGCGGTCGACCTGCACCGGACCCTAATCGCGCTCCGCCGCACCGATCCGGCCTTCCACGACGCTGCGCGCTTCTCGTGGGACGGTGCCGTCCTGAGCGACTCCGCGTTCGCGTTGCGCGCGATGGACCGGCCGACTGACGACGGCCCGCCATCGCGTCACGACCGTCTGGTCGTGATCAACCTCGGCGCCGACGCGCGGCTCGACGTCGTGCCCGAGCCGCTGCTTTCGCCAGCACCGGCGGCCAACTGGCGCATCGTGTGGTCGAGCGAGGATCCGGCCCATGGCGGCGCCGGCACGCCGCCGCTCGGCGACATCTGGACGCTGCCAGCCGAGAGCGCGCTCGTGCTCGCGCCGGAGGATGCGCCATGAGCGGCGTGCCGATGCCGCGCCGCGAGCTGGTCTTTCCTGCCGGCGACCTGATCGATCCGTCGCTCGAGTGGCTCGTGACCAACGGCCTCGGCGGCTACGCGTCGGGCCCGGTGCGCGGCGGGCTCACACGCCGGTTTCACGGGCTGCTCATCGCGTCGCTGCCGGCGCCGGTCGGCCGCCTCATGTGTCTCAACCTCCTGCGCGTGACGGTCGACGACGGCACGACGTCGGCGTGCCTGGATCACGAGGCGTTCGACGCGCTGGCCACCGGCGTCGTGCGCCCGGCGCAGTTCACGCTCCATGCCGGCCTTCCCGTCTGGCGATACGAGGCTCATGCCTGGACGATCGATAAACGCATCGTCATGCCGTACGGACAGAACACGACGCACGTGTTGTTCACGATCGTGCGCAGCGAGGGGCCGCTCGAGCTGCGGCTTCGGCCGATGTTCCAGATTCGCCCTCATGAGGGGCTGCTGACCGCCGACACGCCGCCGGTCCACGCGACTGCCGTCGAGTCCGGCGCCGCCGAGACGATGGTGACGGGCACGAGCCTGGCGATCCGCTGGATGGCGCGCGGCGAGGACGTCCGCGATCTCGCGGAGGCCGCGACCGCGGTGGCGGAGTACCCGATCGAGCACGCGCGCGGCTACGACTACCAGGGCACGCTCGTCAGTCCCGGCGCCTACGTGGTGCGCGCCGCGGCCGGCCACGACGTGTCGTTCACCGTGTCCACCGAGCCGTGGTCCGCCGTGCGGGCGGTCGCGCCGGCCGACGCGCTCGCGGCGGAACACGCGCGTCGGCGCTCGCTCTTGCAGCTCGCAGGCGATCCCCGGGGCCTCGCTGCCGAGCTCACCCTTGCGGCCGATCAGTTCATCGTCGCGCCGGTGGGACGTAGTTCCGAGGTCGCGCGCGCGCGGGCGCACGGCGAGGAGCCGCGCAGCGTGATCGCCGGCTATCACTGGTTCACCGATTGGGGCCGCGACACGATGATCAGCCTCGAAGGGCTGGCGCTCGCGACCGGCCGCTGGCGCGAGGCCGCGTGGATCCTGCGCACGTTCGCGCATCACGTGCGCGATGGCCTCATCCCCAACATGTTTCCCGAAGGTGAGCACCTGGGCCTGTACCACACAGCCGACGCGAGCCTGTGGTTCTTCCACGCCGTGCACCGCTACGGCGCGATCACCGGCGACCGCACGCTCTGCGAGGAGCTCCGCCCCGCGCTCGTCGCGATCGCCGAGCATCACGTCGCCGGCACCCGCTTCGGGATCGCGATCGATCCGGCGGACGGCCTGCTGCGCCAAGGCGCGGAAGGCTATCAGCTCACGTGGATGGATGCGAAGGTCGGCGACTGGGTGGTAACGCCCCGGCGCGGGAAGGCGGTGGAGATCAACGCGCTCTGGTACAACGCGATGCGCCTGCTCGCGCGCTGGGACGTCGAGTCGGGCCGCGACGCCGACGCCGCACGCTGGCGCGGACACGCGGATCGCGCCGCCGCCTCCTTCAACCAGCGGTTCTGGAATCCGGCGGCGGGCCATCTGTTCGACGTGATCGACGGCGGCGCCGGCGACGACCCGGCGTGCCGCCCGAATCAGTTGCTCGCGATCTCGCTCGATCATCCGGTGCTCGATCCGGTCCACTGGCAGCCCGTGCTCGACGTCATCGTCCGCGAGCTGCTCACGCCCGTGGGGCTGCGCACGCTCTCCCCGCACCATCCCGACTACCGGCGGACGTACGACGGGAACCTGCACGCGCGGGACGCGGCCTACCATCAGGGCACCGTCTGGCCGTGGCTGATCGGTCCGTTCATCGACGCCTGGCGCCGCGCCCACCCCGACGATCACGAGATGCCACGGCGGGCGCTCGCCGCGTTTCCGGCCGAGATGAGCAGGACGGGCGTGGGATCGCTGCCCGAGATCTTCGATGCGGAGGCGCCGTTTCACGCGCGCGGCTGCATTGCGCAGGCCTGGAGCGTTGCTGAAGTGCTGCGCACCTGGCGCCTTCTGCGCGACGCGTCACCCGAGCCCGCCTCGTCGCTCGCCCACGCATGGTCTCGCGACGCTCACCCTTCTCGGTAACGGCCCATCGCGGGTGGCCGCTGCCGGACGCGCCCTGGATCATGGCGCAGCGCTGGCACGACCTGCTCTTCGCGCACTGGCCCTGTGATCCTGCCCCGCTCCGACGTCTGCTGCCCGCCCGCCTTTCGCTCGACGTGCGCGATGGCTGTGCCTGGGTCGGCGTCGTGCCCTTCGTCGTCCGAGGCCTGCGCCTGCGCGGGCTGCCGCCGTTCCCCACGGCACACGCCTTTCCGGAGCTGAACGTTCGCACGTACGTCACGATCGACGACAAACCCGGCGTCTGGTTCTTCAGCCTCGACGCGGCGTCCACCCTCGCCGTCGTCGGTGCACGCCTGGGATTCTCGCTGCCGTATTTCCGTGCGGCAATGCAGGCCGGCCGCGTCAAGGGCGAGATGCGCTTCACGAGCGTACGTCGCGGACGCCGGCGCGCACGGTTCGCGGCGAGGTACAGGCCGCACGGCCAGACGTTCAACGCCGTGCCGGGATCGCTGGAGCACTTCCTGACCGAACGCTACTGTCTCTACGCGGCGAACCGCGCGGGACGGCTGTGGCGAGCCGAGATCCAGCATCCACCGTGGAGCCTCCGAGCCGCGAGCGCAGAGATCGACGTCAACACGGTTGCGGCGGCGGCCCGCGTCCGTCTTCCGGCCGGATCTCCGCTCCTGCACTTCTCGCTGCGCCAGGACGTGCGCGTGTGGGCGCCGGTCGGCGTCGGCAGACGATTCGCGCGTTGACGGCCGTGCGCTGCTCTGTCTACCCTGAAGGTCTCCCCGCACGCAGATCCCGGTGCGTCGTATCCGGGCGATCGTGAGCCGTGGCTCAGCAGTCCGTCATCACTCCCACGTCGTCGCCGCTCGTCGGATTCGATGGGCATCCCTATCCCAGGCATCAGCTCCGCCGTCGCGACTGGATGTCGGCGAACGGCGTCTGGCACTTCGCGATCGATCCGGCCGGTACCATCTCCGATCCGGGCGCTGTGCGCTGGGCCGGCGAGATCGTCGTGCCGTACTCGCCGGAGGCGCCTGCGAGCGGCATCGGCGACACCGGATTGTACAGCGCGTGCTGGTACCGGCGCGCGATCGAGGTGCCGTCGCTCGCCGAGGGCGAGCGGCTGCTCTTGCACTTCGGCGCGGTGGACTATCGCGCCACCGTCTGGGTGAACGGCCATCTCGCGGGCGAGCACGAGGGCGGCTACACCCCGTTCACGTTCGACATCACGCCTCATGTCGCCGGCACACGCGACGCCGACATCGTCGTATGGGCGTACGACGATCCGCAGGATCTCGCGAAGCCGCGCGGCAAGCAGGACTGGCTGCTGCGCGCGCACTCGATCTGGTATCCGCGGACGACGGGCATCTGGCAGACGGTGTGGCTCGAGCGCGTCCCGGCCACGTGGATCGGCGCGCTGCGCTGGACGCCGAACCTCGTGCGCTGGGAGATCGGCTGTGCGGCCGTGCTGCACGGCGCACCCTGCGACGGCGCGCGTCTCCACCTGCTGCTCCGGACCGACGACGCCGTCCTGGTGGACGACTCGTACCTCGTCGTCGGCGGCGAGGTGCATCGCCGCGTCGCGCTGTCCGACCCCGGCATCGACGATTTCCGCAACGAGCTCCTGTGGAGCCCTGAATCGCCGCGCCTGATCGACGCCGAGCTTCGGCTGACGACCGCCGACGGCCGCCTGCTCGACACGGTCCAGAGCTACACAGCGCTGCGATCGATTACCGTCGACGGCGACCGGATCATCCTGAACGGCCGTCCGTACGGCTTGCGACTCGTGCTCGATCAGGGGTACTGGCCGGAGACGGGCCTCACGCCGCCTGGCGACAATGCGCTGAGGAAGGACGTCGAGCTCGCGAAGGCGATGGGGTTCAACGGCGTCCGCAAGCACCAGAAGCTCGAGGATCCCGGTTATCTCTACTGGGCGGATCGGCTCGGTCTACTCGTCTGGGGCGAGATGCCGAGCGCGTATCGCTTCACGCAGGACTCGACGCAGCGGACGACGCGCGAATGGATGGCCGCGATCGGCCGCGACTACAGCCATCCGTGCATCGTGGCGTGGGTGCCGTTCAACGAGTCGTGGGGCGTGCCGAATCTGCCGCTGAACGAAGCCGAGCGTCACTACGTGCGCGCGCTCTATCACCTCACGCGCACGCTCGATCCGACGCGGCCGGTCGTGGGCAACGACGGATGGGAAAGCGTGGCGACCGACATCATCGGCATCCACGACTACGACGGCGATCCGGAGCGGCTCGCCCGACGCTACCGCGCGGACGAGATCCTGCCGCGGCTCTTCAAACGCGAGCGTCCGGGCGGACGGCTGCTCGTGCTCGAGGGCGAGCGGCACGCCGATCAGCCGATCATCCTCAGCGAGTTCGGCGGCATCTCGATCGTGGATCGCTCCGATCGGACCTGGGGCTACTCGCACGCCAGCTCGTCGTCGGCGCTCGCCGACCGCTACGCGGCGCTGCTGCGATCGGTGCGATCGCTCGGGCTGTTCTCCGGCTTCTGCTACACGCAGTTCGCCGACACGTATCAGGAAGCCAACGGCTTGCTCTTCGCCGATCGCACGCCGAAGTTTCCGATCGAGGCGATCGCGGCGGCCACGCGCGGCGCCGCCGAGCGCTGACGGCGGCCGCGCGACGGCATTGCCGAAGGTATCCCACGGCGTGCCACTCGCGCCGGCGCGCGGACCGCGATCGCCAAGACGCTGCGCGGCACAGCTTTTGAAATCTTCGCGGCGCATGACGACTTCCTTTCGCCCGGCGGCCGCTGCCGCCGCGGCCGATCTGCTCTGCTTCAGCCACCTCCGCTGGACGTACGTCTTTCAGCGCCCGCAGCACCTGATGGTGCGGTTCAGCCGAACGCGACGCGTGTTCTTCGTCGAGGAGCCGCTCTTCGATGCCGAGCGCGCGCACGTCACGGTCTCGACCTCGAACGGCGTCCACGTCGTCGTGCCGCACCTGCCGCAGGGTCTGGACGCGGGCGGCGCGATCGCCGCGCAGCGACGACTGCTCGACTGCGTGCTCGCGGGCTATGAGATCGAGCGGCCGATCGTCTGGCTCTACACGCCGATGGCGCTGCCGATCTTCGAGGGGCTCGAGGTGAGCGGGATCGTCTACGACTGCATGGACGAGCTCGCCGGGTTCGCGGGCGCGCCGCAGGGCTTGCGCGAGCGTGAGCAGGCGCTCCTGCGCCGGGCGGACGTCGTCTTCACCGGCGGCGTGTCGCTGTACGAGGCGAAGAAGCGCCTGCATCGCAACATCCATCCGATGCCGAGCAGCGTGGACGTGGCGCACTTCCGCCGCGCCCGCGGCCGCTGCCAGCCCCCGCTCGACCAGCGGCGGATCGCGCGGCCGCGGCTCGGCTTCTGCGGCGTGATCGACGAGCGGATGAACATCGAGCTCGTCCAGGCGGTCGCCGAACGGAACCCGGCGTGGCAGTTCGTGATGCTCGGGCCGGTCTGCAAGATCGATCCGGAGTCGCTGCCGCGCCGCGAGAACGTCCACTATCTCGGCATGAAGGCGTACGACGATCTGCCGGCGTACATGGCGGGCTGGGACGTGGCGCTCATGCCGTTCGCGCACAACGACGCGACGCGCTACATCAGCCCGACGAAGACGCCGGAGTACCTCGCGGCGGGATGCCCGGTCGTCTCCACGTCGATCCGCGACGTCGTCCGGCCCTACGGCGAGCTGGGCCTCGTCGAGATCGCCGATTCGGTGGAGGAGTTCGAGGCCGCCGTGCGCCGATCGCTCACGCCGGCGGGCCGCGACGCGGTGAAGCGTGCCGAAGCCTTCCTGTCGCGCCTGTCCTGGGATCAGACGTTCGCGTCCATGCACCGGCTGATCGAGGAAGCCGTTGGGCAGCAGGCCCAGACGCGCATCGAGGAGGAACGGCCGGCGCGGCCGGTGTCGTTCGTGCCCGCGTTTGCGCCGCAGAGCACGATGTGAGCGGCGAGCGGACGGGACCGGCGTCGATGTTCGACTACCTCATCGTGGGCGCCGGCTTCGCCGGCAGCGTGATGGCAGAGCGGCTGGCGGCCGACGCCGGCCGCAGCGTCCTGCTCATCGATCGCCGCCGGCACATCGCCGGCAACGCGTACGACCACTACGACGATGCGGGGATCCTCGTGCACCGGTACGGACCTCACATCTTCCACACCAACTCGCGCGAAGTGTTCGATTACCTGTCGAGATTCACCGAGTGGCGGCCGTACCAGCACCGGGTCCAGGCGTGGGTGGACGGCCAGCTCGTGCCGATTCCGATCAACCTCGACACGGTCAACACGCTCTACGGCCTGCAGCTCACGTCGTTCGAGCTCGTCACGTTCTTCGAGCGCGTGGCGGAGCGGCCCGCCGCGATCCGCACCTCCGAGGACGTGATCGTGAGCAAGGTCGGCCGCGAGCTGTACGAGAAATTCTTCCGCAACTACACGCGCAAGCAGTGGGACTGCGATCCGTCGGAGCTCGACGCGTCGGTGACGGCCCGCGTGCCGGTGCGAACGAACCGCGACGACCGGTACTTCACCGACACGTACCAGGCGATGCCGCGGCACGGGCTCACGCGGATGTTCGAGCGCATGCTCGCCCACCCGAAGATCAAGGTGCTGCTCAACACGGACTATCGCGAGGTGCGCAGCGTCATCCCGCATCGTGAGGTCATCTTCACCGGGCCGATCGACGAGTACTTCGACTATCGGTTCGGACGGCTCCCTTACCGATCGCTGGACTTCAGGTTCGAGACCTTCAATACGGACCGCGTTCAGCCGGTGGCGGTCATCAACTACCCGAACGAGAACCCGTACACGCGCGTCACCGAGTTCAAGCACCTGACCGGCCAGGAGCACCCGAAGACCACCGTCGTGTACGAGCACCCGAAGGCCGAGGGCGATCCGTACTACCCGGTGCAGCGGCCGGAGAACCTCGAGCTGTACCGCAAGTACCAGATGCTGGCGGCCACGCTGCCGAACGTGCACTTCGTCGGGCGCCTCGGCACGTACCGCTACTACAACATGGACCAGGTCACCGCGCAGGCGCTGACGCTCTACGCGAAGCTGACCGGCCAGACACGCCGCGACGCGCTGGCGAATCCAGCGTAGTCGGAGGCGGCCGCCGCAGCGCGGCGCGGCGGCCGCCTCACCTTGATGCGAGGAGCACGTCATGGCTCGGACCAGCGCACCGTCCTTCCCGGCGTCCGCCTTGCTGCCCGTGGTGGCGTTCGGAGGGGCGATGCTCGCCGGCGCCCTGCTCAAATCCTCGCCGCGCCGGACGTCGTTCCGCGATCAGGTCGTTCTCATCACCGGCGGATCGCGGGGGCTCGGTCTGGCCCTCGCGGAACGGTTCGCCGTCGAGAGCGCCCAGATCGTGCTCGTCGCCCGCTCGCAGGACCAGCTCGAGCGCGCCGCCGAGCGGGTGCGCGCCCGTGGCGCAGCGAGCGTGCTGATCCGCGTTTGTGACATCCGCGATCGAGCCGGCGTCGAGCGGGCCGTGGCCGACACGATTCGGGAGCGCGGCCGCATCGACGTGCTGGTCAACAACGCCGGGATCATCCAGGTCACGCCGTTCGAGCACGCGCAGCTCGAGGATTTCCCCTTCATTTCATCCGGGCGTGCCTCCCCCATTTCGTTGCGCAAGGCGGCGGCCGCATCATCAACATCTCGTCTGTCGGCGGGCGCCTCGCGCTGCCGCACCTGCTGCCGTACTGCGTGGGCAAATTCGCCCTCGCCGGGCTGTCCGACGGGCTGCACGCGGAGCTCCGGCGCCACCACATCGTCGTGACGACGGCGACGCCGCACCTCATGCGGACCGGGTCTCATCGGAATCCGCTCGTGCGCGGGCAGCACAAGAAGGAGGCGGTCCTGTTCGCGCTCGCGGGCAGCCCGCTCACAGCGATCGATGCCGGCCGCGCGGCCGCGATGATCGTCGAAGCGTCACGCATCGGGCGCGCGCGAATTGCGCCCGGCTGGCCCGCGCGCGCCGCGCAACTGCTCCAGGCCGCCGCGCCAGAGGCCGCGGCCGCGCTGCTGGCCGCCCTCGCCACGTGGGTGCTTCCGGGGCCGGCGCCGCGTCCGGCCGGCGATCGCGGCCGGCAGTCGCGAGACATCGACACCGGCGTGCTCGCCCGTGTGTTCGCGACCGAGGCCGCCAGGCGGTACAACCAGCGGATCTCGCCCGACGAAGCGGCGCAATCGAGCGCGTGACGTCCGCACGTTGACCCTCCGGTTCCCCATCTCGACGGCACGGGCATCCGTGCGGGAAGCCACGCACATCAACCCCGTGGCCCCGGATCTGCACGCATTCAGCCGTAGCCCGTCGCGCGACCCACGGATCGCGACGCAAGTCGAGACCCGCGGCGCTGGAGGCGACGAGGCTCCAGACCACCCCATAGGACCCGGGACCCGGGACCGTGACTAGAAAGAGGCTTCAATGCGGAATCATCAACAACACCACGAATCGCGGTGGCGCAGCGACGATGAGTTCGAGCGGGCGAACTCCGGCCGGCGAGCCCAGCGCGCCCAGTCCGATGCCGTCGAACACGGCGCGGATGACCTCCTGGACGGTGACGGGCACGGCGACGCGTCCGAGCCCTGGGACGTCGAATGGGTCCGTCGTGACGACCCGCGAGAGGCGGGGGCTGGCGCACGCGAGGTGCGCGGCGACCTCGACCTTCCTGGTGAGTATCGAAGCGCGCGATCGAACGAGGCGCCGGTGGGACCGCGGCGCGGGCACCGGGGCGCCAATGACCTCGCGTCGCCCGGGTCACACGCCGGTAAGGGGCCACGCGGCTATCGCCGCACCGACGAGCGCATCTGGGAGGACGTCTGCGAACGGCTGGCGTGCGATCCCGATCTCGATGCGAGCGACATCGAGGTCTCGGTCAGCGACGGCGACGTCCAGCTCGAGGGTGACGTCGCGTCCGAGCCAGCCAGGCGCGCGGCCGAGGAGATCGCCGCCTCCGCGTTCGGCGTGCAGCGCGTCGAGAACCGGCTGCGCGTGCGGCTGTTCGCCGGGGCCGATCATCCGGTCGCCTCAGCGCCGCCGCCGGTGATCGAAGGCTACACCGCGGGCGCGAGCGACGGTTCGCGGAAGGCGGACGGCGAGGCGGACGGCGAGCGCCGGCACTCGCGGCATCAGTGACGTGGGCTCGCCCGCACGGAGGCGCCCGCGACGTGCCGCGCGCCGACCGCGCCACGTGACGCGCGGTGCCGACCAGGAGATCGCAGGATGGCGAAGACGCGAACGCGCACACGGGCCGCCTCGGACCGCCGGCCGAAGCCGCCGTTTCCGAAGCAGCATCAGCCGAAGCCCGGCCGCGAATCCGAGCTCGAGCCCCGCCCGAAGTACGAGGCACCCGACTACCGGGCGTCCGGCAAGCTCAACGGCAACGTGGCGATCGTGACGGGAGGCGACTCGGGGATCGGCCGTGCCGTCGCCGTCCTGTTCGCTCGCGAGGGCGCCGACGTCGCGCTCGTGTTCCTTCCCGAGGAGCGCGACGACGCCGAGGAAACGGCGCGCGCCATCGAAGGTGCCGGACGCCGCGCCCTCCTCATCGCGGGCGATCTTCGCCGGCCGGCGTTCTGCCGGCGCGTCATCGCCACGACCGTCCGGCGATGGGGCCGGCTCGACGTCCTGGTCAACAACGCGGCGTTCCAGCAGCACCAGCCGTCCATCGCCGAGATCAGCGACGCCCAATGGACGCGGACGTTCGAGACCAACATCTTCGCGATGTTCTGGCTGACGCAAGCGGCGCTGCCCCATCTCCGGCCGGGCGCCGCGATCATCAACACCGGCTCGATCGTCGGCCTCAACGGCAGCGGCAAGCTCCTCGACTACGCGTCGACCAAAGGCGCGATTCACGCCTTCACGAAGTCGCTCGCCCAGTCGCTGGTGGATCGGGAGATTCGAGTGAACTGCGTGGCGCCAGGGCCGGTGTGGACGCCGCTCAACCCGTCGGATCGTCCGCCGGACGAGGTCGCCACGTTCGGCCAGGACACGCCGATGGGCCGGCCCGGCCAGCCGGAGGAAATCGCCCCGGCCTACGTGTTCTTCGCGTCGAACGCCGACTCGAGCTACATCACCGGCGAAGTGCTGACGATCACCGGCGGCAAGACGGTCGCGTGAGCCGTCGAGGATGCGAGCCTGAAGTGTGAGTCCAGAGGCTTGCGGTCGTGGTCTTGCCGCGGTCCCCTGCAACGGCCGGCGACGTCCCGGGCGGGCCGCGACGCGCGTGGCGTCCGAAATCAGATCAACTTCGACACGATCCCGCCCGGCGCGAGGTTGATTCGCAGCGTGAGGAACGCGACGCCGACGCTCCACGGCTCGTCGCGATGCTCCAGCCCGTGGTGCACATGGCGGACGACGCCGATGGCGTCGCAGAAGGCACACGTCAAGCGGAGCCGATCCTCCGGGCTCAGCCGGTGGGCGGTCGTGAATCGCAGGCCGGAAATCGATAGATCGCGCGTCGTGCCGGTGAGCGGCGCCCCGTAGGGATAGGCGAAGTGGAACGCCAGCGGCCATTCCCGGCTGATGCGGTGGAACGCCCGGCGAGCCGTGTCGTCCTGCTCGTGCATGCTGGCTGGATAGAGCGGGCTGGCGCACAACGCGCAGATGGCCGACGGCCGCGTCAGATCTCGCGCCGGGTGCAGCGTGCCGCAGAACTCGCACGCCGTGACGGGCGACGCCGCGGCTTGGCGTGGAGCTTCATCGGCCGGAGGCAGCAGGACCGCGGCCTCGGCGCGCCGTTCGGAGGCGGCCGCCAGGGTTCGGTCGTAGCGGGCCCGCGCCTCGGGATCGCTCAGCACCGCGAACGCGTCGTTGATGCGGGCCGCCATGTCCGGATCGCCGCCGAGGTCCGGGTGCATGCGGAGCCGCCGCATGAGCGTCAGGTAGCTCATGTGGACGATCTCGCGTGGCGCGTCCGGCTGCACGTGCAGCACTTCGTAGTGCGTCGGCGTGCGGACCATGTGCGTGAGCGTGTCCCGGACCGGTAGTCGGCCGCGCGGCGTCGATCTTGAGCCGAGGCACGCACCGTCGGAATTCGCGGATAATAGCGAGGCCTGACGAATGTGTTCTGGACGCCGGCCTGGCCGGTCCGCTCGCTCCGGGCGGGCCGGACGCGATCGGCTACACGGATTCGAGGTCATGACAGCATCGACGGCATTCTTCCTCAGTCAGCTCCTCCTCGCGCTACCAGGCGGGAGCCCGATCCAGCAGGCCCCCGCGACCACTACCGCCTCTACCGCCACCACCGTCTCGGGCGTCGTCCGTGACGCTGGCGGCGGCGTGATTGCGGGCGCCAACGTCATCGTCCGCGTGGCGTCCGGTGCCGAACGTCAGGGCGTCGCGGGCTCGGACGGCCGGTTCAGCGTCACGGCGCCCGCGCCCGGCGCCGTGACGGTCATCGTTCGCGCCGACGGGTTCGCCGAGTTCCGCCGGACGTTCGCCGCCGGCGAGCCCGCCGGCGCCGTCGAGGCGACGCTCGCCGCGGCCGGCATCACCGAGCAGGTCAGCGTGACGCCGACGCGCACCGAACAGCGGCTGGGCGACGTCCCGGCCGCCGTGAACGTGATCGCCAAGGAAGAGATCCGCCAGACGCCGGCCGTCGTCGCCGACGACGTGCTGCGCCGGCTGCCGGAGTTCAGTCTGTTCCGCCGGTCGAGCAGCATCTCGGCGCACCCGACGAGCCAGGGCGTGTCGCTGCGCGGCATCGGACCGAGCGGCGTGAGCCGCAGCCTCGTGCTGCTCGACGGCGTCCCGTTCAACGACGCGTTCGGCGGATGGGTGTACTGGACCGCGCTCCCGATCGAGAGCGCCGAGCGGATCGAGGTCGTCAACGGCGCGTCGTCGAGCCTGTACGGCAGCTACGCGATGGGCGGCGTGCTGAACGTCGTGACGAGCCAGCCGACGCGGCGGACCGTCGAGATGAAGGCGCAGTACGGCAACCGGTCCACGCCCAAGCTCGACCTGCGCGCGAGCGACGTGTGGGGCAAGGTGGGCGTCGCCGTGGACGCCACGGCCTTCGACACCGACGGCTATGCCAACGTGCTGCCCTCGCAGCGCGGCGGCGTCGACAACAACGTCGCCGTTCAGTACAAGAACGTCGCCGTCAAGCTCGACTACAACCCGACGGACCGGGTGCACGCGTTCGTCCGGGCCGGTTACTTCACGGAAGAGCGCGCCAACGGCAAGCGCACGAGCTTCACGCCGACGATCGAGGAATCGAACGACACGGCCTGGACGTACACGAGCGGCGGCGTGCGCGCGGTGCTGCCCGACTCGAGCAGCCTGCAGGCGACGGTCTTCACCGACGCCAAGGAGTTCCACAGCAACTTCCTCGCGATCCCCGATGCGGGCACGACCAGGAACGTCGGGCGCCTCTCGCTGACGCAGACCGTGCCGACCGACGCGGTCGGCGGCATGGCGCAGTGGTCGCGCGTGTTCCGCGGCCGCCACGCGGTGACCGGCGGCATGGACTTCCGCTGGGTGGACGGCGACAGCGTGGAGGACGCGTACGACGCGCAGACCGGCGCGAACAAGACGCTCCACCGGGTGGCGGGCGGCACGCAGCGGCTCTTCGGCCTGTTCGTGCAGGATGTCATCACGCCGACCGATCGGCTGACGGTGACGCTGAGCGCGCGAGTCGACCGCTGGCGGAACTACGACGCGCACAATGTCGAGACCATGCTCTCGAACGGCGCCGTGAGTGATCCGGACCTGGCCGACAAGCAGGACACGGTGGTGAGCCCACGCGTCGGCGTGCTCTACCGCCTGACCGATCGCGTTTCGGTGTGGGGCGACCTGGCGTCCGGCTTCCGCGCGCCGACGCTGAACGAGCTGTACCGGCGGTTCTCGCTCGGCGCGCAGGTCACGCTCGCGAACCCGGCGCTCGGGCCCGAGCGGCTCGTGGGCGGCGAATTCGGCATCAACATCCTGCCCGTCCGGGGGCTGACCTGGCGCACGACGGTGTTCGACAACCGGATGAAAGACCCGGTCGCGAACGTCACGCAACCATCTCCGCCCAACACGCTGAAACGAGAGAACCTGGGGCGCACACGTATTTGGGGCATTCAGACGGACGCGGACTACCGCATCGGCGACCACGTCCGCGTCGGCGGCGCCTACATCTACGACATCGCCAAGGTGCGCGAGAACGACGTGAACCCGGCGCTGGTCGACCGTTACCTGCAGCAGGTGCCGAAGCACCGCGGCGCGTTCCAGTTCCAGTACGCCGATCCGAAGTACTTCAGTGCCGGCGTCGACGTGCAGGCCGTGGGCGATCAGTTCGACGACGATCTCAACACGCCGGCGCGCGTGCTTCCGGGCTACGCCGTCGTCAACGCCAGCGTCTCGCGCGCGCTCGGCCCGACGCTCCAAATCTTCCTCGCCGCGCAGAACCTCTTCGACAAGGAGTTCTGGATCGGCACGGCCAGCGACGCCAGCGGCAATCCGATCGCGCCGACGCTCATCGGCATGCCGCGGCTCGTCAGCGTCGGGCTCAGGATTCGCGTGCAGGGACGGTAGAGCTGGCCTCGCGCACCGTACCCGTTCAGGTTGCCCCCGAGCTGACGGGCCTCGTCTCCCCCGCCGTGCTGGCGCTGGATAAGGTCGTCGTGCGCGAGCACGACGCACCACTCGACGTCGCGATCCATCAGGCCGCGATCGCTGACGCGGCGTCGGCCGAGCGCGCCGGCGTCACCGCAGCGGTGCGGGCGATGTACCGCCGTGTCGGCATCGATCCCACCAAGACACGGCCCTCGTCGGAGGCGCTCCTGCGGCGCGTCCGGAAGGGCGAGCCGCTTCCGCGCGTCAACACCGCGGTAGACATCGTCAACTGGTGCTCGCTGGAGTCGCAGTTGCCGTTCGGGCTCTACGATCTCGCCGCGATCGACGGCGGCGTCACGCTCCGCCTCGGTGCCACGGGGGAGCAGTACGGCGGAATCCGCAAGGACGTCGTGCACCTCGACGGGCGGTTGACGCTCGCCGATGCGCGCGGCCCGTTCGGAAACCCGACCTCGGACTCCGCCCGCACGATGGTCACGACCGCGACGACGCGGCTGCTCGTCGTGATCTTCGCCCCGGCCACGCTGCCGGGCGCCATCGTCCAAAGGGCGCTCGCCGTCACGCGCGAGCGGCTCGTCAGGTTCTGCGGCGGCGTCTCGGCCGACGCGGACCGTGACAGTCCAGGCGGTCCCGACTCATAATCGGCGGGATGTTCAGGCGGTGGCGTCCCCGAGATGCACCGTGGAGGAGCGGAAACATGATGCGATGCTGGCGATCCCTCGTATGGGTCGCCTTGCTCTCGGCGGGCCACGTCTCGGCGGCCGCCGCGCAGACGCTGGTGCTGCGCAATGTCGGAGCCGCGGCTTCGGTCGAGGTCGTGTACGAAAGCGAGGTCGTCGGCAAGGGAGCGCCTGACCCGGCGGGCACCGCACAGATTCCGCTCACCCTGCCGCTCGCGCCAGGAACGACCGAGCACGTGCTCCAGTTCCAGGTCGATCGCTGTCAGAACCTGGTTCGCGTCGGCTTGGCGGACCGGGACCGGCTGATCCCGGCGGCGCCGCCGGAATGCGAGCGGCAGGAGCTGACCGGGCTCTACGTCATCCGGCGCAACACGTCCGTCGTCATCGACCTGCAGACGGCGACGCCGATGCTGCTCGTGCGTCAGGGGCCACCGCCGCCCCAGTGGCTGAGAGGCGACTACACCGGCGACATGCCGGCCGTCGTGCAGCCGCGGGCCGTGACCCTCTCGATCGGCCTCACGCTCCCCCGCCTGATGAAGACGTTCGCGCTGGCCTGCGGCGACGTGCGGCCCTGCACGGCGACGGACTTCAAGCCGGCGGTCACCTTCGGCGGCACCTACTGGTTCCGCAATTCGCTCGGCGCCGAGGTGAGCCTCATCAAGGGCGCGACGCTCGAGGCGCGTGGCACCGAGGATCCTCTGACGTTCACCCACCGCTTCGAGACCGACATCCTGACGCTCGCCGGCACGACGGGCGGTCTCTTCGGCACGGTCCGCGTCTACGCGCGAGGTGGGCTCAACTACCATCGCGCGACGTCGACGGTGGATCAGACGCTGGCGGATCGGCAGCAGGGCGATGTCCTCATCAAAGGCGAGTCCGAGCGCTTCATCGTCAACACCGAAGGCTGGGGATGGATGTTCGGCGGGGGCTTCGAGTGGTACCTCAGGCCGCCTTTCGGCATCTTCGCCGAGGGCGCGTTCCACAAAGTCAAGGGGAAGGCAGTGGGACCGGGAGAGACCGTCGTGAACGAGCGCGTCATCGCCATCACGGCGGGCGGCCGGCTCTATCTTCCCAGCCCGTTCGGGCGCGGCGGTGCACCCGCGCGCCCCGTGCCCGTGCCAGCAGCGCCCGACCCGGCCGCGGCCGCGCCGGCGGCACCGTAGCGCTACTGGATCGCGACGAGCTCGACTTCGAAGATCAGCGTCGAATTCGGCGGGATCGCGCCGGAGCGCGTGTCGCCGTAGGCCTTCGACGGCGGGAGCACGAGCCGGCGCGTGCCGCCGACGCGGATGCCCTCGAGCCCGTCGTCCCAGCCGGTGATGACTTCACCGAGACCCAGCGTGAACGCGTACGGCGTGCGGCCGCTCGACGTGTCGAAGATCGCACCTTTGTTGTCGGGCCGGCTCCCGTCGTAGATCCACCCGGTGTACTCCACGAGGACGAGCTGGCCGCGCGTGGCGACATCGCCCGTGCCCACGACGAGATCCGTCGTGCTGAACGGCGCGTAGACGGACGGCGCGGTGACCGCGCTGCGGCATCCCGTCCCCGCCATGACGGCCGCGCACAGCCATGCGGCGATTCCCATCCGACCGATACGCCCGATCATCGTCCGTCCGCTCCAGCGCTCGTGCGCTGGCGAAATTCTGTCATGAATCTGCCGCGCGCGGGCATCCGTCCGATTGACCCTCTCGAACAGCCGGTGGTATAAGCCGCTGACTCCAACACGAAGGAAGTATGACATTGCGATCGAGGTCCTTCATCGCTGCGTGCGCGATCGTCGGCGCCGCGCTGGTCGTGCTGTCGGCGCAGGCGCCGTCTCCGCCGGCCCAGCCGGGCGGTGCTATTCAGACGCCAACCGGCGGCCGCGGGCCGGGTGCCGCGCCGGACGCCGACGATCCGGCCAACGCCGCGGCGGACCTCTCGCCGAAACCGCCCGTGCTTCCGCTGCGGCCCGAGCAACAGGCCAGGCGGTTCTGGCTTCCTCCGGGCTTCCGGATCGAACCCGTGCTCTCGGATCCGCTGATCGACTCGGCCGCCGCCATCACGTTCGACGGCAACGGCCGCATGTACCTCGTGGAGCTGCGCGGATACGAGCAGACCATCGATGGCATCGACGCGCTGCAGCCGATCGGGCGCATCTCGCGGCACGAGGACCGCGACGCCGACGGGTCGTTCGAGACGCACAGCGTGTTCGTCGATCGGCTGCTGTTCCCCCGCTTCGCGATGCCGTTCGGCCCCGACAGCGTGCTCGTGCTCGAGACGAACAACGACGAAGTCTGGCGGTACTCCGACACGAACGACGACGGCGTCGCCGATCGCCGTGAGCTGTTCACGGCGAGCTTCGGCCGCGGCGGCAGCATGGAGTCCCAGCCGTCCGGCCTGCTGTGGGCGATGGACAACTGGCTCTACAGCACGGTCAACGCGTTCCGCGTGCGGTGGACGCCGCACGGCGTCCTGCGCGAGCCGACCGGACCGAACCGCGCGCAGTGGAGCGTGGCGCAGGACGACGACGGCAAGGTCTGGTTCCAGCACGGCGCGAGCGGCATGCCGGGCTACTTCCAGTTCCCGGTGCACTACGGCAACTTCGACTGGCCCGATCAGTTCGAGCCGGACCTGAACATCCTCTGGGGTGCCCCGATTCTCGTGGGCGACATCCAGGCCGGTATTCCGGGGACGCGGCTGCCGGACGGCTCGCTCGTCTACGGCACCGCGTCGGCGGGCAACGAGGTCTTCCGAGGGCACCGGCTTCCTGCCGACATGGTCGGCGACTACTTCTACGGCGAGACCGTGGCGCGCGCCGTCCGTCGTCTGAAGGTCGTCAAGGACGGCGGGCTGACGCAGCTCCGCAACGCCTATCCGCGGTCCGAGTTCATCCGCTCGCTGGATCCGCTGTTCCGTCCCGTCGACGTGGCGACGGGCCCCGATGGCGTCATGTACATCGCCGACATGTACCGCGGGATCATCGAGGGCGCGCTCTGGGCCAAGGAAGGCACCTATCTCCGGCAGAAGATCCGCCAGTACCAGTTGGACAAGGTGCTCGGATACGGGCGAGTCTGGCGCGTGACCTACGACGGCATCGCGCCGGACCGCACGCGGCCGCGGATGTTGTCGGAGACGTCTCAGCAGCTCGTCGCGCACCTCGCCCACCCGAATGGCTGGTGGCGCGACACGGCGCAGCAGCTCCTCGTGTTGAGGCAGGACGCCTCGGTCGTGCCGGCCTTGCAGCGGCTCACGCGCCCGCCGGCCGCGCTGCTCACGCGGTTCCACGCGCTCTGGACGATCGAAGGGCTGGGGGCGCTCGACGCATCGCTCGCCCGGACACTGCTCAGGGATCCCGAGCCGCGCATGCGCATCCAGGCGATCCGTGCGAGCGAGTCGCTCTACAAGGCCGGCGACCGCTCGTTGGCCGCGGACTGGCGGCAGGCCGCCGGCGACGCGGATCCCGACGTGATCATCCAGGCGATGCTCACGATGAATCTCCTGAAGGCGCCGGACCTCTCCACGACGGTCGGATCCGCGAGGGAACGGCATCGGGCGCGCGGCGTGCAGTTCGTTGCCGATCGCGTGCTCAACCCGCCGGCGGCGGCCGGCGGCGCCGGGCGCGGTGGGCTCTTCACGCCAGACCAGCAGGACTCGATCGCCCGCGGCAATACGGCCTACAACGAGATCTGCTTCTCGTGCCATGGCGACGACGGGCGCGGCACGCCGCAGCCGGGAGCCTCGGTGGGCCTCACGATGGCGCCGTCGCTCGCCGGCTCCGCGAGGGTGATGGCGCATCGCGACTACCTCATCACGTCCCTGCTCCACGGCGTCACCGGGCCGATTGACGGCCGCACGTATCCAGAGGTGATGGCGCCGATGGGATCGAACTCGGATCAGTGGATCGCCGACGTCGCGAGCTACGTGCGCAACGCGTTCGGCAACAGCGCGCCGCCGGTGACGCCAGGCGACGTCGCGCGGGTCCGGGCCGCGACCGCCGGCCGCCAAGGACTGCGGACCGTGGCGGCCATCGAGGCGGCGCTGCCTCGCGTGCTCGTGCCGGACGCGACGTGGCGCGTGAGCGCCAGCCACAACGCCGACAGCGCGCGCGGCGCGCTCGACTACTCGCGCTGGACGACCGGCGTCGCTCAGCAGCCCGGCATGTGGTTCCAGATCGAGCTGCCGTCGCCCGCCGCGTTGACCGAGGTGCAGTTCGAGTCGCAGGCGATCGGCGGCGGGCGCGGCGGGCCGCCGCCCACCGCGGCGTTCCCGCGAGCGTTCCGCGTCGAGGTCTCGATGGACGGCACGGCCTGGCAAACGGTCGTCGCGGACGGACGCGGCCAGGGGCGCACCACCGCCGCCGCATTCGCGCCGGCAACGGCCCGCTTCGTCCGCATCACGCAGACCGCGGCGCTCGACGGGGCGCCACCTTGGACGATCGAGCGGCTGCGACTCTACGCCGCGCCAGCGGCATCGGCGGCTGGCCGGGGAGGTTCCCAATGACGATGCGTCTGTCCTGGGCTGCGGCGTGCGCCGCGGGCCTGCTGCTCCTCGGGGGCATGCTCGTGATCGAGGAGATCCCCGTGCAGGCGCAAGCCGGTCTGCGCGCGGCGCTCACCTTCCACGCCGGGTTCGACAACGGCGTGAACGCCGTGCACGCCGCCGGAGATCGAACGCTCTACTCCGCGCCGACGTTTGCCCGTCGCCAGGAGGGCACGCCGGGCCTGCCGGCGACCGGCGAGGTGCAGGTCGCCTCGGGCCTCGGACGCTTCGGCGACGCCCTGCGCTTCACCGCGCGCCGCCACCCGTCCGTGTTCTTCAAAGCGCAGCGCAACGTGCCCTACGCCAAGACGAACTGGGCCGGCACCGTGTCGTTCTGGCTGAGCGTCGATCCGGCCGGCGAGCTCGATCCGGGATTCTGCGATCCCGTTCAGATCACGCCGCACGCCTGGAACAACGCGGCCTTCTTCGTCGAGTTCGAGAAGACCGCGACCGCGACGCCCTTCCGGCTCGGGGTCTACGCCGATCTGAACGTCTGGAATCCGACGAACCGCCGCTTCGAGGACATTCCCGGACCCGAGCGTCCGCTCGTCACCGTGGAGCAGCCGCCGTTCGGCAAGGGCAAGTGGACGCACGTGGCCTTCACGTTCGATCGATTCAACACGGGCGAGCCGGACGGCGTGGCGCGGCTCTACCTCGACGGTCAGCCCGCGGGCGCGCTCACGGCGCGCCGGCAGACGTTCACCTGGGACCCGGCCCAGGCCGCGATCAACATCGGCGCCGGGTACGTCGGCATGTTCGACGAGCTGTCGGTGTTCGGACGCGTGCTCTCGGATGCGGAGATCAAAGCGCTCCACGCGCTCCCGACCGGCGTGGCAGGCCTGCTGCCGTAGCGGATCCGGCCGTCCGCCTCACGCGGCCGGGCCCCGGCGATCGGGACGGCGGAGTACGCTAGACGCGTGTCGTTGTGGCGTCGCCCATCCACGCGCATCGGTGCGCTCGCGATCGTCTGTCTCGTCGCGCACGTGGGGCTCGCGCACGGCGCGGGCGTTGGACGTCACGCTGCGGACCTGCCGCTGCTCGTCGCGTTGGCCGCCGGAGGTGGCCCGCTGGTCGCGCAGCTTGCGCGTCACGCCTGGCGCGGCGAGTTCGGCGCCGACCTGCTCGCCGGCATCTCGATCCTGACCTCGATCGCGCTCGGCGAGTACCTGGCCGGGACGATCGTCGTCCTCATGCTCTCGGGCGGACAGGTCCTCGAGGACTACGCGATCGGTCGCGCCTCTTCCGCCCTGACGGCCCTCGCGGCGCGGATGCCCACCATCGCGCACCGCGTCGACGCGCAGGCGACGAGCGACGTGCCGGTCGAGGCGCTCGCGGTCGGCGACGTCGTCGAGATCCACCCGCACGAGATCTGCCCGGTCGATGGCGTGGTGATCGCCGGCCACGGGCGGATGGACGAGTCCTATCTCACCGGAGAGCCGTTCGAGATCACGAAGACGCAGGGCTCGCCGGTGATCTCCGGCGCGCGAAATGGCGACGCGCGGCTCACCGTTCGCGCCACGCGGCGCGCAAACGACTCGCGCTATGCCCGCGTCATGGCCGTCATGCGCGACGCCGAGCAGCGGCGTCCGCGCCTTCGACGGCTCGGCGACGAGCTGGCCATCGTCTACACGCCGCTCGCCGTCGGGCTCGCGGGAGCGGCCTGGCTCGTCACCGGCGATCCCGTCCGCTTCCTCGCCGTCGTGGTCATCGCGACGCCCTGTCCCCTGCTGATCGGGATCCCGGTCGCCATCATCGGCGCGGTGTCGCTCGCGGCGCGCCGCGCGATCATCGTCAAGAGCCCCGTCGTGCTCGAGCAGATCACGAGTTGCCGGACCGCCATCTTCGACAAGACGGGCACGCTGACGTACGGCGAGCCGGAGCTGGTCGAGCAGACGACGGCAGACGGCCAGGATGCGCGCGAGATGCTGGCGCTCGTCGCGAGCGCGGAGCGCTACTCCAAGCATCCGCTGGCGCGCGCGATCGCCGCGGCCGCCGCGAAGGCCGGGTTCGCGCTGAGCGACGCCACCGAGGTGAGCGAGCCGCCGGGCGCGGGCATGCGTGCCGTCGTTCGAGGCCGGCGGATCCACCTGCAGAGCCGGCGCGCGTTCGTGGCGTCGCCCGCCGGCGCCGGCGTGGCGCTGCCGGCCGAAGCGGGCGGGCTGGAGTGCCTGGTCGCGATCGACGGCCGCTTCGCCGCGCTCCTGCGGTTCCGCGACGCGCCCCGCGCCGAGAGCCGGGACTTCGTCAGCCACCTGGCGCCCGCGCACCACTTCGATCGCGTGATGATCGTCTCGGGCGACCGGCGGGCGGAGGTCGCGTTCCTCGCCGAGCGTGTGGGGATCGGCGCGATCCATGCCGAGCAGACGCCCGAGCAGAAGCTCGAGCTCGTCCGCCAGGAGACGGCCAGAGCGCGAACGCTCTACGTCGGCGACGGGATCAACGACGCGCCGGCGATGAAAGCCGCCACCGTCGGCATCGCGCTCGGACGCAACACCGAGGTCACCGCCGAGGCGGCCGACGTCGTCATCCTCGACAACACCCTTCGCAAAGTGGACGAGGTGCTGCACATCGGACGGCACATGCGGGCGGTCGCCCTGCAGAGCGCGATCGGGGGCATGGCGCTGAGCCTGGCCGGGATGCTGGCCGCGGCCGCGGGCCTGCTCACGCCCGTCAACGCCGCGATTGGCCAGGAGATCATCGACGTGCTCGCCGTGCTGAATGCGTTGCGTGCCGGCGTCGCCCCGGCCCAGATTCAGGACTTCGAACGGTAGTCTCGCGAGGGGCTCCTGTGGGGCGTTTCGTGCTGTCGAGTCCCCCATCAGGGCCCTTGCGCGGCGTGACACTTGGCGAGATTGTTGTTCTGATCGTTCGAGACGGAACGATGGCCGACACCCTTGGGTTCCTGGCGTCTCCACCGTCGAATCACACGGCAACCGCCTGGGCCTGGCGGCGTCTCGGGGCGCTCGTGGCGCCTGCCGGGCTCGTGCTGAACGGCCGCCACCTCTGGGATCCTCAGCTCCACAGTGCGTCGGCCGCGTGGCGCATCCTGCTCGGCGGCACGCTCGGCGCCGGCGAGGCGTACGTTGACGGCGACTGGGACTGCGCCGCGCTCGACGTGCTCACGGCGCGCCTGCTCGCCGCCGAAGCCGATCGGCCGCTCGCCTGGCGCGCATCGGCGATCGCCCAGGCACTCGCCGCGCGAGTCGTGAACGGGCAGACGAAGCGGCGCGCGCGCCGGGCGATCACGAGCCACTACGATCTCGACGACGCGCTCTACGAGGCGATGCTCGGCCCGACGATGGCGTACAGTTGCGGCTACTGGCGCGCCGCGACGACGCTCGACGAGGCGCAGCGGGCGAAGTGGGCGCTCGTCTGCCGGAAGCTCGCGCTGACGCCCGGTCAGCGGCTGCTCGACGTCGGCTGCGGCTGGGGCGGGTTCGCCGAGTATGCCGCTCGGCATCATGACGTGAAGATCGTGGGCATCACCGTCTCGCCGAGCCAGGCCGCGGCAGCACGCGCACGCTGTGCGGGCCTGCCGATCGACATCGTCGAGTGCGACTACCGCGACGTCCGCGGCCGCTTCGATCGAATCGTGTCGATCGGAATGTTCGAACACGTCGGACCGCGGAATTACCGAGCCTACTTCGACACGATGCGCCGCCTGCTGACGGAGGACGGCCTGATGCTCCTGCACACGATCGGCGGCCTCGTCTCGCGGCGCACGACCGATGCCTGGATCGACCGGCACGTGTTTCCGGGATCCGTGCTGCCGTCAGCCGCACAGATCGCGCGCGCGCTCGAGGGCCGCTTCGTGATCGAGGATTGGCACAACTTCGGTGCGGATTACGACCGGACGCTGATGGCGTGGCACGCGAGGTTCGAGGTGGCGTGGCCCGCGCTGGCGCACCGGTATCCGGAGCGCTTCCGCCGGCTCTGGCGCTACTACCTGCTCACCTGCGCGGGCACGTTCCGCGCGCGCCGCAATCAGCTCTGGCAGCTCGTGCTGTCTCCCCATGGCGTCGCCGGCGGGCACCGCCGGTTGGCCTGACGCACGCCGACACGTCGGCTGGCGAGCGGCATCCAAGATCTGAACGTTCTCGGCGACGAGTTCGCGTGGAGAGAAGGCGTCGATGATTCTCACGTGCAGCCAGTGTGGACAGAAGAACCGCATCGGAGCTGGGGCGCTCGCCGCCCAGTCGCGCTGTGGCCAGTGCAAGGCTCCGCTCGGACCGTTGTCCTGGCCGCTCGACGCGGATTCCGCGCTCTTCGACGCCATCCTGCAGGAAGCGCGCGTGCCCGTGCTCGTGGATTTCTGGGCCGCGTGGTGCGGCCCTTGCCGCATGGCGGCGCCCGAGGTGAAGCGCACGGCGGAGATCATGGCCGGACGCGCGGTCGTGCTGAAGGTCGACACGGAACGGCATCCGGAGCTCGCTGCGCGCTACCGTGTGAGCAGCATTCCGAACTTCCTGGTCCTCAAGGACGGCCGCGTCTTCTCGCAGCAGGCTGGCGCCGTGCGCCACGCAGAGATGGCGCGCTGGCTGGAAGCCGCCGGCGCGTGATCGACGTTCCCGAGCCACCGCTCTGGCGGCACGATCGCCGCTCAACCTGCCGAGGCGTTCGCACCCGCGGCGGCCGCCTCGTCCGCTTCGCCGCCCGCTCCACGGCGCTCGAGCAACTCGCGGACCTTCCGGCGCAGCGTCGACGGCACGAAGGGCTTCTGGAGAAACCCGGCCCCGAGCGTCTTGGCGTAGACGGCCGTCGACGGATCGCTCGCGTATCCTGACGTGAACAGCACGCACAGATCGGGCCGCAGTTCTCGAAGTCTCGTCACGAGCTCGCGCCCGCCCATCACCGGCATGACGACGTCCGTGACGACCGCGTCGATCGAGTCGAGCGCGCTGGCCGCGATGCGCATGGCCTCCTCGCCGTTCTGCGCCTCGAGCACGCGATAGCCGGCCGCCGCAAGGGCTTCGCGCGCCATGCTGCGCACGGCCTCGTTGTCCTCGACGAGCAGCAGCGTCTCGCCGGTCACGGCCGGCGATGAGGCCGGCTCGGACACCGCATCCGCCTGCGACGCCGGCGCGCTCGTTCCCGGCAGCGTGATGACGAACGCCGTGCCGAGGTTCGGCGCGCTGTCGACCGAGATCCGGCCGCCGCTCTGCTGCACGATGCCGTACACGGTCGCCAGGCCGAGGCCGGTGCCGCGTCCTACGGGCTTCGTCGTGTAGAACGGCTCGAAGATGTGCGCGCGCACCTCGGGCGTCATCCCGCACCCGGTGTCGCCCACCGTGAGCCGCACGTCGTCCGTGCCGGCGTCGCCATCCATCGACGTGGCGATCGTCAGCCGTCCGCCGTTCGGCATCGCGTCGCGCGCGTTGACCGCGAGGTTGAGCAGCACCTGTGTCAACTGGCCAGGGTCGGCCTTGACGCACCGGATGCCGGGCTCGAGGGCAAGGACCAGCTCGACCGATTCGCCGACGAGCCGGCGCACCAGGCTTTCGGCATCGATGACGATCGTGTTGAGATCGACGACGACCGGCTGCAGCACCTGCTTGCGGCTGAACGCGAGCAGGTCGCGCGTGAGCGCCGCGGCATGCCGGCCCGCGCGCTGGACTTCCAATAGATGCGGGTGCGCCGCCGCGGCGGTCGGCGTCTCGTCGAGCAGCAGATCGGTGTAGCCCAGGATGGCGGTCAGCAGGTTGTTGAAATCGTGTGCGACGCCGCCGGCCAGCCGTCCGATGGCCTCCATCTTCTGCGCATGACGCAACTGTTCCTCACGCTGCTGCAGAGCACGCGCGGCGTCGTGCCGATCGGTGATGTCGCGCACGATGCCGGTGACGAACCGCTCGGGACCGGCGGTCCAGGTCGCCGCCGACACCTCGACGGCGACGCTCGAGCCGTCGCGCCGGCGGGCGCGGTACTCTGCCGTGCGCTGGAGCCAGCCGCTCGTGCCGGCCAGCACCTCGCTGAACACGCGGGCGGCATCGGCCTGCAGTTCGTCGGGCACGAGCAGCGTGAGCGGCTGCGCGATCGCTTCCTGCTCGGTGTAGCCGAACAGCCGTTCGGCGCCCGGATTCCAGAACTGGATCGTGCCGTGCGCGTCCACCGAGATGATCGCGTCGTTGGCCGAGTCGGTGATGGCGCGGAACCGCTCGTACGCGATGTGCAGCTCCTGCGTGCGGGCCTGGACCTGTTCGTGCGAGTCCCTGAGCACGGCCGTCATGTGGTTGAACGCCTGCGCCATGCGCCGCGTCTCGACGGGCCCGCGCGGGGGCACGTGCCGCTGCCAGCGTCCCGCGGCGATCTCCGTGGCGGCATCCGCGAGATCGCGGATCGGACGCGTGAGGCGGCGGCCGAACACCACCGTGCTGCCCACGGCGACCACGAGCGTCACGACCGTCAGCCAGCGCAGCGTGGACTCGATGCGCGCGAGGGCCATGGCCGTCGGCGACCAGTCCTTCAGCAGCAGCAGCGCGAGATCGCGCTGTGCGGCGTCGAGCACGTCGAAGCGACCGACGTACTGCGCGCCTCCCAGCGGGCGCACGTCGGTCGCGCCGTGCAGCACGCGCAACGCGTCGGGCTGCGTGCGCACCAACACGTCGAGCGCTTGCCTCGCATCGCCGGTCAGGCTGCTGCCGCACAGGTGCCCGCACAGGAAGCTGACCTCGCTGTTCGTGATGGCCGCCAGCTCCGCCGCGACCTGGTCGTCGAACCGGAACGCGGCCGTGAACGACCCGATCAACTCGCGACCGAACAGCGCGGGTTCGGAGACGACCAGGAACAGATCGGCGCCGAGCAGCGTGATGACGCTGGCCGACGAGCCGCCGACGGCCGCCATGAGCGGGCCCACGAGCTGGGGAACCGACGCCTGATGCGCGCCGACGCCCGAGCGGCCGAGCCAGCGGCCCGACGCGTCCGTGACGACGCAGAGCTGCGCGCCGAGCTTCGCGCAGTACTCCGCCGTCATGTGATCGATGGTCGGGGCGTCAGCGGCGACTTCCGGCGCCGCGAGCGAGGCTCGGAAAACCGGCAGATCGACGATCAGCCGCGTGGCCTTGGCCGCCGCCTGCCGGCGCGTCTCGGTCAGCCGGGTGAACGCGACGTGCGCCGCCGCGAGGTCGTCGGCCGATCGAGCCAGCGAGTAGCGGGTCACGATGGCGCGGGTCGCGATCAGCATCGCGGCGAGCGAGAGCACGGCGATGCCAACGATGCTGACGAGCACGCGGGCTTCGAGCCTGGCATGCCACGGGATCGCCGAGGGCTGCCGCATGACGCGACCTCAGAATCGCAGCGTCTGCGTCACGCCGACGTCAATCGCGGTGTGCCGGCCGGTGCGCAGCGCCTGCGGCTGGTGGACGACGTTGACGAACACCGCGAGCGGCCGGAGGACGCGCAGCCGGGCCCCTGCGGTGTACCGGCGAAGGAAGCTCGAGCGGCTGTCCGCGAGGTAGTCGAGCCGGTCGAGCCGCGCCACGGCCGTGACGGGGCCCATGCCCACGCGGTGCACGATGACGTCGACGTACCCGCCGCGGGTGCTCGTGCCGTCGAAGGGCTGGCCCGTGATCCACTCGCCGCGCAGCATCACGCCGCCGCGCATCCAGCGCGCGTCCACGCCGGTGAAGCGCATGCGCCCCGACACCCACGGGCCTTCGCGGTAGGCTTCCGAGTCGAGACGGCTGACGCCGAGGACCAGCGCGCGGTAGACGCCTTGCGCCCGCACGACGACGTCGCGGGTGCGCGGCCGTGGATCGTCGCCAGGATCGCCCGGCGTGCCGAAGCTGGCTTCGACGGTGAGCGACGCACGGCCCGCGAGCACCGAGACGCCGTGCTCGAGCGCGGTGTTCGACAAGGCCCAGTTGCCGCCGTAGCGGATCAGCGGCGCGCGCGCGAACCCGAAGTAGCCGTGATCGCTTCGTCCCGAGATGCCGAACGGCGTGCGGTATCGTCCGCCGCGCACGCCGAAGATCAGGCCGCGCGCCGTGGCCGTGCGCTCGACGTACGTCTCCATCACGTGAAGCCGGTCGTCGTACGGGAACGACGTGCCGAAGGCGTCGGAACCGGTTACGCCCGTCGCGGCCCAGGTCGCCTCGACTTGCGCGCGCCAGCCGCGGCCCACGGCTCCGAACAACCGGACTTGCACGCCGCCCGCCGTGGCCTCATCTGTCGAATGGCCGACGGTCATGTCGGTTTCCCGTGTCAGCGACACCTGAGCGCCAGCCGGCGCGGGACCCATCAGGATGAGGGCGACGGCGCTTCCGGCGGCGAGCGTCCAGCCTCCGGACGTCACGGCCACGACACCTCGAGCGGCGCCCCGGACGACGGATCGAACTCGCCGTTCAGGACGGGCCCGCCGGGACGCCACGCGTGGTAGCGCGTCGGCGCCGCGGGGAGGTTCGGGATCACGAACCGCCCGCCGCGATCGGACACCGCGTAGTAAGCCGTCTCGAGGACCATGACGTACGCGGCCATCTGCGGATGGATGTTGCAGAACACCCGGCTGAGGCCCGGCCGATCGAACGGCACTTCCTTCACCATGCCGACCGGGTAGAGTCCCAGGTCGAACTTGCGGCTGTCGTGAAACGAGAAGACGTTGTGAAAGACGCGGTCGTGATTCGGAAACTTGACGCGCGTCCCGACGCGCACGGCGAGCACGTGCGGGAAGAACTGCATATCGCGCTGGTTCAGCACCGCGTCCGCCTGGGACGAGGGGGCCGGCGGCTGGCCGTCGGCAACGTCCAGCCAGATGACGGCGTCGGCCACCGGCCGGCCTGACGCGAGCGCGAGGCCGGTGAGATTGTTCGCGACGAGCGCGCGTGATGGCAACAACGCCACGAGCGCCAGCGCGGCCGCGAGAGGACGCCTCATGCCGCGACCACGTAGCAAGGCGCATGCCCGGCGATCTGCTGCCGGATGCGACAACGCGTTGCGCGTCACCGCGCAGTCCTGCGCGACCGTCGTGTGAGTGCCAGCTCGGGTGGAGTAACATCACGCGCGATGTTGTCGCCCTCGCGGTCGGGACGTGCGGCGCCAGGCGGAACGATCCTCGTCGTCGACGATCTGGACGCCAACCTCAGCCTGCTCGATCACATCCTGTCCGCGCAGGGCTATCGCGTGGCCCGCGCCCGCGACGGCGAGGAGGCGCTCGACCTCGTCATGCGCGAACGTCCCGACCTCGTGCTCTCGGACGTGCGCATGCCGAAGTGCGACGGCTTCGATCTGTGCCGCGCGCTGAAGTCGTCGCCGGAAACGCGGCTCACGCCGGTCGTGCTGATGACCGGCGCGGCCGAGGCGGCCGACCGCATCAAGGCGATCGAAGCCGGCGCCAACGACTTCGTGACCAAGCCGATCGATCAGGCCGAGCTGAAGGCGCGGGTCCGATCGCTCATGCAGCTCAAGCGGTACACCGACGAGCTGGACTCGGCCGAGGAGGTGCTGCGCAGCCTCGCGCTCATGATCGAGGCGCGCGATTCCTACACCGACGGCCATTGTCAGCGCCTTTCACGCTACGCCACCGAGCTCGGGCTGAAGCTGAATCTGGAGGAGGACGACCTGCAGGCGCTCGCGCGCGGCGGCTACTTCCACGACATCGGCAAGATCGCCGTCCCGGACGCCATCCTGTTGAAGCCCGGACCGCTCACGGCGCGTGAGCAGGAGCGCATGCGCGAGCATCCGGTCGTCGGCGACCGGCTCTGCGGCAACCTGCGCGCGCTCGGCCGCGTGCGCGCCATCGTCCGCCATCATCACGAACGGCTCGACGGCAGCGGCTACCCCGACGGGCTCCGCGGCGACCAGATCCCCCTGCTGGCGCAAGTCATCGGCGTCGTCGACGTCTACGACGCGCTCACGACGGTGCGGCCCTATCGCGCGCCGCTCGATCAGCGGCTGGCGCTGGCCGAGCTGCAGCGCGAGGCCGGCCGCGGCCTCTTCCGTCGGGATCTCGTCGAGGCGTTCGTCGAGACGCGGCAGACCGGCGCGCCCGTGCCGGAACTGTAATCGGTCGCTCAAAACCGTGCGCGCCGGCCCGGGCAGTGCCGGTGCGACGTCGGGGCGGGCACTGCCGGTGTCGGGGCTCCATCGGAAGTCGTGGCACGTAGATTGCGTTTTGCGGCCGGCGTATGGAGCTCCTCAAGTACACCGCGGTCCCCTCCCCCGCTCAGATGGACCGGCGACGTACCCCGAGGCTCACGCCGACCGGGGAAGTACACGCCGAGGTCTTCGGCACGAGCGCGCGCATCACGATCACCGACGTCAGCCATCACGGCATGAAGGTGCAGGCCACGGCGCCGTTCTGGCCCGGGACGCGGCACGTCATCCGCGTCTCCGCCGGACACGCCGCGCCCATCGACCTGCTCGCGACCGTGGTCCACTGCCAGCGTGCCGTCACCGACTGCGGCGCGCCCTGCTTCGTCGTCGGCTGGCAGTTCGTGCCGGGCACGCCGGGCACCGATGAAGCCGCCATGCGCCTCGTCGACCTCGTGACCGGCGACGGACCGTCCGGCCTCGCCTCCTGATCCGGAACACCTCGATTCGACGCGACGGCACGCGAGCGAACACGCCGCCGACTGATCCATCGCCGCGCGCGCTGCGCCGGTGATCCGGCGGGCGTGCACCGTCGTCGCGCCTTCACGGCGGACCTCGCCGCGGCCGCGAGGGGCGTCGGCTATACTCGGCAGCGAGGGCCTTATGCTGCATCCGCTTCGACCGACGCTCGTCGGCGTGCTCGTACTGTGTTCGCTCGTCTGGATGGCGCCCGGCGATCTGAGGGCGCAGGCCGACACCCGGCGAATCTACGTGTCGGTGCTCGACAAGGACAGCAAGCCCGTGCTCGACATGCAGGGCGCGGAGTTCGAGGTAAAAGAGGGCGGCAAGGCCGTGTCGCTGGGCGACGTGAAGCTGGCCGCCCGGCCGGTGCGGGTGGCGCTGATCATCTCGGATCGCGGGACGGGTCAGTTCCAGGGCGCGGCGCTCCGCTTCGTCGAAGCGGTCCTCGGCCACGGCGAAGTCGCGATCACCGGCATCTCGACGCAGCCCGAGCGCTTCTCCGATTACTCCGACAGCGTGGACGTCCTGCGCGAGGGGCTTCTGCGGATCGGCCGGCGCGCGATGGCGAGCGGCGCGAGCGCTCAGCTCGTGGAAGCGATCCTCGAGGCGACCAAGGACATCGACCGCGAAGGCTACCGGCCCGCGGTTGTCATCATGCGCAACGGCGGGGAGGGGCCGACACCGGTCCGCGCCGAGACCGTGCGCGAAGCCATCCGCCGCACCGGTGCGGTGCTCTACGCGATCTCGACCACCGGCACGCAAGGGATCCAGCGCGGCAACCCGACGACCCCGGCGACCGCGGCGGGCGTCGCGCAGGCCGCGGCGCAGTCCGAGGTGCAGGAAGGCATGCTCACGCTCGGCACGATCCTCGGCGAGGGGTCGAAGGACTCGGGCGGCTATCACGATCAGGTCGTCGCGACGACGCTGATTCCGACGATGCAGAGGCTCGCGGCCGAACTGGTGAACCAGTACGAGATCACCTACACGTTGCCGGCAGGAGTCAAGCCGAACGATCGCGTGTCCGTGTCCTCGAAGCGCAAGGGGCTGACGGTCCGAGCGCCGACGCGGATTGCCAATTGATCGGCTCGGGCAGGCCCGCCGCGCCGGTGGCGCCACAGGACCAGGAGTACGTGTCTTCATGCGTGTGAGACGAATCCTCAGCGGCGCCGGAAGTCTGGCGCTCGTCGCCGGCCTCGCGCTGCCGATGAGCGCGCCATCGGAGGCGGCGCAGAACGCACCGGCGACGCCGGCCGCGCCGGCGGCGCGCGGTGGACGGCAGGCCGGCCCGCAGGCGCCGGCCGGCGGCGGCCGCGGTCGCGCGACGTTTCCGGCGCAGCAGCGTCCGCCTGCCGACCCGGCGCTCGTCGCGCGCGGCCAGAGCCTCTACAGCGTGTCGTGCACGAGCTGCCACGGCGGCGATCTGCGCGGCGGCCAGCTCGGCGGCCCGAACCTGCTGCGATCGCCGGTCGTGCTCGCCGACGATCTCGCCACGCTGCTCCAGCCGATCCTGCAGGGCAGCCGCGCGGAACGCGGGATGCCGGCGATTCCGCTCCCGCCCGATGCCGTGAACGCCGTCGCGGCGTACCTCCACAGCGTCGTGGCACAGAGCCGCGGCCAGGGCGCACCGCCGCCCGGGCCTCCCGTCGTCCTCAACGTGCTCGTCGGCGATCCGGCCGCGGGCGCCGCGTACTTCGCCGCGAAGTGCAGCACGTGTCACTCGCCGACCGGCGATCTGCAGGGGCTCGCCTCGCGCGTGCCGGATCCGAAAGCGCTGCAGAACCTCTGGGTGGCGGGCGGCGGCGGCCGCGGTGCCGCCGCGTCTCCCCGCCGCATCGTCACCGCCACGGTCACGCCGGCGTCGGGGCCGGCGGTGTCCGGACGGCTCGTCAAGATCGACGACTTCATCGTGACGCTGGCGCTCGGGGACGGGCGACTGCGCAGCTTCGGCCGCGAGCGCGAAGACGTGCCGCGCGTCGAGATCCGCGACCCGCTCTCGGCGCATCGCGATCTGCTCCGCGTCTACACCAACAAAGACATGCACGACGTCACGGCGTACTTGGCGACTCTGAAATGACCCGCACACGATTGCTGTTCGCGCTCGCACTCCTGTCGACCCCGATGCTGCTCTCCGCGCAGGGCGGTGGCATTGCTCCCGAGCAGCTCGCCGCCCCGCTCGGCGACTCGTGGCCAACCTATTCCGGCGACTACTCCGGCCGCCGCTACAGCGCGCTGAAGGAGGTCGACACCAGCACCGTGCGCCATCTTTCGCTCGCCTGGATGAGCCGCATGCCGGCCGGCTCTGCGACGCCCGGCCGCGGCGGCGGCGCGGCGATGCAGGTGGGCGGTTTCGGCAGCGGCGACTTCCCAGCCGGCTCGGCGCCGACGGTCAAAGGCACGCCGCTCATGGTGGACGGCACGCTCTACGTTTCGGCCCCGGACAATGCCTGGGCGGTCGACGCGCGCGATGGGCGCCTGCTGTGGCACTACTTCTGGAAGACGCGCGGCGGCACGCACATCGCGAACCGCGGGCTCGGGATCTGGAACGATTTCCTCTACATGGTGACGCCCGACAACTACCTCGTGTCGCTCGACGCGAAGACGGGCAGGGAACGGTGGAACAAGGTCCACGCGGATTTCAACCAGCAGTACTTCTCGACGACCGCGCCGATCGTCGCCGGCAATCACGTGCTCGTCGGGACGGGCAATGATCTCGACTCACCCGGCTACATGCAGTCGTTCGATCCGGTCACCGGCGACGTCCAGTGGCGCACGTACCTCGTGCCGATGAACGCCGGCGATCCCGGCCTCGAGACCTGGCCGAGCCTCGAGGCGGCACGCTACGGGGGCGCGCATCCGTGGCTGCCGGGCGTCTTCGATCCCGAGACGCGGCTGTACATCTTCGGCACCGGGAACCCGACGCCGGCCTACACGCCGGGGCGCGGTGAGGGGGACAACCTGTACACGTGCTCGCTCGTCGCGCTCGACGTGGACACCGGGAAGATGGCGTGGCACTTCCAGACGTCGCCGCACGACACGCACGACTGGGACTCGGCCCAGACGCCGATTCTGATCGACGCGGTCGTCAACGGCCGCCCGCGGAAGCTGGTCTCGACGGCCGCGCGCAACGGCTACTTCTACACGGTCGACCGCGTCACGGGTGAACCGGTCGTGACGGTGCCGTACGGCCTCACGACCAACTGGGGCGTACACGTGCGCCCGAACGGCACCGTGCAGCGCGATCCCGACAAGGATCCGATCATTCCTGGCGCCATCGTCTCGCCGAACGCATCCGGCACCATCAACTGGGAGCCGCCGGCGTACAACCCGAATACGAAGCTCTTCTACGTGTCGGAACGGAACGTCTTCTCGATCTTCTACCTGACGGATCCCGATCCGAGAGGATCCATGGGGCTCGGCGGCCACGAGAAGATCGACGTGGGCACCGGCGGCAACTTCCTGACCGCCGTCGATCCGACCACCGGGCGCATTGCCTGGCGCCGGCCGTACGTCGGCGCCACCGGGCTCGCGGGCGGCGGTGGCGGGCTGTTGACCACGGCCGGCAACCTCGTCTTCACGAGCGACGCAGGCGGCAACTTCGTCGCCTACGATGCGGCCACGGGCGCGCCGCTGTGGCACACGCGAATCGGCACCGCCACGAACCCGCCGATCACGTACCGGCTCGACGGCCGGCAGCACGTGCTCGTGGCGGTCAACGACACGCTGTTCGACTTCGTGCTGAACCCGTGACGCTCAGCGCCCCTTGGCGACAACGCCCCAGGGGCTTCCGCCGGTGACGATCCGCTTCACCTGGCCCGTCGCGACGTCGATGACGCTGACGTCCTTCGATGGGCCGTTCGCCGTGTAGAGCGTCGCGCCATCGGCGCTGAGGGCGATGCCCCAGGGCCGATCGCCGACCTCGCCGATCGTGCGCGCGGGCTTGCGCGACGCGACGTCGATGACGCCGACCGACTTCGCGCGGCCGAGCGACACGAACAGCTCCTTGCCGTCGTTCGACAGGACCGCGCCCATCGGCCGCGGCGGAACCGGGCCGTCCTTCGGCAGCGCGATCGTCGCGGTCACTTTGTGCGTACCGGCGTCGAAGACCGTGATGGCTCCGCCGTTCTCTCCGGTCACGAAGCCCGTACGGCCGTCGGCGGTGAACACGACCGACCGCGGCCGCGCGGCCGCCTTCATGCGGGCGACGACTTTCAGCGCCGTGGTGTCGACGGCCACCACCTCGTTCTCCTCTTCACAGGTGACGTAGACGACCTTGCCGTCCGGACGAATCGTCACACCCTCCGGCTCCTCGCCGACCTTCACCCGTGCGCGCACGGTGCCGGTGCCGAGGTCGACGACCGACATCTCCGCGGTCTCCTCGTTCGAGACGAACAGCGTGCGGCCATCGTCGCTCACGTCGAACGACTCGGGATCCTGGCCGCTCTGCATCACGGTCGCGACCTTGTGCGTCGCGAGATCCACGACGCCGATCCCGTCGGCGCTGCGATCGCCAGGCGGAAGCGTGCTCTCGTCGACGCCGGGCGCGGCAATCGGTGACCCCGACAGCGCCACGTACAGCTTGGTCCCGTCCGGCGAAATCTGGAGCCCGCGAGGACGTTTGCCGACCGCGATCCGCTGAATGACGCTGCCCGCATCGGGATCCACGACGACGATCTCGCCGCCGGTCTCGTCGGACACATAGAGCTTCACGCGGGGTTCAGGAGCCGGCGCAGGCGTCGTGGCCGCCGGAGCTGGTGTACTGCTCTGTCCGCACCCGGCCGCGACCACCGCCGCGACGAGCACCGCCCGCACGCCCAGGCCACCGGACCACCATCCACGATATGAACCTCGCATACGCCGCTCCTCTCAGTGTGCTCAGTGTGCAGAACCGCTCTCAGGACTCGCGGCTCCAGGACGCTCTCTTACGAGAACGAAATCATCGCACAGATCCGTCAGCCACTTCGGCAGGCGGCGCTCGCTGCTCCGGCGGATCTCGGCCTCGAACGGGACTCTCTTCGCCGTCCAGGCTGGACCACTTCTTGCGCTCGCCGCGAGCCTGGACGTTCACCATGTTCCCAGCCTCGAATCGCATGTCCCCAGTGCCGGCCGACCTGCCCGGCGTCGACACCGACACGACTCAAAGCAGACGCCTGTCCGCCGACGGCCTCGGCGAACGATGGCTCGTCCAGGACCCGACCCACGGTCCGCTGGAGATCCTGAGACTGCAGCGGACGTTCATCGACGCGCCTGAGTTCGAGGCCCGACTTCGACTCCGCGTGGACGACCTGCGCCAGCTCCGGCATCCGGCGCTGGCGGTCGCTCGCAGCGTCGAGTGGCTCGATGGCGGCGAGGGACTGGGCGTGGTCTCGCCGCACGTGCCCGGGCGCCGGCTCGCCGACGTGCTCGCTCAAGCGCGAGGCGCGGCATTTGCGCTCGAGTTCGTCCGTCAAGTGACGCCGGCGGTCTGTGCGATTCAGCAGGTGCGTCCCGGATTCGCCCACGGATTGCTGACGCCCGATCGGATTGTCGTCACCCGCGACGGCCGTCTCGTGATCGTCGACTTGCCGTTTGCACCAGCCGTCGAGTCGATGCGCTGGTCCGCGGCGCAACTGCGACAGGAGCTCGGGATTGCGGTTCCGGACGCACCGGGCGCCGTTCCGCTCGATCCTCGGCTCGACGTCGTGCAGATCGGGTTCATCGCCTTGGCGCTGCTCCTCGGCCGGCGGCTCGAGCCTTCGGATTTTCGCGGCAACATCCCGGCCCTGATGGAGGAGGCCGGACGTCGCGGGGCTGACACGCGTGACATGCGCTCATGGCTCGAGCAGGCGCTTCAGCTCGTCGAGACGCCGTTCGAGTGCGCGCTCGACGCGCTCGAGGCGCTGACGGCCGCCGGATCCGGTACGGTCGTCGCCTTTCGTGGAGCGGATGCGGCTCGGCCCAGCGACGCCGAGACGCCGCAGCAGCCGGCGGCCGCGCCACCCTCCCTCGCGACAGGGCCAGTGGCTCCGCCGGTGCCGCTGTCTTCTCACCAGGCGCTCGGTGCTTCTTCGGTCGCTGAACGGCGAGTGCCTACACCATCTGCGGAGCCCGAGGCTCCTGGAGTTGCATCCGCACCGGCGACGAGCGATCCAGCGAGCCGCGTCGCGCCGCGCAGCGCATCGGTGGGCGCTCGATCCGGCGCACCGGTCGTCGCGCCGCCGTCGATCCAGGATCGCGCACCGCAACCGCCACCTCCATCCGTCGAGTCGCCTCGTTCCGTCGCGCCAGCCGTCACGACGATCCCGACGTCGCCGCTCTCGTCGATCGCATCGGATGACGCGCCCGAGCCGAGTGCGGCACCTATGGTCCCGATGCCAGTACCTGTCGAGAAGAGCTCCTCGTCTCGGAAGCCCATGAGGCTCGGCCTCGTCCATTGGGTGCTCATCGCGCTCGCGGTCGTGGCGAGCGTTCAAGCCGCGGCCATCGCGGGGCTGCTGACGTCACAGCCGACGTCGCCGGCCGTGCCCTCGGTGACGATCGCCGCGCCGGCCCTCGGCCGGGCACCGGCGGCCGCACCGTCCGCCGATCAGCCCGACGTGACGCCGGCGCCCGCTCCTGCTGCGGGCACGTCGCCGGCCGCGCCGGGAGCTTCGGCATCTTCGGTTCCTGTTCCGCCGCCGCCTGCCCCGCCGGCCAGCGCCGGTGCTGCGCCAGCCGAGAGCACACCGGCTCGTGCGAAGCCGACGGGTCAGGTTGGCGGCGTGAGGGTCATGGCGCCATTCGACTGCCAGGTGTTCGAAGCCGGCGTCCTGATCGGCACGACCGCCGGTCCCATTGCTCTCCCCGAAGGCAGCCACGATCTCGAGCTCGTCAACGAGGCGATCGCGCTGCGCGTCAAGCAGCGGATTGCCGTGAAGCCGGGCGAGCTGGCGAACGTGACGCTCGCCGTTCCGAACGGGCGCGTCAACATCAACGCGGCGCCGTGGGCGAGCGTCTCGATCGACGGCACCGCCGCGGGCGACACGCCGCTCGCCAACGTGTCGCTGCCGGCCGGCTCGCACGAGTTCCTGTTCCGCCATCCGCAGCTCGGCGAGCAGCGCATCGTCGCGCTCGTGAAGGCCGAGGGCGTGACGCGGGTGAGCGCGAGCTTCCAGCGATGATTCGCCTGGCGATCGGCGGGCTGGTCGCGGCCGCGCTGCTGGCGGCGCCGCCTCGCGCGGCTGGACAGGAGTCGCTCGCGCGCGCGAAGGACTACTACGCGTCGGCGTCGTACGACGAAGCGCTGCGCGTGCTCCAGCAACTGCGCGGGCGCGCGCCCGACGATCCCGACGTTGCGGCCTACGAGATGTTCTGCCTGCTGGCCATGGGCCAGGACGCTCAGGCACGCGCCGCCGTCGAACAAATCGTGCGGCGCGATCCGCTGTACCGCCCGCCGGCGACGGAGACGTCGCCGCGCGTCCGCGCGTACTTCGAGGACGTCCGCCGGCCGCTGCTGGCGCCGCTCGTCCGGGAGCTGTACGCGAACGCCCGAAGGCACCTCGATCGGCGCGAGCTCGCGCCCGCCTCCCTCGGATTCGATCGGGTCGTCGCGCTCATCGACGAGCTCGGGCCGCACGACGATCCCGGCCTGGCGGACTTGCGGCTGCTCGCCGTCGGGTTCCGTGATCTCGCCCGCGTCACGCCGTCCGGCACCGCCGATGAGGTCGCGAGCGGAAGTCCTGCACCCGCCGTGTCCGGACCGACGGCGGCTGCGCCGCCCGCGCCAGCGCCGGCCGAGGCGCCTGCGCCATCGGCCGATCCGCCGCGCATCTACGGGCCCGACGATGCCGACGTCACGCCGCCAACAGCGCTGTCTCGGGACATCCCGTCGTGGAAGCCGATGAGCGCCACCGATCGGCTGCGCAACTATCGCGGCCAGCTCGAGCTGCTGGTGGATGGCGCCGGAAAGGTCACGGCGATCACCGTCGTGCAGCGGGTGCATCCCGAGTACGACCGCGCGCTCATCCGTGCCGCGGCCGAATGGACGTTCCGGCCGGCGACCCGCGCGGGCGTCCCGGTGCCCTACAGGTTGGTCGTCGATATCGTGCTGGCGGCCCGCCCGTAGCCGGATCGGCTGTCGTCGCCGGAGCCGGCTGCGCTCTGAGCCGTCCGGCCGGCGCGTCGGTCGGCCGAGCGGTCTGCTCGCCGCGCCCTGGCAGAACACCTCACGCGGTACCACTGGTGCAGCCGCTCTGGCGTGCCGAGATCTGACCAGCCCATAGCCGCGGGCCAGATGTACGCGCTCAGCCGCCGTGCGCGTCCGAGAACGTCGCGCGAGAAGTCGTGTGCCGGCAGTGCGGCGTAAGCCGACTCCAGGAACGTGCCGCGCTCGGCCGGAGGCAAGCGAAGCGCCGCGTCGAAGACGCCGTGCAGATCGGGCAAGAGCTCCACGTAGAGATCGCGGATCGCGCTCGCGCGCCCCACGATCACCATCGTGTTCCAGACCGCGCCGCGAGCGAGCAACCGCGTGGCAACCTCGCTCGTCGGCTTCTCGACGAACGCCGAGACCGGCACGAACCCGCCGGGCTCGCTCCCCTCGCCGAGCGAGATCCAGCCGTAGTCGTCGCGCGGTGCCGCGGCTTCCACGCCGAACAGCACGAGATCGTTGCGCTGCTGTGCGCGCCGCGCCGCCTCCGCCACTCCTCGCCGGAACGTCGCATCGTCCAACACGCCATGATCGGACGGGGTGATCACGACGATGGCGTCAGGCTGCGTATCGAGGACGGGCGTGAGCGCCAGCAGCACGCCCGCGGCCGTTCCGCGATCGCGCGGCTGCACGACGACGGTCGTGCCGGCCCCCGCCACCTCGCCGGCAACCACGTAGTCGACGTGGCTCGCGTCGACGATCACCACCGTCCTCGACGGTGGCGCCAGCGGCTGCAGACGATCGAGCGTTTGGCCCAACAGCGACGTGCCGCACGGTGCGCGATAGAACTGCTTGGGCACGCCGCCCGTCACCGCGGCCAGTCGCTTGCCCGCTCCCGCGGCAAGAACGACGGTCCACAGTTGGTCTCGCATGGCGTGCTCCTCGAATGCCCGCGGACGGACCCGGCAGGCCTGGAGGGGGGCGTGCGGTTCCAGGCTTCTTCGAGCTCCGCGGAGTCGTGAGTTGTGAGCGTGAGCTCCGAGCGACCGCATGACGCGATGACACTCGAGAACCACTTCTCAGACGTCGACGGTGTTCCAACGCTTCTCTAGCAGGATCGGTGCCGGAATAGGCAAGCCTTCCCGAACGCGTGTCGAGCACTCGCCGTCGCATCGCGATGCGGGCGCGAGGGATAGTTCCTGAGTCCGGGAAATATTTCCCGGCGCGGGACCGAGACGGGGATCGAGCGCGAGCCGATGGTGCGCGCTCGGTCGCCGACGGCTACCGTGTCAGCGTGGGCTTCTCGGCCTCTTGCTGGTTCTGCTTCTCCTGGATGGCTCGCCAGATGCGCTCCGGCGTGAGAGGCAGGTCGCGAATCTCCACGCCAACGGCCTCGCCGATCGCTGCGCCAATCGCCGCGGCGATCGCCAGGATGCCGCCTTCGCCGGCGCCCTTCGCGCCGTACGGGCCGGGGCCGTCGTGGTTCTCGATCAGAATCGAGTGGAGCTCGCGCGGGACGTCCTGCACCGTCGGAATCCGGTAGTCGAGCGCCCCGAGGTTGAGGATCCGGCCGTGCTCGTTGAGGATGAGGTGCTCCATCAGCGAGTGGCCGAGGCCCATCACCGCCGCGCCCTCGTCCTGCGCCTCCACCTGCTGCGGATTCAACGCGTGGCCGATATCGCTCGCGAGCACCAGCTTGACGATCTCGACGGTGCCCACTTCGGGATCGACCTCCACCTCGGCCGCCGAGCACATGAACTCCCAGAACTCCGGCCGTCCTCCGAGCGGATGCGTCGGCACGTAGCCGCCCCCGCGTTCCTCGCCGACGCCGATCAGCTCTCCTCGCGGCGGCCCGAACCGCGCCTTCAAGACGTCGACGTAGGAGAGCTCGCGGTCCGGCAGGCGGACGCGTCCGGGCTCGACCTGGATCCGCTCTTCGTCCAACGCGAACGCCTCAGCGGCCAGCGTGCGCAGCCGTCGTCTGATCTCGGCGCACGCCTTCAGGATCGCGTTGCCCATGAACACGGTCGACCGGCTGGCCGACGTCGAGGAGTCGTACGGCACGACGGCCGTGTCGCCCATCACGACGGCCACCTCGTCCAGCTTCAGCCCGAGCTCCTGCGCGGCGATCTGCGCGAAGACGGTCCGCGCACCCTGGCCCATGTCGGACGTGCCGGACAGGATCGTCGCGCTCCCGTCGTAGTGCAAACGGACGATGGCGAGGGAGGCGGACGCGGTGGACGAGCTCTTCAGCCCGAGCGAGATGCCGCGGCCGCGGTGCTTCGGGAGCGGACGGTGCCAGTCGGCTGCCGCGGTCGCCTTCCGGATCGCGCTCCCCCAGTCGCCATCGGCCGGCGTGTCGTTCGGGATGAACGCTTCGCCTTTCGCCGGCACGTTGCGCAGGCGGATCTCGGCAGGATCGAGGCCGAGCAGGCGCGCGGCCTTCGTGAGCTGCGATTCCACGGCCCACGACGCCTGCGGCGTGCCGAACCCGCGGAACGCGGTCGTCGGAGTGGTGTGCGACAGGATGGCGCGCGCGATGACGCGGGCGTTCGGCGTGTGGTACGGACCGCATGCCGCATAGCTCGCCTTGCTGACGACGCGAATGCCGATGTCGGCGTAGGCGCCGAGGAGGAAGTGGCCTTCGAGATCCTGGAACACGATGCGCCCGTCGCTCGTGAACCCCGTGCGCGCCCGCACCGTGGCCGACGTCCGCCTCACCTGCTGGAACGTCTCCTCGAGCGTGAGGATCAGCCGCACCGGCCGTCCAACCTCGAGGGCGAGGTACGCCATCAGCGGCTCGAACTTCGGCCAGCCCTTGCCGCCGAAGCCGCCGCCCGGGTCCGGCGAGATGACACGCACTCTCGAGATCGGCCAGCCGAGCGCGGCCGCCACGACGCGCTGCAGCACGAACGGATGCTGCATCGGGCTCCAGATCGTCACGCCGTGCTCGTCGGGCGCCGCCATGTAGCCGTGCGGCTCGATCGCGAAGTGCGTGATCATCGGGAACTCGTAGTCGTGCTCGAGGACGAGGTCCGCGCACGCGGCGTCGACGTCACCCCACCCGAACGTCCACTCGTTCAGCCGGTTCGTCTGCGCGAGCGGGCCCTTGCCGCGGAGGGCGGGGTCCTGCACGAGCGGTGCGCCGGGCGCGAGCGCCTGATCGACGGTGAGCACGGCCGGCAGTTCCTCGGACACGACGCGGACGAGCGCCGCGGCGTCCTCGGCGGCGTCGATCGTCTCGGCCACGACGGCCGCGACCGGCTCGCCGAAGAACTTCGTCTCGCCGACGGCGAGCAGCGGCCGATCCGTGACGGCCGGCCCGAAGCGCGGCATTGGCACCGGCAGGTCGGCCGGCGTGACGATCCGTCTGACGCCCGGGACCTTCAACGCCTCGGCCACGTCGATGCGATCGATCCGGGCGCGAGCGACGCCCAGGTGCACGAGCTTCACGTGCAGGACGTTCTCGAGATGGATGTCGGCGATGTACTGCTGCGCGCCGGTGACGCGCTCGCGGCCGCCGACGCGAAGCGGCGACTGGCCGATGAGAGGGTCGGCCATCACCGCCCGGCCTTTGCCGCGGCCGCGACCGCTTCGATGATCCGGTGGTACCCGCCGCACCGGCACAGATTGCCGGAGAGCCCGTCCTGAATCTCGGCCGGCGTCGGGTCGGGATTGGTCATCAGCAGGTACTTCGCCGACATGATCATGCCCGGGATGCAGAAGCCGCACTGCACCGCGCCCTTCTCGAGGAACGCCGCCTGCACCGCATCGAGCTGGCCGTTCACCGCCAGCCCTTCGATCGTGGTGACGGCGTGCCCGTCGGCTTCGGCTGCGAGCACGAGGCAGGAACAGATCGCCCGGCCATCGAGCAGCACCGTGCAGGCGCCACACTCGCCCTCCGCGCAGCATTCCTTCGTGCCCGTGAGCTGCAGTCGATCGCGCAGCAGGTCGAGCAGCGTGTGGTGCGGCTGGACGGCGGCCGTCGCCGGCACACCGTTCACCGTGAAGGAAATCGACACCAGGTCGGGGGTCATCAACGCGACTCGTTTCTCGTCGTCAGCCGATCGATCGCCGTCGTCCAACTACGCCGGCTCATCACCGCCAGCATCGCCTGGCGATACTCACGCCCGCCGCGCACGTCGGAGATCGGCCGCGCGTGGCCGATCAGGCGCTGAATCGCCGCGTCGCGATCGTGCGCCGGCGCGTCCGGCGCGAACGCGCCGCTCGCATCGGCGACGAGAATCGGCGTCGGCGCGACGGCCCCGAATGCGAACCGCGCCTGGCCGTCGCGCGTGACGGAACAACAAAGGTTGATCGTGGCCAGATCGACCCCGCGGCGGCGGGTCACCCGGCCGAACGCGGCGCCGACCGGCGCTGCCGGCACCGGCAGGTCGATGGCCGTGACGAGCTCTCCCCGGCCGACGACCGTCTTTCCCGGGCCGAGGAAGAACGTCTCGAGCGGCACCTGCCGCGTGCCGTGCGGGCCCGCAAGGTGCACGATGGCGCCGTAGACGAGCAGCGCGGGCGCCGTGTCGGCCGCCGGCGACGCGTTGCAGATGTTGCCGGCGAGCGTGGCGCGGTTCCGGATCTGCACGGACCCGACGACCGAGGCGGCGTCGGCGAGCGCGGGAAAATGGCGCCGCACGCGGGCGTCGGCGATGAGGTCGGTCATCACGGTTCGCGCGCCGACGCGAAGCACGCCGTCCGTCTCCACGATGCCGGCGTCGAGCTCGGGCACGTCCTTGACGTCGAGCACGACGGCGGGACGCAGGTGGCCCAGGCGCAGACGCACGAGCACGTCGGTGCCGCCGGCGAGCACTCGCGCGGCGGCGCCGTGCTCGTCGAGCACGGCGATCGCCTCGCTCATCGTGCGCGGTCTGAGATACCGGAACGCGGCCACGTCAACGCCTCGCGGCCGAGCGCGCATCGCCTCTCGGCTCGGTGGCGCTGCCCGATGCCGTGTCCGCAATCCGTTCCCGAGCATGCGGCGCGCGGGAGCCTGTTGGAGCGGCTGTGGTAAGTTGCTCGCGCACGGACATCCATCGACGGCGGACTCGCATATGGCGGCATCAATTGTAGTCATTGGCGCGCTCGACACCAAAGGCGAGGAGGTCGCGTTCCTGCGCGATCAGATCGCCGGGCGCGGTCATCGCACGATCGTGATCGACTCCGGCGTGCTCGGCCAGCCGACGTTCCCTGCCGACATCGGCCGCGAAGAAGTCGCCCAAGCCGGCGGCGTGCCGCTCGCCGATCTGGTGGCCGAGTCGGATCGCGGCCACGCCGTCACGGTCATGACGAACGGCATGCGCGAGGTCGTGCTCCGCCTGCACGCCGAGGGCAAGGTCGACGCGATCATCGGCATGGGCGGCGGCGCTGGCACGGCGGTGGCGACCGCCGCGATGCGCGCGCTGCCGCTCGGCATTCCGAAGGTCATGGTCTCGACGCTCGCCAGCAGCGACGTGCGCGGCTTCGTCGGCGTCAAGGACATCACGATGATGCCGACGATCGTCGACATCAGCGGCCTGAACCGCATCAGCCGGGCGGTCTTCACGCGCGCCGCGGGCGCGATCTGCGGCATGGCCGAGGCGAAAGTCCCGCCAGCGGCCGACAAGCCGCTCGTCGCGGCCTCGATGTTCGGCAACACGACGAAGTGCGTCGAAGCCGCGCGCGCGATCATCGAGCGCGCCGGCTTCGAGGTGCTCGTCTTCCACGCCACCGGGAGCGGCGGGCAGACGATGGAGAGCCTCATCGAGGCCGGCGACATCGCGGGCGTGCTCGACGTCACGCTCACCGAGTGGGCCGACGAGCTGCTCGGCGGCGTGATGTCGGCGGGCCCGACGCGGCTCGATGCCGCCGCCAACGCTGGCGTGCCGGCGGCCGTCGCGCCCGGCTGTCTCGACATGGTCTGCTTCTGGAAACCCGACAGCATTCCGGAGAAGTACCGCAATCGGAAGATCTACATCCACAACCCGAACATCACGCTGATCCGCACGACGCCCGAGGACAACGTCGAGCTCGGACGCATCATCGCGGGCAAGCTGAACGCCTCGACCGGCCCTGTCGCGGTCTACTTCCCGCTGCGCGGGCTCTCGGTGGTCTCGACGACCGGCGGGCCCTACTCCTGGCCCGAAGCGGATCAGGCGCTGCTCGACTCACTCAGGCAGCACCTGCGCAAGGACATCCCCGTCCACGTGTTCGACACGCACATCAACGATCCGGAGTTCGCCAAGGCGATGGCCGACGGCCTCCTCGGCATGCTGAAGCGCTAGCCGCGGCGGTAGGTCAGCGCTGGCGCCATTCCGCGGCCATGCGGTCGAGCAGGCCTGCGGGGAACGGGCCGTCGTGCGCGACGGCGCGATAGCGGAGGACGAACGGGGTGCCGGCAGCAATCGTCACCGGCGCGAGCGCGGAGACGCACGGGTTGAGGAACGACACGCCCCTGGGTTCGTGCCACGTGGACGTCGGATTCGACGGGTGATCGATGACCGCCGAGGCGATGACCGTGCCGTCCGGCAGCGTGAGCGTGTGGCTGTACCAATCGCGCGCCGGCCAGTTCTTCGTCGCGTCCGTGGCGTTCGAGTCCGGCAGCGTCACTTCGCCGTTCGCGTCGCTCAACACGTAGGCACCGTCCTTCCGGCAGCGGAAACAGAAGCCGGTGAACGCCATCTGATTGAGCGTGACCTCGTAGCCGGACGTGAACGTGTACGTCAGATCCAGGACGCGTGCGCCCTGCGATTCGCCGACGCGCATGGCGGCCGCCTCCGTCAGCACGGCCTCGGTGCCGATGCGCCAGTCGTTCGTGACGGCGATCTCGGCCGACGTCGCATCGGATCGCACGAGGCGCAGGTCGCGGTTCACGATCACGCGGTCCTCGACCGGCGCGAACCGTCCCCATCCCCAGAAGTCCGCCTTCTGCGTGGCGCCGCCCTTCGTGAAGGTCATGTCGTGCCACGCGAAGAAGATGCCGCGGTGATCGCGATGATCGGCCGGCGCGATGTCGGTGGCTCGCTGGCCGGCCAGCGTGTTGAACGGATGCACGCAGCAGGCGCTGTTGCCGGCGAGCGGCACGTCCGCCGGCTTGCTCGTCAGGTAGCCGAGGACGATCCGGCCCTGCGGATCGCGCAGCGTACGTCCCGCGCCCTCGGCGTCGAAGGTGAACGCGCTCGCCTGGGCCCGCGTGCGCGAGGTGAGCGCCGCGGCGCCGGCCAGCCCGAAGAACACTCGACGGGTCATCATGCGTGCGATCCTCCCGATACTTGCGCATCCTACACGAACTGGAACTATTGCCTGCAAGGCCGAAAACGCCCGGGCTGCGCCGCCGCGGCCGGTCAGGCCGCGTCATCGCCCTTGCGCCATCGTCGTGGCACGGGTCATGCTGACTGCACGCCGAAGGGGGCGTCCATGGTCGCGCTGCACCACGTGCTCGTCGCAACGGATTTCGGCGAAGCCGCCGACGTCGCGCTCCGGTACGGCCGCGAGCTCGCGCGCACGTTCGGCGCCGACCTGCACGTCCTGCACGTCGTCGAGGACGTGGCCAGCCGCGCGCTGGTGATGGCGGCCGGCACGCCGGAGGAGATCGCGCTCGCGCAAACGGGCATGGAGGAAGACGCCAGCCGCCGGCTCGACGGCCTCCTGACCGACGACGAGCGCCGCGAACTGCGCGCGACGACCGCAATCGAGATCGCGACCACGCCCGCCGCCACGATCGTCGCGTACGCCCGGCGGATCGATGCCGGCCTCATCGTGATCGGCACGCACGGGCGTGGTCCGGTGACCCACCTGCTGCTCGGCAACGTCGCCGAGCGCGTCGTGAGGACCGCACCCTGTCCGGTGCTCACGGTCCGGCATCCGGAACACGACTTCGTCGTGCCGGATCCGGCAGCTCCCGCGGCCGAGGAGGCCTAGGTGATGGGCGCATTCCTGTATCGGCTGATGGGCGCGGCCATGCTCGACGCCGGCGCGTACGAAGGCATCGAGAGCGACCGCCGCGCGACGCTCCAGGCCGGGGTCGTGGTGGTGCTTTCGAGCCTCGCCGCCGGCCTCGGCGCGGGCGGCGTGTACGGACCGCGGCCCGGAACGCTGGCCGCGTTCTCCGCCCTGGCGCTCGTCACCTGGATCGCGTGGGCGACGCTCGTGCTGCAGATCGGCGGACGATGGCTGCCGGAATCCGGCACGCGCGCCGACGCCGGGCAGTTGCTGCGCACGATCGGCTTCGCGGCCGCGCCAGGATTGCTACAGGCGCTGGCCGTCTTCCCTCGCATGGCGTGGCCCGTGTTCCTCGCCGCCTGGTTCTGGATGCTTGCGGCGATGGTGGTCGCCGTGAAGCACGCGCTCGACTACCGCAGCACGGCGCGCGCCGTCGCCGTGTGCGTCCTCTCCGCCGGGCTGGCGCTCGCGCTCGCGATCGTGCTCGGTGTGGTCTTCGGCACGCCAGTCTCCTGATCCGGGTCGCAGGCCGTCCGCTGGCCCGGAATATCCCGAGCGTTCCGCGAATTCGGCCGGCGCCGAGCCGGCTGCCGACGCGCGACGGCCGTGAAGGCCGACCACTCACCGCGTCCGGAGACTGGCATGTCTCCTGCTGCTCTGCCGATGAATACCATGCAGGCACGCGACGTGGGTTCCGGCGCCCTTCCTCCGGCCAACATCCTGGTGCCCACCGATTTCGGCGTGGCCGCGAACCTCGCCCTCGACCACGGTCGAAGCCTCGCCCGCGCCTACGGCGCCACGCTGCACATCGTGCACGTCATGAAGGACGCATCGACGGCGGCCGTCATCGACGCACCGGCCGCCGAATACGACCGCGCTGACGCCGATCTCGAACGCCACAATCGCGAGCGGCTGGAGGCGCTGGCGGTCTCGAGCGAGCCGGGTGTGCCGGTGAAGACCGAGATCCTGCGGTCCGCCAGCCCTGCGTTGGCCATCCTTGGCTACGCGCGACGCGCGGCGGCGGATTTGATCGTGATGGGCACGCACGGCCGCAGCGCGATCAGCGACTTCATCCTCGGCAGCGTCGCGCAGAAGGTCATCCGCTCGGCGGCGTGCCCGGTCATGACCGTGCGGGCATCCAGCCCCGTCGACCAGCCGACGGAACGGGGCACGCACGTGTTCTGACGGCAAGGGCCGGCGGCGCCGCCGGTTGTCGCGAGCTCGGCACGGTCATGACCCGGCGCGTTAAGATCTCGAAAGTCCCTGGCGCTCCGATGCCCGGGCTTCGACGCCGATGACCTCATCGATTCCGCTCCCCAAGTCCGTTCTTGCGCTCCGGCAGTACGACCTCCACACGTTCCGGCACGATCTCGTCGCCGGCGTGACGGTGGGTCTGGTCGCGCTGCCGCTCGCGTTGGCATTCGCGATCGCGTCGGGGCTTCCACCCCAGTCCGGAATCTACTGCGCCATCGTCACCGGGTTCCTGATCTCAGCGTTGGGCGGCTCGCGCGTCCAGATTGGCGGGCCCACCGGCGCCTTCGTGGTCGTCGTCGCCGGCATCGTCGCCACGTACGGGCCGATTGGCCTCTTCATGTGCACGATGATGGCCGGCGTCATGCTGATCATCGCGGGACTGACGGGCGTCGGCTCGTTCATCAAGTTCATCCCGCGGCCGGTCATCATCGGGTTCACGAACGGCATCGCGGTGCTGATCGCCAGCACGCAAATCAAGGACTTCCTCGGGTTGACGACGGAGGCCAATCCAGGCGAGTTCCTGCAGCGGATGCGCGAGATCGGCACGCATCTCGGCACGCTGCACCCGACAACGACGGCCGTCGGCGTGGTCACGCTGGTCACGGCGCTGGCGGTGAACCGCTGGGTGAAGGCCATCCCCGGGACGGTGGCCGCGCTCGTGCTCGGCACCGGGCTGGCGTTCGCGTTCGGGTTGCACGTCGAGACGGTCGGCACGCGGTTCGGCGGCGTGCCGTCGGGTTTACCGAGCCTGCACGTCCCGCGCTTCGAGCTCTCGCTCGTCTTGACGCTGCTCTCGCCGGCGTTGACGGTCGCGACGCTCGGCGCGATCGAATCGCTCATGTCGGCCGTCGTTGCCGACCGGATGAGCGGCGATCGGCACAATCCAAACGTCGAGTTGTTCGCGCAGGGCGTCGCCAATGTCATGTCGCCGCTGTTCGGCGGCCTGCCAGCCACGGGCGCCATCGCCCGGACGGCGACGAACATCCGATCCGGCGCGCGGACGCCGGTGGCCGGGATGATTCACGCGCTGACGCTGCTCGCCGTGCTGCTGGTGCTCGCGCCGGTCGCCGCGCGCATTCCGATGGCCGTGCTGGCCGGTCTGCTCTTCGTGGTCGCGTGGAACATGGGCGAGTGGCACGAGATCCGGCCGCTGCTCCGCCAGACGAAGGCCGACATCGCGGTCTGGGCCGTGACGTTCGGCCTGACGGTTCTGGCCGACCTGACCGTCGCGGTCGAGGTCGGGATGTTCCTCGCGGCCGCCCTGTTCGTTCGACGCGTCTCGGTCACGACGACGGTCTCGCGCGTCACGCCCGACTACGTGCGGGAAGGCGTCGTCCACATCCTGCAGGACAAGCCGATTCCCGACTACGTCACGGTGTTCCGCATCCAGGGGCCGCTGCTCTTCGGCACGGCCGACAAGGTGCGGCGGGTGACCGACCGGACCGCGGAGCTGCCGCCGGTCGTGATCTTCCGCCTGCGCAACATGACGGCGGTCGATGCCACCGGCCTCAAGGCGCTCGAGGACGCGGCCCGCGAGCTCCGGACGTCGGGCCGTGTCGCGATTTTCTGCGGTGCGCGGCCGCAGCCGGCTGCCGTGCTCCGCCAGGCGGGTTTCCATGAGCACGTCGGCACCGAGAACGTGTGTCCGCACATCGCCGCCGCGCTCGAGCGCGCCAGGGTGGTGCACGAGTCGATGAGGACATCCTCGCCTTCGGCCTGAAACATTCCTGACGCGCCGCAGCGACGGCCGCCCGGCGGTCCGTCGGCCGTCAGGCATGCGCCTTGCTCTCTGACGCGTGTGTGCAAGGAGGCAACATGAACCTGACCAGATTCGATCCATTCCGTGAGCTCGACCTGTTGACCACCCGTCTCAACCGGATGCTGGGGCCGACCTTTCCGCAGAGCGGCGTGCTCGACGAGAGCATGCGGTTCGGCGACTGGTCGCCCGCCATGGACGTGGAGGAAACCGAGAAGGAGTACGTGGTGAAGGCCGACCTTCCTGCCATCCCGAAGGAGGACGTGAAGGTTCGTGTGGAAGACGGCGTGCTCACCGTCGAAGGTGAACGCAAGCAGGAGAAGGAAGAGAAAGGCAAGAAGTACCATCGCACCGAGCGGAGCTACGGCAAGTTCGTGCGTCGGCTGGCGTTGCCGAGCGACGTCGACCAGCAGCAGATCGCGGCGGAGTGCAAGGACGGCGTGCTGCTCGTCCGGCTGCCGAAGAAAGTGGCCGCGGCGCCCAAGGCCGTCGACGTCAAGATCGCGTGAACGACGCTCGAAGGGGGGACGGCCAGTCCCCCCTCCCCCTCCGTTCCCCGCCCGCTCCCTCCCACGACTGCCGTTTCTCCCTCCAATCGATGTAGGCTTGCAGGGCAAGATGCGCCGAGCGCGTCGCATGGTTCGCGCTGGTGGACAAGGACGGCATGGCACACGAAACCATTCTCGTGGTGGATGACGAGCCGCTGATTCGCCGGGCGATTGCGCGGCGGCTCCAGACGGCCGGTTACGACGTGCTCGAGGCCGAGGACGGCCGCACGGCGATCGATCGCGCCTCGGCCGGCGTCGACCTGGCGATTCTCGACTACAAGCTGCCCGACATCGACGGCGTCGCCGTGCTGAAGCAGCTCAAGCAGGCCGACCAGGATCTGCTCGTGATTCTGCTGACCGCGTACGCCGACGTCGACACCGCGGTCGCGGCGATGAAGCTCGGCGCGTATCACTTCGCCAACAAGCCCTTCGATCTCGAGGCGCTCGTCGCCATCGTCGAGCAGGCGCTCGAGACGACGCGCCTTCGGCGGGAAGTCCGTCAGATTCGACAGAGCCAGGGCGAGCCCTACAGCCTCGATCGCATCGTGGGCGACTCGGCCGAGATGCGCGAGTTCAAGTCGCTGCTGAAGCGCATCGCCTCGAGCCCGGCTTCCACCGTGCTGCTCACCGGCGAGAGCGGCACCGGCAAGGACCTCGCCGCGAAGGTCCTCCACTACACGAGCAGCCGCGCGGGCCGGCCCTTCGTCAACATCACCTGCTCGGCGTTGCCCGAAACGCTGCTCGAGAGCGAGCTCTTCGGCCACGAGCGCGGCGCGTTCACCGACGCGCGGCAACAGAAGCGCGGCCTGCTCGAGCAAGCCGACCACGGCACCGTCTTCCTCGACGAGATCGGCGAGATGACGGCGCCGCTCCAGGCCAAGCTGCTCCGGTTCCTCGAGGAGAAGACGTTCCGGCGCGTCGGCGGCTCGATGGACATCCGCGTCGACGTCCGCGTCGTGGCGGCGACGAACCGCAACCTCGAGGAGGAAGTGCGGCAGAACCGCTTTCGCGAAGATCTGTTCTACCGCCTCAACGTCCTGCCCCTGAAGCTGCCCCCGCTGCGCGCGCATCTGGAGGACGTCCCGGCGCTCGCGACCTACTACATCGGCAACTTCAACCGCGAGTTCAAGAAGAACGTCCAGGGTGTGTCGCCAGCCGCGCTCCGCGCCTTGACGAGCTACGGCTGGCCCGGCAACGTGCGCGAGCTGCGCAATGCCGTGGAGCGGGCGATGCTGCTCGCGTCGGGCGATCTGCTCGAGCCGGCGGACTTCCCGATCGCCGCGGCGCAGCAGAGCAGCCATGCCGTCGAGCTGCCGGCCGGCGGGCTGAAGCTGGACGAGATCGAGCGAAGCCTGGTGCTGCAGGCGCTGCAGCGCACGGGCTGGAACCAGACGCGCGCGGCCAAGCTCCTCGGCCTGAACCGCGATCAGATCCACTACCGCATCGAGAAGTTCAAGCTCGAGGCGCCGGAGACGAACTGACGCGCCGGCGCAGGCCAGCGCGCACGGCGGCCGACGACGCGCGATCAATCCGCCAGCGGCAGGCTGAGCCGGATCGTGGTGCCGTCGGGACCGGATTCCAGGATCTCGACCGTGCCGCGGTGCGATTCGGCGATGCGGCGCACCGTCGGCAGGCCCAGGCCGGTGCCTCGGCTCTTGGTCGTGAAGAAGGGCGTGAACACCCGCTCGCGGTTCTCCGGCGGGATGCCGGGGCCGTGATCGATGACGTCGATGTGCAGCCGGCCGTCGGAGGTCGTCGTGCGGAGCGTGAGATCGCCGCGCCCACGCATCGCATGGCCGGCGTTGATCAGCAGGTTCTGCAGCGCGATCTTCATCAACTGGGGATCCGCCAGCACGGTGCCGGCCGTGGGCTCCACGTGGATGTTCAACTGCTGCGCCTGCGGGTCGCTCCTGAAGAACGCCAGGGCGCCCTGGAGCAGGTCGCCGACGTCGATCGCCTGCACCACCGGCTGGGGCGGCCTGGCGAACAGCAGCATGTCGCTCATGAGCTTGTTCAGCACGTCGACGCGCTGCAGCACTTCCTTGACGACCTGCTGCTCCTCGCCGCCGGGCGGCAGGTAGGTCGCGAGCATCTGGACGGCGCCGCTCACGGCGGCCAGCGGGTTCTTCACTTCGTGCGCGAGCACGGCGGCGAGCTCGCCGACGCGCGCGAGGCCGGACTCCTGCCGCAGCTTCATCTCCATCGCCACGCGATCCGTCAGGTCGCGCACGATGCCGGTGAACTTGCTCTCGCCGTCGATGATGGCCTCGCCCACCGAGAGGTGAATCGGGAAGGTCGATCCATCGCGCCGGCGGCCGGTCACCTCTCGGCCGATGCCGATGATGCGCGGCTGCCGGGTCCGGAGGTAGCGCGCCATGTAGGCGTCGTGCTCCAACGCGTAGGGCTCCGGCATCAGCATCGACACGTTGCGGCCAATCACGTCGTCGGCGCGGTAGCCGAACAACCGCTCCGCGCCAGGGTTGAACGACTCGATGCGGCCCCTCCGATCGCAGACGACGATACCGTCGACGGCCGATTCGATGATGGCGCGCCACCGCGCCTCGCTCGCGCGCATGGCGCGGGCCGCGCGGCGTTCGTCGCTGATGTCGCGCACGATGACGGCGACGCCGGCCGGCGCGCCGCCGGCGGCAGGCAGCCGCGACAACGAGACGGCGACCTGGACCGCCGCGCCCCGCCGCGTGAGATGCACGGTCTCGAGCGAGATCTCGGGGCGCCGCGCTGAGAGCTGATCGAGCACCCGCTCGTGCTCGGCTCGATGAGCGTCGGGCACGAGCATCGTGAAGGGCTGGCCGATGACCTCCGCGGCGCCGAATCCGTACGTCCCGATGGCGCCCTGGCTCCAGCGCGCGATGCGACGGTCGGCGTCGAGCGTCAGAATCGCGTCCTCCGAGTAGGCGAGGACGGCGGCAAGGAGCGGGTGCGTCTCAGCGGTCGCGGTGGTCTCCGACAAGTCGCTCACGGACGAGAATGATACCGCCGGCACTCTGAGAAGGGCGCGGCGGCGAGACGCCCCTCGCGTTCGAGGGCGATCCCGTTGTATATCTGGCGCGCGTGTGAGCGCGCCGCTGAGGACGCGTCCGCGATCTCATTCCGAGACCGCGGCAGCGGCGACGAGGTATCTCGATGGCGAAGATTCGCACGATTCTGGTTCCCACGGACTTCAGCGATGCGTCGGCCGCGGCGTTCAAGTACGCCGGCAATCTCGCGGCCGGTTTGAAGTGCCGCCTCCACGTCCTGCACGTCGTGGCCAACCCGTTCATCTCGGATCCCTGGGGAGCGGAGGCCTTTGCGCTGCGGATCGCCGACATGCTGGCCCAGTCGGAGGAGTCCGCCAAGAAGCAGCTCAAGGCGCTCGTCCCGACATCCGGCCCGCTCGCGGGCCGCGTCCGGACCTCGACCGCCCGCGGAGGCGCCGTCGAGGAGATCCTCGACTACGTCAAGCGGCATCCCGTCGACATGATCGTCATGGGCACGCACGGACGCGGCCTGGCTGGCCGGTGGCTGCTCGGGAGCGTCGCCGATCGCGTGGTCCGCCACTCCCCCGTTCCAGTGCTCACGGTGCCGGCGGCAGGTACTGCATCGCGACCGGCGGCTGCCCGGCGCTCGTCGCCGAAGACCGACTAGCGCCAGCGCCTCACGCGCCGGCCACGGCGGCCACGCGGATTCGCGCATCCACCACGCGGCAGCCCTGCCCGTCTGGCAGAACGAGCACCGGGTTGAGGTCGAGCTCCGCGATCTCGGGCACCGCCTCGGCCAGGAGCGACACCCTGGCGACGAGCTCCTCGACGGCGGCACGGTCGGCTGCCGGCCGGCCGCGGTAGCCCGCCAGCAGACGACCGGCCCGCGTCTCGTCCACGAGCGAGGCGACGTCCCGATCCGTCAGCGGCGATAGCCGGAACTGGACGTCGCCGAGCACCTCGACGCTCGTGCCCCCCAGACCGAAGCCGACGAGCGGGCCGAACAGCGGATCGCGAATCATCCCCACGATGGTCTCGACGCCTTGCTCGATCATCGGCTGGAGCACGACGCCCTCGAATTGCAGGCCGTGCGCCCGAGCCCGTCCGGCCAACGTCTCGAACGCGGTCGCCACGTCCTCAACCGAAGCGAGATTCGTGATCACGCCGCCGACCTCGGTCTTGTGGACGACGCCGACCGCGCTCATCTTCGCGACGAGCGGCAGGCCGAGCGTCACGGCCTGCGCTCGCGCCTCCTCCGCCGTGTGCGCGAGCACGGTCGCGATCATCGGAATGCCCGCCGCGCGCGCCACCGTTCGCATCTCGTCCTGAGACAACCATCCGGCACCGCGACCGGCGGCCGCGTCACGGCACACGGCTCGCGCCGTCTGCCGATCGAGATCCGGGTAGTCCCAGAACACGCCGGGTGGCGCCTGGCGCCAGGCGGCGTACGCGGCGACCTTGCCGAGCGCGCGCGCCGCGTTCTCCGGAAACACGTAGAGCGGGATACGCTCGTCGCCGGCGCGCAGGGCCGGCTTGGGTCCGGCCGCCATGACGCAAGCGACCACCGGCCTGGCGGCGCCTTCCTTCGACCTGGCCTCGATCACGCCGGCTTCGATGGCGGCCAGAACGGCCGGCATCGACGACTCGTCGAGCGACGTGTAGAGCACGAGCAAGGCGTCGACGTCGGGGCTCGTCAGCATCGTCTCGACCGCGCGCCGGTACTCGTCGGCACCGGCTGTCGCGATCATGTCGACCGGATTCGAGATGCCCGCCTCGGGAGGAAGGAACGCGCGGAACACCTCGCGGGTCGCGGCGCCGAGCTCCGGCACCGTCAGGCCTGCCGCGGTGCAGGCATCGGCCGCGAGGATACCGGGGCCGCCCGCGTTCGTCACGATGCCGACGCGCGGTCCGGCAGGAAGCGGCTGCGCCTCGAGGCACGTCGCGATATCGAGCAAATCGTCCGTGGTCTCGGCCCGAATCACCCCGGTCTGCCGGAAGAGCGCCGTGACAGCCGCGTCGTTGGCCGCCAGCGCAGCGGTATGACTGCCGGCCGCGCGCGAACCGGCCAACGTGCGCCCGGCCTTGACGGCGACGATGGGCTTGCGGCGCGAGACGCGGCGGGCGATCCGGCCGAACCGCTGCGGGTTGCCGAACGACTCGAGGTACAACGCGATCACCGACGTCTCGGGATCCGCCTCCCAATACTGCAGCAGGTCGTTGCCCGAGATGTCGGCCTTGTTGCCGACGCTGACGAACGTCGAGAGGCCGAGCTGCCGTTCGGCGGCGAGCGCCAGGACGATCACCCCGAGGGCGCCGCTCTGGGACAGCAGGGCGAGGCGGCCGGCCGGCGGAAAGAGCGGCGAGAACGACGCGTTGAGCGAGACGTCGGGGCGCGCGTTCATGATGCCCATGCAGTTCGGGCCGACCATGCGCATGCCGTAGCCGCGGACCTGGTCGAGCAACGCCGCCTGGCGGCGGCGGCCCTCGGCGCCGGCTTCCGCGAAGCCGGCGCTGATGACGACCAGCCCCTTCACCCCTGCTGCCGCGCACTCGTCCACGACCGACGGCACCGACGTGTACGGCACCGCGATGATCGCAACGTCCACTGGCGCGCCGATGTCGCCGATCGACGTGTGGGCGCGCATGCCGGCGACGGCGTCGGCCGATCGGGCGATCGGGTACGTCGATCCCTTGAAGCCGCCGCGCACAATCGCGTCGAACACCCGGCGGCCGATCGACGACGGGCTGCGGGAGACGCCGATCACCGCGACACTCCGGGGACACAGCACGCGGCGCATCGACGCCGACGTGGCGACGCGCTCGCGTTCCTCGGCCGCCCAGACGGCCGCCGCGGTCGGAACGAGCGTCAGCTCGACGAGCACGCGGTCCGGCTCGGCGACGGCGCGCTGTTCGAAGCCCGATTGCCGGAAGACGTCGAGCATCGCGAGGTTCTGTGGCGGCACGGCCGCGCGAAAGACGTGGATCCCGTGACGGGCGGCGTCGACGATCAGCCGCTCGAGCAGCGCCGTGGCGAGCCCGAGCCCCTGTGCCGCTTCGTCCACGGCGAAGGCCACCTCCGCCGAGGCATCCGAGAGCCGGACGTACGAACCGACACCGATGATCGCCGGCGCATGCGCCACGGTCCGCCGTGCCACGAGCGTGAACGCCTGATCGGGTGGTCGGCCATCGGGCTCTGGCCGCAGGCCGGCCGCTCGCGAGAAGCGCGCGAGCAGCGCTGGATCGTGGAAGCCTGAAAGGAAGGCCGTCAGCGCTTCGGCGTCGGCGGCGTCCGCAGGGCGGATCGCCGCCACCGTGCCGTCGCGCAGCACCACACGTCCCGTACGATCGTCCTCGACTGGCAAATGCAGCGGCGCCACGGATCGCATGCGTCGAACCTCGCAGTCAGCGTACACAACAAGGGCAAAGGGCAAAGGGCAGAGGGCAAAGGGCAGAGGTAAAGGGCGGAGGGGAAAGGAAGGGACGAAGGGGACGAAGGGACAAGGGCGGCCACGGGACAAGACGGTCGACAAGGGCGCTCCAAGGGACAAGGGCGGCTCAAAGCACGGGGTGACCAAGAGACAAGGGCGGGTCCAAGGGACAAGGAGCCCAAGACAAGAGCGGCCAAGGGACACGGGCGGCCACGGGACACGGGCGGTCCAAGGAAAGCGGACGGCCCAAAGGACGAATCGGCGCTCCGTTGGTTCAGGTTGCGCCGTTCGAACAGGTCTCGGGGCGGTCATCGACGACGTGGGGCTCGCTAGTTGGGGCCGCTGCTGCGAGCGCGGTGCGATGCGTGGATGTCGGGGTGGCCGCACGCCGGGTCCTGACCGGCACATCACCACCGCCCGGCGCCGCGCTCGCCGCGCACGTAATTGCCGCGAGCGTCAACCGGTGGCGTATCTCGGGCAGGGGGCGGAGGCGTGCTTGCGTGGGCCAGCCTGCGACGCGCGCCCGGCGATGCCAATCCGCCGGACACACCCTTCACCCTTTTCCCTTTCCCCTCTTTTCCCCTTCGCCCTTTACCTTTGCCCTCTGCCCTTTGCCCTTTGCCCTTTGCCCTTCTCAGGGTAGCGTCTTCGGTCCCCACAGCTTCCGGTGGAGCTGGTGGCACTCGGCGCAGGAGCCGAGGATCACGGCGTAGGCGGCGACCCGCTCCGGTGCGGTGTCGGCTGCGGCGGCGCGAGCCGCGGCTTTGTGCACGCGGGTCTCTGCTGCGCGGATTTCCTTCGTGAGCCTATGATCCGGCGGCAGGTCGGCGGCGGCGAGCGGCGCCGTCTCGAGGCGTTCCGCGCCGAGCTGCCAGTCGGTACTCGACGGCACGAACAGGCCCTGTTCCAGCAAGTGGACCGCCTGCAGGTGCTCCAGCATGTGGCCGACGAGCCCGCCGACGTCCGGTGTGGCCCGCCGTGCAATCGCTGGCCGGACACCGGCCGTACGGTGGCATTCGCCGCACTCGGCGAAGAGCGTCGCGGTGGCACGCGCGGCCTGAGCGAGGTTCGTCGCCTCTGCCGCGCGCCGTCCTGCCACGCGGATCGGGAAGAGGAACGGCTGCGAGGTCGGCGGGAGGCCGGCAGGCAGCTCGATCTCGGCGAGCTCGCGGGCCGGCGGCCGCACGGCCGCAAGGTCGCCGCGGATGACCGCCTCGTGCACCTTCGTGATCTGCAGGAAATGATGCGCCATCTCCGCGCGCCGCTCGGGCAACGACGCCGCGCCCTGCGCGTGCACGACGCCTGGCGCCTCGTGGATCTGGAGCAGCAGAACGCCGGCGAAGATCAGGACCGGGCCTGCCGCGGTCAACGCTCTGATGGGCTGTCTCATGATGCGCCCCCGGCGATCTGCCGCAAACCCCATGCCGCACACGCCCACGGCCGAGCCGGAAGTCGAGATACGATGGACGCGGGTTATTCCCGAGCGCCCTGCAGTTCTTTCGCAGACGCGCTGACCCGCTGTTCCGAAGGAGACGTTCGTGGCTCACGCGCCCGCTGTCCTCTGTCCCGTCGACTTCTCCACCGCCTCGCGTGGCGCACTGCGCTACGCCGCGGCGGTAGCGGAGCACTTCGGGTCCGCGCTGCTCGTCCTGACCGTGAGCGACCCGCTCTTGACCGAGGTGGCGGAGCTGCAGATGGGCGCCGCCTGGCTCGAGGACAACGTCGAAACCGAACTGCGACGCTTCGTCGACGAAACGCTGGGCGGCGGCCGGGCCGTCACGCCCGAGCTCATCGCCACCACGGGGAAGGCTCCCCAGCGGATTCTCGACGTCGCGCGCGACCGCGGCGTCGACCTGGTCGTCATGAGCAGCCACGGGCTCACCGGCATTCGCAAGCTGTTCTTCGGCGCGACGACCGAACGCGTGCTTCGCGAAACCGACGTGCCGGTGCTCGTGACGCCCGCCGCCGACGAAGGGCCGGGCGATCTCGACGAGCTCAAAGGCACCGGCCGCCCCGTGCTCGTGCCGGTCGAGCTTTCGGTCGAGGGGGTCGCGTCCCGCCAACTGACCGTCGCCGCCGCCGTCTGTCAGGCGCTCGACGTGCCGTTGCTCTTCGCGCACGTCGTCGAACCGCTGCGCATTCCCGTACCGGTCCCGATGTCGTTGCCCAACGTCGACGCCGAGCGCCGGACGCGCGCCGAGTCGCTCTTCGCTCAGTTGACCGCGACCCTGCCCGCGGCGATCAAGCGGGAGGCTCTCGTCGCTTACGGCGATCCGGCCGAGGAGATCGCGAAGATCGCCAAGGACCGTCACGCCGGCCTGATCGTGATGGGCCTCCACGCGACGTCGCTGACGGGACCGCGGATGGGATCGGTCACCTATCGCGTGCTCTGTCTCGCGCCGACGGTCGTGCTCGCGCTGCCTCCGGCATCGCCGGCCGCGTGATAGCCTGTCACTCCGTACGAGGCCACTGACATGTCGAGCGCCCTCTTCTCATGGTCACGCCGGCGGCTCCGCGCCGGGTTCCTGTGCATCGCTGCCGCCCTGCTCCTGATGGTCAGCGCCGGCGCCCTCACCGCGGCGCGCAGCTCGAAATGGTGGTGGGACAACCTCGGCGGGCCGACGAGCTCGCACTACGTGGACCTCGATCAGGTGAACAAGGCGAACGTCGGCCGGCTCGAGGTCGCCTGGTTCTATCCCTACGGCAACCTCGGCTTCAACCCGATCGTCGTCGAAGACGTGATGTACGTGTCCGGGCGCAACAACGCGCTCATCGCGCTCGACGCGTCGACCGGAAAGGAAATCTGGATCCACGAGAACATCCCGGGCTTGTCGGTGCGCGGCGTCAACTACTGGCAGAGCACCGACGGCAAGGACAAGCGCATCCTGTTCACGACCGGGCCGTTCCTTCAGGCGCTCGACGCGAAGACCGGCAAGTCGGTCCTGGCGTTCGGCACGAACGGCCACGTGGATCTGCGCCAGGGCCTCGACCGCGGCGAGTACGGCGTGCGCGTGCCGAACCCCGGCAAGGTGTTCGAGAACCTGCTGATCCTCGGGTCGGCGCCCGGTGAGGGCTGGATGTCGCCGCCCGGCGACATTCGCGCGTACGACGTGCAGACCGGCAAGCTCGTGTGGCAGTTCCACACCGTGCCGCGTCCCGGCGAGTTCGGCTACGAGACGTGGCCGAAAGACGCGTACAAGTACGTCGGCGGCGCCAACACGTGGGGCGAGATGTCCGTCGACGAAGCGCGCGGCATCGTGTACTTGCCGACGGGGTCGGGCACGTACGACTTCTACGGCGGCGATCGGCACGGCGCGAATCTCTTCGCCAACTGCCTGCTCGCGCTCGACGCGAGGACGGGCAAGCGGCTGTGGCACTTCCAGAACATCCACCACGACCTCTGGGACTGGGACAACGTCTCGGCGCCGCAGCTCGTGACCATCCGCCACAACGGCCGGCGGGTCGATGCGGTGGCGATGGCCGGCAAGACGGGGTTCCTCTACGTCTTCGATCGCGTCTCGGGCCAGCCGATCTGGCCGATCGAGGAGCGCCCGGTGCCGCAAACCGACGTGCCGGGCGAGCAGTCGTGGCCGACGCAGCCCTTCCCCACCGTCGTGCCGCCGTTCGGCCGTCAGCACTTCACCGTGGACGACATCAACCCGTGGCTGCTCACCAAGGAGCAGCAGGACGACTGGAAAGCGCGCGTCCCGGCGATGCGCAACGAAGGGCTCTTCACGCCGCCCGCGCTCCGCGAGACGGTGTCGATGCCGGGCAACCAGGGCGGTTCCAACTGGGGCACGACGGCCGCCAATCCCGACAAGGGCTACGTCTACGTCCTCAACATCGACGCGGTCGCCATCCTGAAGCTCGATGACGTGCGGCAGAAGGTGGGCGGGTTCCAATCCATGGGCGCCGGCATCGAAGCGGGTCGCGCCGCCTTCAACGCGCGGTGCGCCGAGTGCCACGGCGAGGACATGAAGAACCCGAAAGACGATGCCCCGAGCCTTGTCGGGGTGACGGAACGCTACAGCGAGGACATCATCGCGCAGACGGTGACGGGCGGCTACGGCAACATGCGCGCCGTGCCGAACGTCGACAACGTCGAGCTGACGGCGATTCTGACCTACCTCGCGGCGAGCAGCGGCAGCGGCGGTCCGGCCGGCCGCGGGGCCGCGCCGCCGGCGTTTCCCGCCGGACCGGTCGTCGCGTCGGGCGGCGCGCCGATTCCCGCCCTCCAGAACGCGTCCGGCGCCACGCCACCGGCCCGCCGGTATCCCGGCAACGGCGCGAACGGCGGCAACGCCGCCTATCCGGAAGGCGTCGCCGTGCCGGCAACCCGGTACGTCAGCGAATGGGGCGTCCAAGCGCTCGCGACCAAGCCGCCGTACAGCACCTTGACGGCCTACGACCTGAACACGGGCGCGATCAAATGGCAGATCCCCACTGGCGACGATCCGGCAACGATCGCGGCCGGCGGTCCGAAGAACACGGGCTCGCCGATGCTGCGCAACGGCATCATGCCGACCAAGGCCGGGCTGATCTTCATGGCGGGCAACGACGGCAAGATGCGCGCGTACGACGAAGAGACCGGCAAGACCGTCTGGGAAGGCCCGCTGCCCGGGCCTTCACGCGGCGTGCCGGCGATCTACGAGTCGAAAGGCCGGCAGTTCATCGTCGTCGCCGCGCTGCCCCCTGGCGGAGGTCGCGGCGGCGCCGTCGGTACGAACGTCCCGGGCGGGCCGGCGAAGCCGGTCGATCCCAACGCGCCGCGCGGCTACATCGCGTTCGCGCTTCCGAGAAGGTAGCGCCTACTTCTCCGTTCGGACGTCGTAGCCGACGAACTCCTGCAGGTAGACGTTGCCCTGGTATTCCATCTCCCGATGGATGCCGATCTCCGACGTGTAGTACGCGAACGCGACGCGAGACTTGAGCGTCACGAAGAACTTCTCCGCCGCGCTCTCGGGACTCGCCTCTTTCGAGGCGATGGCGGTCAGGAGCGCGACGCGTTCAGCCGGGGTGGCCTCGAGGAAGGTCTTGCCGCTCGTGCGGCGGCTGAGATCGTCGATCGCGGCCAGCCCGTCGCGCCACTCGTTGCGTTCCTCGGCGGTCCAGGCGTCGGCGAGCTCGCCGTCGATGTAGGCGGCAACACGCGCCGCCCGCGCGCCCGGCGAGTGGCTGTCGGTCGGGATGATCTCTTCGGCCAGCTCGTCGACGAGCGAGTATTCGCTCGTCGTGAAGAACCGTGGAGACGCGGCCTGGCCCGCCGACAGCACACGCCGCACGCCGAGCGTCGACGTGATCGCCGCGCTCGCCGCGGCGATCTTCAGCACGTCTCGCCGGTCGAGCCGAGGATCCCGACGATCGCCGTCCGCCATCAGAGCCGTCCTCTCCTGAATTCTTCCGCGAGGTAGTCGCAGGAGCGCCAGGCGAGCGCCATGATCGTCCAGGTGGGATTCTGGCACGACGCGCTCACGTGGCTGCTGCCGTCGACGACGAACAGGTTCTTCACGTCGTGTGACTGCTGGAACTGGTTCAGCACCGACGTGCGCCTGTCGGAGCCCATGCGCGCCGTGCCCAGCTCGTGGATCGACCACCCTTCGGTGAGCGGTGTGCGGCTCACGCCCACGATCTCGAACCCGGCGGCCTCGAACATCTCCTGGGCCGTGTTCGCCATGTCCTCGCACATCTTCTTCTCGTTGTCGCCGAACTGGTAGTGGAAGCGCAGTACCGGAATGCCCCACCGGTCTGTCGTATTGGGGTCGAGAGCGACGTAGTTCTCGTAGCGGGCCAGCACTTCGCCGAACCCGCCCATCTCGATGTAGGCGCCCGACAGATCGCGCACGCGCTTCTTGTAGTCGGCGCCGAAGCCCGGCTGGTCGCTCGCCGCGAACATCGAATTGCCCGCGCTGCCCTCGAAGCCGTAGCCGCGGATGAAATCCGTGCGGCGCTCCTTCAGGTTGCGGAATCTGGGCACGTAGAACCCGCCCGGCCGCCCGTCGTCGATCGTGCGCGGCGCGCCGATGCGGTCCTTCACGAGGCCGCGGACGCCCGGCCCCATGATGTGCTCGCAGAAGTTGTGGCCCACGTGGCCGCTCGAGTTGCCGATGCCGTTCGGGTGCGCCTGCGACTTGGACAGCAGCATGATGCGCGCGCTCTCGAGCGTTGACGCCGCCAGCACGACGACGCGAGCGCGGGCCTCGTAGGCGCGGCCCGTCTCCGCATCGAGAAACGCCACGCCGCTCGCCTTGCCCGTACGCTCGTCCACGAGGACTTCGCGCACGACGGCATTCGTGCGCAGCGACAGGCGGCCGGTGTCCTGTGCCGGGTAGATGAGCCCGGTCGGCGAGTCGAACACCGCGTGGATGTCGCAGCCGCCCGGACGCCGCGCGCACGCGCCGCGCCCGAAGCATCGGCTCCTGTACTTGTTGTGCTCAAGCCCGTCGGTCGTCACGCCCGCGCGGTAGGGCGTGACCGTCCGTCCCATCGCCGCCATCTTCGCGCGCAGCGTCGCCTCGGCGGCCGTGAGCCGCGTCGGCCGTTGGAAGATGCTGTCGGGCAGGTGCGGCAGGTGCTCCGCTACGCCAGAGATGCCGAGGTAGCGGTCGACCCGGTCGTAGTAAGGCGCGATGTCCTTGTACGAAATCGGCCAATCCTCGCCGTAGCCGTCCCGGCGTCGCGCTTTGAAGTCGTAGTCCGAAAGACGCAGCGCGAGCCGGCCCCAGATGGTCGTCTTGCCACCCAGCGTGCGGGCCCGAACCCACGCGTAGCGCGTGCCCGTGTACGGGTGGTCTTTCTCGTCGACCATGAAGTTGCGGCTGTAGTCGGCACCATTGCCGCCCTGGATGTAGTTGTAGACCTTGTCGTACGGCTGACCGGCGCCGTAGGGCGGCTGCCGGATCGTGTACTCGTTGAGCGTGAGGGCGTGATGACCTGGCGGCATCTGGCCACGGCGCGGATGCTCGTACGGCCACTCCATCGACTTCAGCTCGCGGTCGAGATCGAGCTTCTTGCCCGCCTCGAGCATCAGCACCTCGAGCCCCTTCGAGGTGAGCACGTGCGCGGCCATCCCGCCGGCGGCGCCCGACCCGACGACGATCGCGTCGTAGGTGCGCGTCAGGTCGGCATCGGGCTGGGGCGTCTGAAGGAACCGGAGAAGCGGCATGGAACTCTGTTTGTCAAGAAACTGTGACAACGGAACTTTTCTGCGCCGCGCGCAGTCTTAGGATGTGAATGCTCGCCTTCCATCCATTACCGCACGTCACGATCTCATCCTGATTCGTTCCGCGTTCGCGGATTCTTACCCAGGCCCCGGCGCACGTTGCCGGGGCCGCGCATTTTCAGCGGCCTGGCGCCGCCCGCATCAACCCCGTCAGCTCGTCGTCGGTCCACGGATTCGTCCGCCCGGCCGTCTCGGCCCTCACGGCCGCGACCTCTTCCGGCGCAACTGGCGCGCCCGCCTGATTCCATTCCCGGCGGATGTAGGTCAGCACGCTCGACACGTCGGCATCGGTCATGGTCGCGCCGAGAGGTGGCATCAGACCGATCGCTCCCTCTTTGCCGTTCAACAAGACCCGAACCGGGATCCGGGAATCGGCGAAGGCGATCGCCGATCCGACGAGCGGCGGCGCGAGGCGATCCTGACCGCGCCCGTCAGGCTGATGGCAGGCCTGGCAGGCGTTCCGGTAAACCTCACGGCCGCGTTCGAATCGGGCCTGTTCGACGGCCGTCAACGGGCGACCGGCGACGGACGATGGCCCGCCGGCGAGCTTGCCGGGCCATTCGACACGGCCGAGAAGCGCCGCGGCCCTCGGCGCCAGCGGATCCGGAGACTCGATGGCGAGCGTCGTCAACGATTGAGGCGCGGCCCGCAGGCGCAGCGGTGCGCTGCCGCGTCCGGCCGCCGGAGCGGACGTCGCGGCCTGCTGCGCTTCGCGGACGCCGGGAAACGCGTACGACCCGCCCGGACCGCCTCGTGCGCCGGGGCAGGTCGGGCACGGCGGAGCGGGCGCCGGCGGTCCACCACGCCGGGCCGCGGTGCCCGGCAAGGCGCCACCGATGAGCGCGACCTCGGCACCGCGCAGCAGCGCCGTCCGCGACCACGACGTCAGCGACGCGCTGGCGATCCGATCGAACAGCCGCGTCACGTCCTCCTCCCGGCCGCTTCGCGCCACCGTCGCGGCGAGCATCGTCACGGCGGCCGATCGTGCCGGCGTGTCGCTGCCGGCCAGCAGCTCATCGGCGATCGCCAGCTCGCTGCCGGCGGCTCCGCTGAGCGCGACGTCCACGATGATGGGATCGGTGCCATAGCGCGACAGCACGTCCGCGAGCGCGCGCGCCTTGTCGGCGCCCGGCATGGCGCCGAGCGAGGCGGCCACCTGCTGCCGCACCATCCAGTCGTCATCGGCGACGCGGCGCCGTACGGCGTCGCGCACCCGCGTCTCTCGAGGATCGGCGAGCCAGCGCTCGGCCAGGCGCAGCGCCGATGCCCGCACCTCGCGAGACCGATCGTCGAGCGCGCGGACCACGACGTCCGGCGCGAGACGATCGAGTCCTTCCAACGTCCACAGCGCGTGCAGGCGCGTGCGCCAGTCGCCGGCCGTCGACGCAAGTGCCGCAAGATCCGACGCCACCGCAACGGCCCGCCGCTCGACAATCAGACGCTGGGCGGTTTCGCGCCACCACGCGTTCGGATGCGACAGCATCTTCACCAGCGCCGAGGCCGACGCCGTCGCCAGGCCGGTCGGCTCGGCGCGGCGCGTCGTGTCGTGGACGACGCGATAGATGCGCCCCAGGCCGATCGGGGTGTCGAGCTGCTTGCGCACGATGTAGTCGCGCAGGTAGGTCGTCGTGGACGACTTGTCCTGAATGACGCCGCGATACATGTCCACGACGTAGAGCGTGCCGTCCGGCGCGTTCGCGAGGTACACGGGCCGGAATCGCTCGTCGGTCGACGCGATGAACTCGGCGCGCGCGTACGCCTTCTCGGCGCGCAGCAACGCGCCGGTGTCGCTCAGCACCAGGCGGCTCACCAGGTTGGCCGCCGGCTCGGCGACGAACGCGTTCCCGTACAGCTCGGCCGGCAGCCGATCGCCGCGGTAGATGAGCGGCGCGCAGACGGCGGTGAAGCGCGCGAGGGTGCCGTCCGGCCGGTCGATGCCGAGCTGGTACGCGCGGTTCGTGCCGGGGGTCGGCCGCACGGGCCACACGTCGTTCAGCGCGTCGTTGTCGATCGCGAGCGACTCGTAGAGGCCTCGCGTGCGGAGCAGCGACGCGTGGCGCGCGTAGTACTCGGCGGGAACGACGTCGACGTGCAGGGCCGACTCGTTCGTGTTCCGGTACATGCGGCCGGCGTCGTCCTGCGTGACGCCCCATTCGCCGCGCAGCGGAATCCTTCGAATCTCGAACCGCCCGTTGCGCCGGCGCAGATCGATCTCGGCGCCCGACGTGTGCAGCCAGTTGTCGAGGCCCCAATAGAGGCCGTTGGCGTTTCCTTCGACGCTGCCTTCACGGCGGCCGTACTCACGCGTGACGATGTCCTTCACGTCGGCGCGCAGATCGTGATTCGTGTCGCGCATCCACCAGAGGATGCCCGGTTCGGCGACGAGCACGCCGTCGTCGAGCACCTTCACGCCGCGCGGCACCGCCAGTCCATCGGCGAACACCGTGCGCCGATCCATCCGGCCGTCGTGATTCGTGTCTTCGAGCACGACAACGCGTCCGATCGGGTCGAGGTTGGGTTCCGGCGCGTCGAGCGTCCGGACGAACCCGGTCATCTCGACGACCCACAGCCGGCCTTCGAGGTCCCAGTCGATGACGGTCGGATCCTGGACGAGCGGCTCGGCCGCGACGAGCTCGAGACGATAGCCCGGCGGAAGGGAGAACGTCTTCAGCGCGTCGGCGGGCGACAAGGCCGGCGAGGCCTCGCCGACGGGCTGCACGCCGGGCGGCCAGGTGCGTGCCGGCGAGGCGTCCTGCCCGATACCTCGCGCGAAGGTGCTCGTGACGAAGACGGCGACGGCGAACAGTCGAACGGAGAGCCTCACGGCATGGCACCTCGCGGAACGGGCAGCCTGGAGTCCAGAGAATACCAATTCTCGCGCCGATGGCGGCGGGCGGACGGTGTAGCATCATTTCCGCCGGATCGTCCGCCGGCCGTCGAGGAGAGCGCTATGACACGCCGATGGTTTCTCACCGCCGCTGGCACGGCCGTGGCCGCTACCGCCGTCGGGCCGCGCGCCCAGAGCGCATTGCCGCCGGCGCGCACGGCGCGGTTCCGCACGGGGCTCGTCGCCTACTCCTTTCAGCGAGCGCTCCAGTCCGGACAGATGACGTACGAAGACTTGATCCGGCTCGCGGTCGACACCGACATCGACGGCATCGACATGACCGTGTACTGGCTGCCGAGCCTCGACGACAAGTACCTGCTGTCGCTTCGCCAGCTCGCGTATCGCAATCGCGTGGAGATCTACAGCATCGGCACGCGCGTGCAGCTCTCGCAGCCGACGCCAGACCAGCAGGCCAAGCAGCTCGCCGACCTCGCGAAATGGGTCGACGTCGCCCAGAAGCTCGGCGCGAGCCACATCCGCGTGTTCGGCGGACAGAAGCCCGCCGGTGCCACGCTCGAGCAGGCGATCGCGTTCGCGGCCGACACCTTGCGGAAAGGCGCCGAGCACGCGGGCTCGCGCGGCATCACGCTCGGCGTCGAAGACGATGGCGGGATCACGGAGTACGCGAAGGAGACGATCGCGATCGTCACGGGGGCGGGATCGCCCTGGGCCGGCATGAACCTCGACATCGGCAACTTCCGGCCGCCGCGCGTCTACGAACAGATCGAGCTGTCGATCCCGCACGCCGTGAGCACGCACATCAAGACGACCGTCGCGCTCGACGACGGCAGCGGGCGCGCGCCGTTCGACCTGGATCGCGTGTACCGCATGTTCGCCGCGCACGGCTACCGCGGCTACATGGGGCTCGAATACGAGGCCGGCGGAGAGGACCCGGCGACGGCCGTACCGCGCCATCTCGGCCAGCTCAGGGCGCTGGCGGCGAAGTACTCCCGGGCGTCCTGATACCTGCTCGGCGCCTGCTCCGCCCGGCACGACCGGGCGGGCCGCCTCGGGCACCGCGATGTGCCGGCGTGGCCAGCCTGCCGCGGGCACGCTGGCGAGGAGACGTTTGCCTCCCGGCAGACGGCAGGCCAGGCCCACGACAGCGCGGAGCCTCCGCCGCGCATCATCGCTCGAAGCTCGAGATGGGCCGCCCCGCGACGGCGGCGATGCGCACAAGACCGGGGCAACGCGCCGCCAGGCGCGGGTATACTGCTCGCTATCATGAAAGCTGCCCAAACGTTCGCGTCCGTCACTGGACGTCTGCGGCGTCGAGGCGTCGGCCCGCGCGCCTTGATCGTTCTGGCCGTGCTCGCCGCCGCGGTCGCGGTTCCGGTGGCGCAGACGCCCTTGGAACGCGCGCAGCAGGATAGCGAACGCGGCGACCGCATGTTCGCCGATGCGAAGTACCGCGAAGCGTTCGACGCCTACAGCAAAGCGGTCACGACGACCGATCGTCCGGCGGCGATTCGGGCGCTCAAAGGCATGATCAAGGCCGCGTTGCGGCTCTCCAGTTTCCGGCTCGCCCGGTCGCAGGCGGAGGTGCTCCGGGCATCGACGGGCGACGCCGAGTCGCTCACGCTCTACGGCGATGCGCTCTGGGCGGATGGGCTGTTCGACGAAGCCGAAGGCGCGTACGACACCGCGCTCGAGCGGTTCCCTTCGTCGTCGCGCGCGCACTTCGGCCTGGCACGATCGCTCGCGGCCCGCGGCCGGCTCGCCGAAGCGCTCGCGGAAGCGGAGCGTGCGATGGTGATGGATCCCGTCGACTCCGATCCCGTCGTGCTCGCCGGCGAGCTGTACGAGCGGCTGTACCGGTTCGACGATGCGGCGCGGATGTACGAGCGGTACGTGGCGATGCTGCCCAAGCGCCTTCGCAACGACAACAACGTCGCGGCGATGAAGATCAAGCTCCTGCGGAGCTTCGACGGCCGCGTGCCGGCGCGGATCGACGACGAAGCGACGGCCCCGCTCCACACGGTGCCGTTCACGCTCAAGAACAAGAAGATCATCCTGCGGGGCACCTTGAACGGCAAACAGGTCGAGATGGTGCTCGACACCGGCGCCGAGCGAACGGCCATCACCCGCGCGATGGCGAACCGCACGAACATCCATGGCATCGCCGAGACGATGATCACGGGCGTCGGCGCGCCCGGCGTGCGGCGGTTGTCGGTGGCGCGCGTCGACGCGCTGACGTTCGGCACCCTCACCGTGCGCGACTTCCCGGTGTCGATTCGCAAGGACAACATGCCGGGCGTACCCGACTGGCAGAACGAGACGTTCTCGCCGATGTCGCTCGGCCTGTCGATGGTGATCGACTACCGCCGCCAGGAGGTCACCTTCGGCCGGCGGCTGCCGGACGACTCGGCGGAGTTCACGCTGCCGATGCGCGTCTATCGTCTCCCCATGATCCGCGGGATGCTCAACGACAAGCAGCCGGCCTACTTCATCGTGGACACCGGCGGCGAGCTGATGTCGATCAGCACCGATGTCGCGACAGCGCTCGCGATGGCGCCGCGCCGCAAGATCCCGTTGAAGGTCTGGGGTGTGACCGGTCTGGATCGCGACGCGTTCCTGCTGCCCGGCGTGGACCTGGACTTCCAGGACATCGCGTATCGCCAGCAGGGCGTCGCCGTGTTGAACCTGCGCGCCCCGAGCGTGCTGCTCGGGTTCCAGGTCGGCGGCATCCTCGGGCACCGCTTCCTCAGCGGCTATCGCGTCGCCATGGACATCCAGCGCGGCGAGCTCCGCCTGCAGCGGTCGAACTGACGCGTCGCGTGCGGAACGATGAGTCGCGGACCGGCTAGAGTTCGCAACGCGAATCTCACGCGCCGGTTCGTTCGCGCTTCCGGTACTTCATTGCCGACCAACGTCGTCGCCATTTACAGGGTGGCGAGGGCATCGTCTACACTGCTGCGAGTGACGCGCCGCCTCCGGACGAAGGCGCCGGACGCTTCGCGTTTCTCGTTTGGACTCCCCCTCCAGTCCACGTCGGGCCGCGTCGCGCGATGACGCGCGTCGATCGGTCGCGAGGATCTGGCCGGGGCACGGGTCTTGCTCTTTGCGTCGAGCGGCGTGCTCGAAGCTGCCCGAAAGCCGACAGGGGCGGGAAGGGACGGTATGAGCAACAAGCTCGTCAGACTCAGCAGGAAGGCGTGGTGGGCGTGCGCGATTCTCGTCTGGCTCGCCGCGCTCGTGAGCGTGCAGGCGGACGATCGGGCCCCACGAGGGCCGGAAAAGTCCGCAGCCGCCCAGAATCCTCCTCAGCAATCACCGGCCGCCGCCGGCCCCGACCAGTACGTGGGCAACGAGTCCTGTCTCGGCTGCCACGACGAGGCGCGTGAAGGGTACGAGCGCAGCCTGCATCACTTCGGCAACGATCGGCGCACTCCTGCAGCGGATCGTGGCTGCGAGACGTGCCATGGGCCGAACAGCCGGCACGCCGACGATCCGGACCACGTGCCGCCGACGCGGGATCTCAAGACGCTCCCGGCCGACGACCTCAACGCGATCTGCACCACGTGCCATAGCCGCGGCGAGCACGCGCTCTGGGACGGCAGCGAGCACGAGCGTCGCGACGTGGCGTGCACGGCCTGCCACAGCATGCACAGCGCCAAATCGGAAGAGGGCTTCCTCAAGGGACGGACCGAGATGGAGACCTGTGCCACCTGCCATCGCGACAAGGTCGCGCGGCAGGATCGGTCGGGGCACATGCCGCTGCGCGAGGGCAAGCTGGCGTGCTCGAGCTGCCACAACCCGCACGGGTCGACGAACGTGCGGCTGCTCCGCACGGGGGACTCGATCGCCGAGACCTGCACCTCCTGTCATGCCGACAAGCGCGGGCCGTTCCTGTACGAGCACGCGCCGAGCCGTGACGGCTGCGTCACCTGTCACGATCCGCACGGTTCGTCCAACGAACGGATGCTCGTCGTGAAGACGCCGATGCTGTGCCAGCGCTGCCACGTCGCGACGCGGCATCCAAGCACGATCTACGACCAGGCCCTCATCAACACCAGCGTGCGCGTCTACGCGCGATCGTGCGTCACCTGCCACGCGAACATTCACGGCTCGAATCACCCTGCCGGGCGATTCTTCATCCGGTGACGGGAGGTCGTATGCGCATCCGTGCTCTGCTCCTCACCATCCCGATCGCGCTCGTGCCCGCCGTTCTCGTGGCGCAGGCCCCCACCCAACCGCAGCCCGCGGCGCCGGCCGGGCCAAGCGCGCAGGCGCCCGGCGGCGCTGCCGCGGCGGCGGAGGAAGTCGACGAAGACGCCCTGCCGACGACGTACGGCACGGTCGACTTCGGCGTGCGAACGACGAGCCTGTCGGGTCCGGACCGTGGCGCGCGCTATGAGCGCTATCGCGATCTCGGCGATGGGCTCTTCCTCGACCGCGGCCGGTACAGCACGCAGCAACGCGGCTGGCTCGTCGATCTCGGCACCGACCACCTCGGGCGCAGCGATCAGCGGTTCACCGGCCGCATCGTCCGCCCGGGCCAGGTGAAGATCTGGGCCGGCTGGGATCAGATTCCCATGCTGATGAGCCGGACGACCCGGACGCTCTTCACGGCGAGCTCGCCGGCCGGCGTCCTCGAGATCCCGAACGAGATCCAGTCGGCCGTGCAGGCCCAGCCCGCGTCGCTCGCCGGATTCGTCCAGAACGCCAGGCAGTTCGATCTGAAGTCGCAGCGGCACATCTTCACCGGCGGCGGCCAGTACATCGCCACGAGCGGCATCACGATCACCGGCAACGTCCGCCAGATCAACCGCGACGGCGCCGTCCCGTTCGGCGGCTCGTTCGGCCACAGCCAGGTCGTCGAGACGCTGGCGCCGGTCAAGCACCAGACGACCGACTTCGACTCGAACGCCGAGTACCAGCGCGGCAGCCTGCTCGTGCGCGGCGGCTACACCGGATCGTGGTTCCGCAACGACGTGACGTCGCTCACGTTCGACAACCCGTTCCGCGTGACCGACATCTCGACGGCCGGCTCACGAGGACGGGCCGCGCTGGCGCCGAGCAACTCCTTCGTCGGCGTGAACGGGATGGTGTCGTACAAGCTGCCGCGGCGCTCCCGCGTCACCGCCACCCTCTCGGCCGGGAGCCTGACCGACTCCGGCGCCGCGTTGCTGCCGATGACCGTGAACACCACGCTCGCGACGGTCGCGCTCGCTCGGCCGACCACCGAAGGCAAGGCCAACACCTCGTCGGTCAACCTGGCGTTCACCTCGCGACCGACGCGCACGGTCGACGTGGACGTGCGGTACCGCACGTACGACTACGACAACCGCACGCCGGAATTCCTCGTGACGCAGCGCGTCGGGTTCGACTCGGGCATCTCGAGCGTCACGAATCCGGCGCTGCAGCTCACCGAGCCGTTCGGCGTGAAGCGCGAGACGTTCGACGCCGACGTCCGGCTGGTGCCGATTCGCGCCTTCTCCGCCGGCGTCGGGTTCTCGCATCAGCGCGAGGAGCGCACGCACCGCATCTTCGAGCGGACGGACGACAACACGATCCGCTTCTCGGTCGACTCGATCGGCAATCGGTGGGTGACGCTGCGGTCGAAGTACGAGCACTCGCAGAAGCGCGGCGAAGGCAACGTGGCCGAGATCGCCGCCGAGCTGCTCGCCATCGGCGAGCAGCCGGGCCTGCGGCACTTCGACATCGCGTCGCGCAATCGCGACCGGGGCACGATTCAGCTCGCGCTCACACCGCTCAGCACCATGTCGGTCAACGCGTCGGTGGCCGCCGGCAAGGACGACTACCTCGAGAGCCTGTTCGGCCTCCGCGACAACAGCCATCGGGTGTACACGACCGGTGTCGACTTCGCGCCGTCGGAGTACGTCACGGCAGGCCTGTCGTATTCGTTCGAGCAGTACAAGTCGCTGTCCCGATCGCGGCAGGCGAACCCGGGGGTGCAGTTCGACGACCCGTCGCGCAACTGGGCCACGAACACGACGGACCGGGCACACTCGGTCATCGCGCATCTCGAGCTGCTGCAACTGGTGCAGAATCTCGACGTGCAGGTGTGGGCCGACCACAGCCGGACCCGCGGGCTCTATCGCTACACGACCGGGGCCGTCGTCGATCGGACGCTGCCGGAAGAGGTGGTCGTGCCGACGTCGCTCCCCGATCCGACGCAGCTTCCCCCGGTCACGAGCGGCCTGACGCGAGGTACTATCGATGTGACGTACGCGCTCTCGGAGCGATGGAGCGTGGGGCTGTCCACCTGGTACGAGCGGTATCGCGTGCGGGATTTCAGTCTCGACGCGGAAGCGCTGTCGCGGCTCGATCCGGCAGGCGCCCTCTTGCTCGGCTACCAGTACCTGCCCTACACCGCGACGACCCTCTGGGGGCGCGCCATCTACAAGTTCTGACGGAGGAGCGAACGACATGACGCGAACACTGGGAGCAGTTGCGGTGGCCGTGGCCCTGACCGGCGGCACGGTCTTCGGCCAGGCGCCCGATCCGAAGCTCGTCGATCAGGGCAAGAAGCTGTACGCCACGTACAAGTGCGACAAGTGCCACATGATCGGCGGCAAGGGCAGCAAGAAGGGCCCGCTCGACGGCGTCGGCGCCAAGCTCTCTCCCACGGAGATCCGGCAGTGGCTCACGCATCCAGCCGAGATGGAGGCGAAGCTCGAGAAGCCGCCCAAGGGCACCGACTCGATGGCCAACGCGCTGAAGACGAAGAACATCGAGCCGGCCGAAGTCGACGCGCTGGTCGCCTACCTGCGCACGTTGACGAAGAAGTAGCGGCCAGACGAGGACGCGATGACGCCAGACGACGCCCGAGACTCGGTGCCGAGGCTCGCCCGCAATCCGGTCTCGATCGCCGGCGCGTGGCTCACGACGCTGAGCGTCATCGCGTTCTGCGCCTACGTGGCGCTCGAGCAGTTCGGCCTGCTGGCGTCGCCCTACGCCGGGCTGTTCGGCTTCGTGTTCGCTCCGGCGTGCTTTCTCTTCGGTCTGCTGCTGATCCCGATTGGCATCGGGATCGAAGGACGCCGCCGGCGCCGCGGGCGCGCCGCCTGGCGATGGCCCGCGATCGATCTTTCGGACGCCCGCACGCGCACGGTGCTCGTGGCGATCGCAGGATTGACGATCATCAATCTCGCCATCGTGTCGGTGGCGGGCGTCGGTCTCGTCCACTACTCCGAGTCCAACGAGTTCTGCGGGGGACTCTGCCACGTGCCCATGGAGCCCGAGGCCACCGCGCACGAGCAGAACGCCCACTCGCGGGTGGACTGCGTCGCGTGCCACGTCGGCCCCGGCGTGAGCGGCGCCGTGACGGCGAAGATGAACGGCACCAGGCAGCTCTGGGGCGTGATCACCGGCAACTATCACCGGCCCATCCCGTCGCCGCGCGAGCGGATGCCGGTGCCTGGCCAGACCTGCAACCGTTGTCATGCGCCCGTGGCGCCGGACCGCACCGTGCAGCGCGTCTTCCGCGAGCACAAAGACAACGAGACCAGCAGCGAGATCACCACCACGCTCCTGATGTACACGGGCAAGAACCACTGGCACGCCAGGCCGGACGTCGTCGTCGAGTTCGCCGCTGAAGCCGACGACCTGAAGACCATTCCGTACGTCAAGGTCACCGAGAACGGCAAGGTGACCGAGTACTTCGCGGAGGGCGTCACGGCGCCCCCGCAGGGTCGGCCGCTCGTCCGCATGGACTGCGTCGACTGCCACAACAGGCCGGCACACACGCTGGCCCAGACGCCGGCCCAGGTCGTCGACCAGGCGATCGTGCGCCGCGAGATCGACACGGCCCTGCCGTTCGCCCGGAGCGAGATGGTCGAGGCGCTCGGCGCGGAGTACCCCGCCGGCACGGACGCGAGGCAGGCCATCGCCGCCAGGCTCACCGAGAAGTTCGGCACGAGCCCCGCGGCGAAGCAGGCGGTGGCGGTGGCGATCCGGCTCTACTCCGAGCACGTGTTCCCTCGCATGAACGTCACGTGGGACACGTACACGAACCAGCTCTTCCACATCGACGACACGGGCTGCTTCCGCTGTCATACCGACGAGCACAAGACGAAGGACGCCGAGCCCAAGGTGGTGCGACAGGATTGCGATCTCTGCCATCTCGAGCAGTAGCGGGCGCACGCATCGCCGCACGCGCGCCTCGCAGAGGCCGCATGGTCACCGGGCGTAGGGAACGTCGTTCGCGCGCCCTATGCACGCCGTAATCGGAGGCCTCGGCAAGTCCGGGACGACGGCCCTCTTCTACGCGGTTCGTGCAGGCATGCCGCCCGGCACGCGCTATCTCTTCGAGCCGACGACGTATCGTCCGACATCGGCCACGCACGTGCTGGCCAAGATCCTCGCGCAGCGCGGCGTGAACTGGCGCTCGTTTCGTGGCTTCGACCGCAAGGTCGTCATCCTCAGGGATCCTCGCGACCAGCTCGTCAGCTTCGTGCTGTACGCCGTGTACAACCACCCGAGGCCGCTGACCGACGCGGAGGCCACCTCCCTGCTCGATCTGCTGGCGCAGAAGGAGCGGGACGGCCGGAGCGTGCCGTTTCGGCGCATCTCCGAGGCGGTCGAGCGCATCACCCGCGCGGACCATCGCGCCGTGCTCGGCGAGCGGTACGCCCTCTGTTGCCGTCATCTCGAGGAGGACCCCGGCTTCTTCAGGGTCCGCTACGACGACTTCCTGGCGGGCCGCACCGAGGCCCTCGCCGACTACCTCGGTGTCTCCGTCGCCCATCGAGTCACGGTGCCGCCCTCGCTCCGGCGCGTGGAACGCACGAAGGGCACGGGCGACTGGCGCAACTGGTTCACGCCGGAAGACGTCGCGCACTTCCGCCCGGACCTTGCCGGCGTGATGCGGACGTTCGGGTTCGAGGATGCCTGGGACCTGCCCGGCACGCCCGCCGTGTCGCCGCAACACGGCAGCGACTATCTCCGGCGCTTGATCGACGCCCAACGAGAGCGCACGCGGTGGTCGTCCCGCTGGAAGCGCGGCATGGCGAGGCTCGCGCGATGGGCGCAGGACCGGATCGTCAGCTCGTAGCAGGCGCGGCCGCGTCCCGCGCACGTTCGGCAAGGCTCCGCCGTTGCTCTTCGGCCAGCGCCTTGAGCGCGGCATGCCGGTACATGTCCGACAGCGTCGGGTAGTTGTACGGCATCTCCGCGATGTCGTGAGCCGACGCCCCTGACCTCAGAAACGCCTCGCCGATGTGCACGAGCTCGCTCGCGCCGCTCCCCACGAGGTGCGTGCCGGCCAGCTTGAGCGCCGGCCGCTCGAAGATCAGCTTGAGCATGCCGCCCGATTCTCCGAGGATCTGCCCGCGCGGGTTCTTCTCGTACTGAGCCCGGCCGATGACGTGGTCGGTCCCGTTCGCGATCATCGCTTCCTCCGTCTCCCCGATGTAGGCCACTTCGGGGATCGAGTAGATCGCGAACGGCAGCACCTTGCTGCGGCCCTTTGGCCCGGGAATGCCGAGCGCGTGCCGCATGGCCTGCCGTCCCTGCTCCATCGAGGTGCTGGCGAGCGCCGGGTAGCCGATTACGTCTCCGACGGCGTAGATGTGCGGGTGCGTGGTCTGGTAGTGCTCGTTCACCGTCAGCAGCCCGTACTTGCCCGGCACGATGCCCAACGTGCCAAGGCCCAGGTCGTTCGTATTGCCGTCACGGCCGACGCAGTACAGCAGCACGTCCGCCTCGAGCTCGCGGCCGGACTGGGTCGAACACCGCACGCGCGGGGGTGTGCCGCCGATCCGATCGATGCGCGCGTAGCGATCCGACGAGATGAACGTGATGCCGAGCCGTTGCAGCTCGGTCGTCAGCGCGCCGACGATCTCGCGGTCGAGGTATGGCAGCAGCCGATCGCGCGTATCGACGAGCGTGACCGCGATGCCCAGCGCCGCGAAGATGCTCGCGTACTCGACGCCGACCACGCCCGCGCCGAGAACCGTCATCGTCCTCGGCATGCGCGGCAGGTGCAAGATGGTTTCGGAGTCGAACACGGTCTCGCCGTCGAACGGCACGTCGTCGGGCCGGTTCGGACGGGAGCCGGTCGCGATGACGAAGACACCGGCGGTGACCGAGCGCGTCTCGGCGCCGCCCGGCGGCGTGACGGCGATGGCGCCGGGACCGGCGAACCGGCCATGGCCCTTGATCACCTCGACGCCGTATCGCCGGAGCGATTCGTTGATCGACTCGAGCTCCTGCTGCACGACGGTGCGCTCGCGGAACATGAAGTCCGCCACCGTCAGCTCGGGCCCGACGTCGTAGCGGATGCCGTGAAGCCGGTGCCTCGTGAGCTGATAGAAGAAGACTGCGCTCTCACGAAGGGTCTTGGACGGCAAGGTGCCCCAGTTGACCCGGTTTCCGCCGACGGCGTGCGCACGCTCGATCACGGCGACGCGCTTCTGCGCCCGCGCCGCCTGGATGGCGGCTCTCTCTCCCGCCGGCCCGCACCCGAGCACGACGACGTCGTAGTGCGACATCGATGGTCCCTCGCGCCCTGCATTGTATCGGGCTCTGGCGATCGCCTGGCGCAGTACAATCGCCGCGCCCACGATGATGCGCCGGTCTCTCGCCGCGTCGCTTCTCGCCGTCGCGTGTCCAGCGCTCGCGCTGCTGGCCGTCGGCCAGCCGCCCGCTCGCGCGCAAGCCGCGTCCTTCACGCTGGTCGCCGAATTCGCCGCGCCGGAGGCAGGACAGGGCGTCGCGGTCGATCGCGATTCGTTCTACGCGGTGGACAGCCGCGCGATCGCGAGGTACGACAAGCGGACGGGGACCCGCCGCGCGCGCTGGCAGGAAGAAGCCGACGGGCCGATCACGCACTTGGACGGCGCGGTCGTTCTGGATGGGCGGCTGTATGCGGCCCACTCGAACTACCCGCAGTGGCCGATGACGAGCTCGCTCGAGATCTGGGACGCGGCCAGCCTGGCCCACATCGGAAGCCGTAGTTTCGGCATCAACTGGGGCTCGCTCACCTGGGCCGACTTCCACGACGGTGCCTGGTGGATGACGTTCGCGAACTACGATCAGCCGGTCGGGCCCGACGGCGCGCCGTACGGCCGCACGGCGGCGACGCAGTTGATCAAGTTCACGTCCGACTTCCGCATGCTCGAAGGCTGGGTCCTGCCGAAGGCCGTGCTGAGCCGTCTCGGCGTGATGAGCAATTCGGGGGGCTCGTGGGGTCCGGACGGGTGGCTCTACCTGACGGGTCACGATCCGGCGGAGGTCTACCGGATGCGCCTGCCCAAGGCCGGCTCCGTGCTCGAGCTGGCGGACATCGTGCCGCTGCCGATTCGCGGACAGGGACTGGCCTGGGATCGCACGTCGCCCGGCGTGTTGTACACGACGTTCCGGGCGACCGCGGAGGAGCGCCGCGCGGGAGGCGGCAACAAGGTCCGCGTGTTTCGAATGACGAAGGCCGCGCCGGGTTCCTGACGCGACGCTGTACCCAGGCTCGCCGTACGGCTGAAACCCAGGGCGCTTGGACCCACATCGGGGCCGATGAACGACAACGGCCCGATCGACGACGTCGAATCAGGCCCGTGTTTATTGGTCGGGATGCCGAGATTCGAACTCGGGACCCCTTGACCCCCAGTCAAGTGCGCTACCAGGCTGCGCTACATCCCGACCCACGAACCCATTGATCTTATCCCACGCGTGGACGGATCGCATCCGACGTCGGGCACATCGGGCTCATCGGCGCGACACCTTGGCCTTCGCTGTTCGGCTGGCAGGCTTGGCTTTCGCGTGAGGTCTGACCCGCCCGCGCTCAGCGGAGCGCGCCGGCCGGGGTTCGCTGGCATCCGGCGCATCGCCGGCGAGCCCGGCACCGCCGGACAGCACGTTCAGCATCCAGTGCAGATCGCGGCGCACCTGCTGCAGTTCCTGCCGGAGCGCTTCGTCGGCGAGCGCCGACATGTCGGCGTCGGCGTCGGGCGCCGCCTGCGGCAGCAGCCCTTCCTCGGCCATGCGGCGGCGCGCGCCGGCGAGCGTCAGCCCGTCCACGAACAGCAGCCGCTTGATGAGCAGGACGCGTTCGACGTCGCCGCGTCGATAGAGACGCGGCCCCTGGGACGTCTTCGACACGCCGAGGTCGGGGAACTCGGCTTCCCAGGTGCGCAACACGTACGGCTGCAGCCCGGCGAGCTCGCAAACTTCCTGCGCTCTGAAGACCGGTCGGTTCGGAATCTCGACGCCGTCCACGTGCGCGGCCGAGTATAACAAGCCGGACTACGCCTTCGTGCGGGTTCTGCGGCGGACTTTCAGCCGGATCGGCGTCCCGACGAAGCCGAAGGCCTCCCTGAGCTGGTTGACGAGGAAGCGTTCGTACGAGAAATGGAACTCCGTGGCGACGTTCGTGAAGAGCACGAACGTCGGCGGTTCGGTGCCCGTCTGCGCGCCGTAGAGGATGCGCACTTCCCTGCTGCCCTTGCTCGTCGGAGGGTGCGCCGTGGTGACGGTCTCGAGGAACCGGTTCAGGTCGGCCGTCGAGACGCGCCGTTTTCGGGCCTCCGCCACCTCGTCGACGAGCTCCATGAGCCGCGGCGTGTGCTCGCCGGTCAGCGCCGAGATGTGCACGATCGGCGCGTACTCGAGGAACTTCAACTGGAACCGCAGCCGGTCGTCGAAGGCGCGCACCCAGTCCTGCCCGCGGCCTCGCACGAGGTCCCACTTGTTGACGGCGATGACGATCCCGCAACCGGCCGCTTCGGCCTCGCCCGCGATGGCACCGTCACGATCGCTCGCCCCTTCGGTCGCGTCGATGACGAGCACGACGACGTCGGCCGCCGCCATGGCGCGCCTGGAGAGCACGACGCTGACCGCCTCGACCTGACCGGCAGCGGCCACGCGCCCTGGGCGGCGGATGCCCGCCGTGTCGAGCACGCGGAACTGACGTTTCCGCCAGCGCAGCACCGACTCGACGGCGTCCCTGGTCGTGCCGGGCAGGTCGCTGACCATCATCCGCTGTTCGCGCAGCAGGCGGTTCACGAGCGATGACTTGCCAACGTTCGGACGGCCGACGATGGCGATCGCCGTGTCGTCGGGCGCCGCCTCGGCGGCATGCCGGGACGCCGCCGGGAGGCGGCTTCCGACCTCATCGAGCAGTTCGTACACGCCGTGGCCGTGCTCGGCGGAGATCTCGAACGCCGGCTCGAATCCCATCCGGTAGAAGTCGACCACGTTCCCCTGCGAGCGCCGGTCGTCGGTCTTGTTGATCGCCAGGAGCACCGGCTTACCTTCCGCACGCAGCCGGCGGGCGATCTCCTCGTCGCCCGGTACGAGGCCCTCGCGCGCATCGAGCACGAAGACGACCAGGTCCGCCGCAGCCAGCGCCTTGAGACCGTGCTCGACGACCTGGTCGTGAAGCGGGTCGGTGGTCGCACCGAACAGCCCGCCGGTGTCGACGAGCGTGAACGGACGGTCCTTCCAGGCGGCCGCCGCTTCGATGACGTCCCGCGTCGTGCCCGCGACCGGCGCCACGATCGAGCGGCGCCTGCCGGTAATCCGGTTGAAGAGCGTAGATTTGCCGACGTTCGGTCGGCCGACCAGCACCACGCTGGGGCCCTGCGGGCGGCGCGCCATCGCCCGCAGTGTACGCCACAAGCGAGAGGGGCGCGACTTGACAGGCTAAGTATGTTTCTTTATCGTCACTTACAAGGATTCCGGCGTCCTGGCTCATGATCAAGGTCGATATCGTCAACGAAGTGTCGCGGCTCGCCGACATCACCAAAGTCAAGGCTGAACTGGCGGTCGACGCGGTGTTCGACGCCATGCGCGCGTCCATGATGCGCGGCGAGCGGATCGAGCTGCGCGGCTTCGGCGTGTTCCAGGTCAAACCTCGCAAGCGCGGCATCGGCCGAAATCCACGGACCGGGAAGGAAGTGCGGATTCCCCCTGGACGGACGATCCGGTTCAAGCCGGGCAAGGAGCTCCAGAACATCGGCGGTCCACCGGAGTGACGGACTTCAGGCAGTCCGAGCCCGAACGTCGCCTTCCGTCGTGGGACGGTTCCCCAGGATCGCCCGGCGTGCCCGACCCCTTCGCCTGGATTCCAGTGCGCCGGCGGAAGTTCCAGCACCCGTACGGCCGGCATCTCGTCTTCTTCCTGCTCACGCTGTTCACGACGTCGTTCACGCCCGCCTGGATGGCGCTGTTCGCCGGCCTCAACCCGTTGCCGCTGTTCACGTGGCCGGTCTTCCTCAACGGCCTCTGGTACTCCATCCCGGTCCTGCTGATCCTCAGCGCGCACGAGTTCGGGCACTACTTCGCGTGCCGGCATCACGACGTCGACGCGACGTTGCCCTACTTCCTGCCGGCCCCGCTGCCGTTGACGGGGACCTTCGGCGCCGTGATTCGGATTCGCGAGGCGTTCCCATCGAAGCGGGCGCTCTTCGACATCGGCGTCGCCGGGCCGCTCGGCGGCTTCGTCGTGCTGGTCCCGCTGCTCTATTGGGGCATCACGATGTCGCACGTCGGCCCGGCTGGCGACGGCGGCCTCACCCTCGGCGAACCGCTGCTCTGGAAGTGCCTCGAGTGGTTACATTTCGGGGTGCTGCCCGACGGTCAGGACGTGTACGTCCATCCCGTCGGGTTGGCCGCATGGTGGGGCATGCTCGCGACGGCGCTCAACCTGCTGCCGTTCGGTCAGCTCGACGGCGGTCACATCATGTACGCGAGCGTCGGCCGCCGGGCCACGCTCCTCTCGGCGCTGACGCTCGGCGGCGTGGTGGCGCTGGCCTTCGGTTCCTCGAGCTGGGTCTCGATGGCCGTGATGATGACGGTGATGGCCTTCATCTTCGGCTTCCGCCATCCACGCATCGTGGACGAGCACGAGCCGCTCGATCGCCGCCGGCAGGTGGTCGCGCTCCTCGCGGCGTTCGTCTTCGTCATCTGCTTCACGCCCGTCCCGATCGAGATACTCCAGTAGCGGCCCTTCGCTTGGGCCTGTCGGCATGCCGCACGCGCCGACTCCGGCCGTCGAGCCCTCACAGCGCAATGCCCAAGGGACCCAGGGTCCACGCAAGCATCAGAGCACGGAGACCGGATCGACGTCGACGACGACGCGCCGGCGGAGATCGGCGCGCGCGTCGAGAGCGGTCTGGACCGCCCGTCGCATCGCGGCCCGGTGGGTGCCCTTCACGAAGAACTGCACACGGTACTCGTCTTTCACCTTCGACACGGGCGCGGGCGCCGGACCGAGCACCCGCGCGCCGGCCTGCCGCGTGCGGTTCGCCACGTCCGCCGCATCGCGCATCGCGGCGTCGAGCGTCCGCCCCTTGACCACCACGTTGATGAGCGACACCGCCGGCGGGTACTCGAGCGCCCGGCGGAACTCGAGCTCACGCTCCAGAAACGCAGCGTAGTCCTGATGCGCCGCTGCGACGACGCTGTAGTGCTCCGGATAGAGCGTCTGCACGATGGCTTCGCCGGCGATCTCGCCGCGGCCGGCGCGGCCGACCACCTGCGTGAGCAGTTGAAACGTCCGCTCGCTCGCGCGGAAATCGGCGAGCCCGAGGCCGACGTCGGCCGAGACGACGCCGACGAGCGTGACCGCCGGGAAGTCGTGCCCCTTGGCGATCATCTGCGTGCCGATGAGGATGTCGACCTCGCCGAGCGCGACCGAGCGCAGCACGCGCGCGACGGCGCCACGGCGCCGAATCGTGTCCCGATCGACGCGCACGATGCGCGTGCCCGGGAACTGCGCCTGCAGGTCGGCGTGCAGACGCTCCGTGCCGAACCCGGAGTGCTCGAGGAACTCGCCGCCGCACTGCCCGCAGTTTGTCGGAACGGCCGCGCCGTAGTTGCAGTAGTGGCACCGCGCGCGGCGCGCGGCGCGGTGATACGTGAGGTTCACGCTGCAGTGCGGGCACTCGAGCGAGGCGCCGCACTGGCGGCAGAAGATCACCGTGGCGAACCCGCGCCGGTTCAAGAGCACGAGCGACTGCTCGCGCCGCGCCAACCTGGCGGCGAGCCCGTCCAACAGCGCCTGGCTGAACGTGACCATCGTCCCCTGCCGGGCGACCTCGCGGCGCATGTCCACCACGCGGACCGCCGCGAGCGGCCGGTCCAGGACGCGGCGCGTCAGACGCACGATCGCGTACCGTCCAGCGCGGACGTTGGCCATCGACTCGAGCGACGGCGTCGCCGAGCCGAGCACGACGAGCGTGCGCTCCATCCTGGCGCGGACGACGGCGACGTCGCGAGCGTGATAGCGCGGCACCTCGTCCTGCTTGTACGAGCCTTCGTGCTCCTCGTCGACGACGATCGCGCCGAGCCGATCGAGCGGCGCGAACACGGCCGACCGGGTGCCGACCACGATGTCGACATCGCCGCGCCGGATCCGGTGCCACTGATCGTGGCGTTCGCCGCTGGAGAGCCCGCTGTGCTGGATCGCGACGCGCGGGCCGAAGCGCGTGCGAAAGAGGCCGGCGAGCGCAGGGGTCAGCGCAATCTCGGGCACCAGCACGAGCACGCGGCGGCCGCCGGCGAGCAGGTGGGCCGCGAGACGGACGTAGATCTCGGTCTTGCCGCTGCCCGTCACGCCGTGGAGGACCGACACGTGGAACGCGCGGCGATCGGCCGCGGCGGTCAACTCGGCGAGCGCGCCAGCCTGCTCCTCCGTCAGCCGGCGGTTGGAATCGACGTCCGCGCGAATGGCCCACGGGCCGTCGTCTTCCGCTGAGGCGGCCTGGAACGGGTCGCGTTCCACGACCTCGGAACGGACGGACGCGAGCCCGCGACGCACGAGCGTGCGAATCGTCGCCGATGTCACACCCGCGCGTGCCAGCGCGGCCAGTGATAGTCCTGCCGGCTGTTGCCGCAGGATGTCGATCGCCTGACGCTGTCGCGCGCCGGCGAGCGGACCGTCGGCATCGCCGTGGAGCGTGACGATGGAGGCCGTGCGGAACGCGCGGCCGCCCTCACGCCGCGCCGCGGGTGGCATCGCCACGGCCAGCGCATCACCGGGCCCGGACGCGTAGTACTCCCCGACCCACAGCGCGAGGTCGACGATGGACTCGGGGAGGAATGCGCCGGCGTCGAGCACGGCGCGCACGTCGCGGAGCGCGGCTTCTGCGGGCGGCGCCGCGGCAGCATCGACAACGCACCCGACGACCCGCCGGCCGCCGATCGGCACCTCGACCCTGGCGCCCTTGACCGGCATGGCGGCGTCCTCGGGCACGCGATAGCTGAGCAGCCCGAGCCCCGGCACCGGCACCGCGACCGCGATGACGCGGTCAGTCTGCGGCGAGGAGCGCACGCACCTGCTTCATGTCCTCCCAGACGTCCCGTTTCCTGTCCGGGCTGCGCAGCAGGAAGGCCGGGTGGAACGTCGGGATGAGCTTCGAGCCGCCGCGGTAGTCGTACATCCGTCCTCGCAGCCGCGAGATCGGCGCGTCGGTCTGCAGCAGCGTGTGCGCCGCGAACGTGCCGAGCGCGACGATGACCTTGGGCTGCACGATGTCGATCTGCCGGAACAGGAATGGCTGGCAGGTCGCGACCTCGACCGGCTCGGGGTTCCGATTGCCGGGCGGACGGCACTTGATGACGTTCGCGATGTACACGTCACCGCGCGACAGGCCGATCGCCTCGATGATCTTCGTGAGCAGTTGACCGGCCCGTCCGACGAACGGCTCGCCCTGGATGTCTTCGTCGGCTCCCGGCGCTTCGCCGACGAACATCAGCCGCGCGCCGGGATTGCCGGTGCCGAACACGACCTGCCGCCGGCCGAGCCGGTGGAGCACGCAGCGCGTGCAGTCGCCGAGATCGTCGCGGACGGCCTTCAGCGCGAGCGCCTTGTCCACGTCCGCGGCCGTCGCTCCAGGCGCACCGGTCCCAGCCGACGAGCCGGCGTCGTCATCCTGCTCCTGATGACCGGTGGTCGTCTCGACCTCCGCTCGTTCGCGCCATGTGCGATCGCGTGAGAACCCGGCCACGCCGAGGTCGGCGCACCAGCGCAGATGTTCTGCCAGCACGTGCCGATCGTTCATCGGGTCAGCACGGCAGCCGGCGAGCCAGCCAGCAGCCTCTCGAGACGATCCATGAGAGCGCGGGCCACGTCCATCTTGCTCATCAACGGCAGCGCCTCGATGTGATCGGGCGCCACGAGCGTCACCTGGTTGGTCTCGACCTCGAATCCGGATCCAGGCGCCGTCACGTCGTTGGCGACGATGAGATCGACCCGCTTCGAGAGGAGCTTGCGACGAGCCGCCTCGACGGGGTCGCCCGTCTGCGCGGCGAACCCGACGAGAACCGGCCGCCGGGCGTCGCCGCGCTGGCGGCTCACATCGGCCAGGATGTCGGGCGTCCCGCGCAACTCGATCGTGAGGGTGTCCGTCTTCTCGATCTTCGAGGTCGATGGTGTCACGGGCGTGAAATCGGCGACGGCGGCTGCCATGATCACGGCATCCACGGCGCCGGCTCTCGCCATCACGGCCTCGTGCATCTCGTGGGCGCTGCGCACGCGAACGACCTCGCCGGCTTCCGGCAGAGCCATCGCCGTCGGACCGGCCACGAGCACGACCTCGGCGCCGCGCTCCTGCGCCGCCTTCGCGAGCGCGATGCCCATCCGGCCGCTCGACCGGTTGCCGATGAAGCGCACCGGGTCGAGATCCTCGACCGTTGGGCCGGCCGTGACGAGCACGCGTCGTCCTTCCAGGGATCGGCGCGTCGCGAGCACACGGTCCACGGCGGCGACGATGTCCTGAGGCTCAGCCAGCCGGCCTTGGCCGATCCAGCCGCACGCCAGGTAGCCCTCGCCGGGCTCGACGAACCGCACGCCGCGCGCCTGCAAGGTCTCGACGTTGGCTCGCACGGCCGGGTGCTGCCACATGTTCGTGTTCATCGCCGGGGCCACGACGACAGGCGCGCGGGTGGCGAGAAAGAACGCCGACAGGAAGTCGTCGGCCAGGCCGGTCGCGAACCGGGCGAGGGTGTGCGCCGTGGCGGGGGCGACGAGCAGCAGGTCGGCGGCCGACGCCAGCGCGATGTGTTCGATCGCCGCGTTCGCGCCCGGCGCGAACTGATTGGTGATCACCGGCTCGCGCGTGATGGCTTCGAACGTCAGCGGACCGACGAACTTCCGCGCCGAGCGCGTGAGGATCGCCTGCACGCGATGTCCGCGCTTCTGCAGCAGCCGCGCGACCTCGACCGACTTGTACGCGCCGATGCCGCCGGTGACGCCCAGCGCGACGAAGGCCATGGCTACGCCGACGGCGATGGAGGCTCGACCTTCGTCACCCTGCCGGCGGCCACTTCCTGGAGAGCGCGACGGGCCGGCTTGGGCGACCCTTCGATCTTCGGCACGCAGCCTTCCAGCAACTGCCGCGCACGGGCGGACGCCACGGTGACGAACTCGAACGAATTCCTCGGACGGGTGGTCGGACGCGAACTCTCCATCTTCACTGCTCCTCGGACGTGCCAGGGGCCGGCGGCTCCAGCACGCCAAATGTCTGCACGATGCGGCGAATCACGTCGATCCGGCGCGACCGCCGCGCGCGCTCCGCGGTGACGATGGCGTCGATCTCGGCCACGCACCGCTCCAGATCGTCGTTGACGACGACGTAGTCGTACTCGTCGACGGCGCCCACTTCGGCCCGGGCCGCGGCGAGCCGGCACTCGATCGCGGTCTCCGAGTCCTGATTCCGGCCGCGCAGGCGCCGCGTGAGCACTGCGTAGGACGGCGGCAGGACGAAGACGGCGACCGCTTCGGCCGCCCGGCTCCGCACCTGCCGGGCGCCCTGAACGTCGATGACGAGCACGAGGTCGTTGCCGGCCGCCAGCGCGGCTTCGGTGTCGCGCCGGGACGTGCCGTACAAATTCCCGAAGATGTCCGCCCATTCGAGGAACTCGTCGCGGCGGATCATCTCCTCGAACGCGTGCCGGCTCACGAAATTATAGTCGACGCCCTCGACCTCTCCAGGGCGCGGCGCCCTCGACGTGTAAGAGCGCGACCGGTGCAGCCGCGGAAACCTCTCGACCAGCCGGGCGACCACCGTCGTCTTCCCGGTGCCGGACGGCGCCGAGATGACGAACAGCAGCCCGCGTGCGGCCGGCGGCTCATTCGACATTCTGGACCTGCTCGCGCACGCGCTCCAGCTCCGCCTTGGCGGCGACGACCGTCTGGGTTGCGGACGCGCCCTCGACCTTGGAGCCGATCGTGTTGAGCTCGCGGTTCATCTCCTGCACGAGGAAATCCAGCTTGCGGCCGCAGGGCTCGTCGGCGCCGACGAGGGCGCGCCAATGATCGAAGTGGCTCCCCATCCGGACGAGCTCCTCGTCGATGTCGGAGCGCGCGACGAACCGGACGATCTCGCGGGCGGTCGCGCTGCTGTCGCCGGTCAGATCGGGAGGCAGCGCGGCGAGCCGCTCCCTCAGCTTCAGCTCCAGGTGCTGCTGCGCCACCTTGGCGTCCGACGCGATCTGGCTCACGAACGTCTGGAGCGTCTCGAGCCGCGCCGCGAGATCGGCCGCAAGGTACGCCCCCTCCTGCTCGCGCATCCTGACGAGCGCGTCGACGGCTTCGATGACGGCCGCCTCGAGGAGCGCAGTGAGCGCGGCCGAGACTCCCCCGGCGGCATCGGCCCGGACGCGCACCTCCACGGCGTGAGGAATCCGCAGCACGTCGCTCGCCGTCAGCGGGCCGACCGCTACCCCGCGCGACCGCGCACGCTCGAACGCCGCGGCAGCGCGCTCCACGAGCCGCTCGTCGAGCACCAGCTCGCGCTCGACCGGCGTCGACGTCTCGGCCGCGACGCTCAGCTCGACCCGGCCGCGCGCCAGCTTCTGCTGGACGAGGGCTTTCAACGTCGGCTCGATCGACGCCAGCGCCGACGGCGCCTTGATCAAGGCATCGAGGAATCGGTGGTTCACCGACTTGATCGTCACCTGCACGGCGTCCTGTGGAGTCTCGCGCCGCACGGCTGCAAACCCTGTCATCGATCGAATCACGTCCGCTTGCTCCTCCCGTGCCGCTTCAGCGCACGTCGCTCACGACCACCCGGTCCGCATCGTCGAAGGTCTGCAGCGCGTGGAGCTTCGCGTAGACCCCGCCGTCTCGCGCTACCAGCTTCTCATGGGTCCCGGATTCGACGATGAACCCGCCCTCGATCACCAGGATGAGATCGGCGCGCCGAACGGTGGACAGCCGGTGCGCGATCACGAACGTAGTGCGGCTGCGCATCAGGTTCGCGAGCGCGTCCTGGACGAGCAGCTCGGACTCGGCGTCGAGCGAGGACGTCGCTTCGTCGAGGATCAGCAGCGGGCAATCCTTGAGGATCGCGCGCGCGATCGCGAGCCGCTGACGCTGTCCGCCAGACAGCCGCTGCCCGCGCTCGCCGATCCGTGCCTCGTAGCCGTCCGGAAGCTGCTGGATGAACTCGTGCGCGTGGGCGGCGCGCGCCGCCGCTTCGACGGCCGCGCGCGGTGCCTCCGGCCGGCCGTACGCGATGTTGGCGGCGACCGTGTCGTCGAAGAGCACGGTTTCCTGCGTGACGAGCGCAATCTGGCCGCGGAGCGAGGCCAGCGTGACGTCGCGGATGTCGATGCCGTCGATGAGGATCGCGCCCTCGATCACGTCGTAGAACCTCGGAATCAGGTTCACGAGCGTGGTCTTGCCGGCACCGCTCAGCCCGACGAGCGCCACGACCTGGCCGCCGCGGACGACGAACGACGCGTGCTGGAGCGCGAACCCGTCCGGGCGATCGCCGTACGCGAACCCGACGTCGCGGAACTCGACGCTGCGCTGCATGCGCGGCAGCACGAGCGCGCCCGGCTTCTCGTGCACCTCGGTGTGCGTGTCGAGCATCCCGAAGATGCGCTCGGACGCCGCGATCGCCTGCTGGATGCTCGCGTTCACGCGGCTCAGCTTCTTGACCGGCTGGTACATCATGAACGCCGCCGCGAGAAAGGCCCCGAATTCCCCGCCGGTGAGCGAGCCCTCGTTCACCCGGCTCGTTCCGTACCAGAGCGCGCCGACCGCCGCGATCCCGCCGATGAACTCCATGAGCGGCGGAAGCCCGGCCAGCGAGGCCGTGATCCGCAGGCTCGTGTGGTAGAGCCGCTCGGTCGCGGCGGCGAAGCGGGTCGACTCGCGCCCTTCCGCGCCGAACGCCTTGACGATGCGGTGGCCGGCGAAGCTCTCCATCGCGAGGTGCGTCACGGCTTCCAGATCCTGCTGCCCCCGCCGTGTCGTTCGCCGGACCCGTTGCCCGAGACGCACGAGCGGATAGACGACGAGCGGCGCGGCGACGAGCACGACGAGCGCCAGTCGCCAGTCGAGCACGAACAGCAAGCCGGCGAACCCCACGACGGCCAGCGACTCGCGCGCGAGGTCCGCCAACGTCTCCGAGACCGTCGTCTGCACCTGGTTGACGTCGTTCGTGATCAGCGAGACGAGCTGGCCGGACGAACGGCCGGAGAAGAACGCGGCCGACTGGCCCAGGATGTGGCGATGCAGCGCGTTGCGGAGATCGCGCACGACGCGCTGGCCGACGTCCGCCATGAGAAACGTCGAGCCGTAGCTGCCGACGCCCTTGAGGAAGTACGCGAGCACGACCTGGCTGCCGACGAGGGCGACGGCCTGCACGTGGCCTTCGTTCAGGCTGTCGAGGACGTCCTTGATGAGCCAGGCCGTGTAGGCGGAGCCGACCGCGTACACCGCCATGGCGAGAAGCGCGATCGCCGTCCGGCCCCGGTACGGCCGCGCGTAACGAAGCAGCCGGAGGAGCGAGGTCACTCCCGGCTCGTGCGCTCAGCGCGTCGCGTCAGACGTCGTCGCATACCCATCGGGATGTGTCGCGTGCCAGCGCCAGGCGGTACCGACGATCTCGTCGAGGTCGAACCTCGGGCGCCACGCCAGCTCTCGCGCGGCCCGATCGCTCGCCGCGACGAGCCGCGCCGGATCGCCCGGCCGCCGAGGCCCATGATCGTGCGGGACGGGCCGGCCCGCCGCCTTCTCGACGGCCTTCAGCACCTCGAGCACGGACATCCCCGTTCCGCTGCCGAGATTGTAGGCCCTGGACGGCTCGCCCGCATCCAGGCGCCGGAGGGCGGCGACGTGGGCCTCCGCCAGGTCGGTCACGTGGACGTAGTCACGGACGCAGGTGCCGTCCGGCGTCGGGTAGTCCTCGCCGAACACGGTGAGCCGCTCGCCGCCGTGCACGGCGGCAATGGCTCGCGGAATGAGGTGCTCTTCCGGCTGGTGATCCTCGCCAAGATAGCCATCGGGGTCGGCGCCGGCGGCATTGAAGTATCGCAGGGCGGTCCACCGGATGCCCGCCGCGCGCTCGATGTGCGGCAGCGCGTGCTCGACGGCGAGCTTGGTCTGGCCGTAGGCGTTGATGGGCCGCTGCGGGTGCTCCTCGTCGAGCGTTTCGTGCAGCGGCTCCCCAAACGTGGCGCAGGTCGATGAGAAGACGAACCTCGAGACGGCCGCCCGGGCCATGGCCTCGAGGACGTTGAGCGTACCGCCGACGTTCGTCCGGTAGTACTTGAAGGGCTCCCGCACCGACTCGCCGACGAGCAGCCTGGCGGCGAAGTGCATCACCGCTTCGGGCCGCGAGGCGGCGATCGCGCGATCCAGCGCCCCGGCGTCGAGGATGTCGCCCTGGACGAACGAGACGGATCGCGCTGGATATTGATCGGCGATGCGTTCAATCGCCTGCTCGTGGCCGGCCGACAGGTCGTCGTACACCACGACCTGATAGCCGTCGGCGACGAGGAGCTTCACTGCATGGCTGCCGACGTATCCGGCGCCGCCCGTGACGAGGACCACACTCATGGACGTCCAATCGAAGCGTAGGTGAACCCGAGTGCTCGGATCTGCTGCGGATCGAAGATATTGCGCCCGTCGAAAATGACCGGCGTCCGGAGCAACCGCTTCATCTTCGAGAAGTCAGGCTCGCGAAACTCGTTCCACTCGGTCACGACCAGCAGGGCGTCGGCGCCCGCGAGCGCGTCGTAGGCGTTCTTCGCGTAGGCAATCCGGTTCTTGAAAATGCGCCGGGCGACGGGCATCGCCTCCGGGTCGAACGCGCGGACCTTCGCCCCGCGAGCCAACAGCCCCTCGATGATCGGCACGGCCGGCGCTTCGCGCATGTCGTCGGTGCGCGGTTTGAACGACAGGCCCCAGACGCCGACGGTCTTGCCCCTCAGGCGCTTCTTCCCGAAATGCTGGTCCACCCACTCGAGCAGCTTCAGCTTCTGCTGCTTGTTGACGCCCTCGACGGCTTCGAGGATGCGGAACCGGTACTTCCGGTCCGACGCGAACTTGACGATCGCCTGCACGTCCTTCGGGAAGCAACTGCCGCCGTAGCCGACGCCCGGAAACAGGAACGCGGGACCGATGCGCTTGTCCGACGCGATGGCCTGCCGCACCTTGTCCACATCGGCGCCGAACCGTTCGCAGACGTTGGCGATCTCGTTCATGAACGAGATGCGCGTCGCCAGCATGGCGTTCGCCGCGTACTTGCAGAGCTCGGCGCTCGCCGGATCCATCACCATGATCGGAGCACCGGTCCGCGTGAACGGCCGGTAGAGGTCGCGCATGGCCTCGGCCGCCTTGGGGTCGGTCGTGCCGATGACCACGCGGTCGGGCTTGAGGAAGTCTTCGACCGCCGCTCCCTGCTTGAGGAACTCCGGGTTGCTGACCACCGCGCATGCGTGAGTGCTCTCACGCGTGATGGTCTCGTGCACCAGCTCGGACGTGCCGACCGGCACCGTGCTCTTGTCCACCACGATCTTGTAGCCGTTCATGGCCCGCCCGATATCGCGAGCCGCGGCCAGCACGTGCTGCAGATCGGCGGATCCGTCTTCCCCCATCGGCGTGCCGACCGCGAGGAACACGACGTCCGCGCGCCTCACGGCATCCGGGAGCGACGTCGAGAACGCCAGCCGCCGTTCGGCGTAGTTCTTCCGAACCAGCTCTTCGAGACCCGGCTCGTAGATCGGAATCTTTCCCCGCTTGAGCAGACGAATCTTCGCGGCATCCTTGTCGACGCAGACGACGTCGTTTCCGGTTTCCGCGAAACATGCGCCGACGACCAACCCGACGTACCCCGTGCCGATGACCGCTATCTTCATGCAGCGACGCCCTCCGCGTCGAAAAACTCCTCACCGTAGCATGCGTCAAAAAATCCTGTCAATCGATTGAACGGCAAGGAGTTGCAGTGTGCAGCGATGGGCATCGGTGCTGCGTGATAGCATCCGCGGAGCCTGCCGTGCGCATCCTCGTCGACTACCGACCCGCGCTCCGGGAGCGGACCGGCGTCGGCGAATACATCCATCAGGTGGCGACCGCGCTCGTCGCAACGGCTCCGGCCGGCGAAGAGCTCGTGCTCTTCTCGTCCTCGTGGAAGGATCGCGTGCCGCCGGATGCGCTTCCCGGCGCACGCATCATCGATCGGCGGGTGCCGGTTCGTGTCCTCAATACCCTCTGGCATCGCGCCGAATGGCCGCCCGTCGAATGGCTCGGCGCCTCGGCGATCGACGTGTGCCAGTCGGCCCACCCGCTGCTGATGCCGGCCAAACGCGCGGCGCAGGCCGTGATGGTGCACGATCTGGACTTCCTCGACCACCCGGAGCGCACGCGCGCGGAGATCCGCCGCGACTACCCCGCGCTCGCGCGTCGGCACGCCCATCGCGCCGACAGGGTCGTCGTCGTCTCCGAGCACACCGCCGGCGAGGTGGAGCGCCGGCTCGGCGTGCCGCGATCGCACATCACCGTGTGCCAACCCGGTACTCCCGGGTGGCGACGACGCGATCGGGAGCCGGCAGAGGGCGGGTACATCCTCTTCCTCGGCACGCTCGAGCCGCGAAAGAACGTCCGCGTCCTGCTCGACGCGTACGAACGCCTGCTGGCGCGATGGCCTGCGGCACCACCTCTCGTGCTGGCGGGACGGGCTCGACCCGACGCCGCGCCGCTCGTCGCGCGGGCGACGGCCGGTCCGCTGGCCGGCCACGTCGAGCTGCCGGGGTACGTGCAGCCGGACAGGCGCCTGGCGCTCTATGCCGGCGCTCTCGTCTTCGTCCTTCCCTCGCATACGGAAGGGTTCGGGCTCCCGGCGGCCGAGGCGATGATGGCAGGCGTGCCGGTCATCGCGGCCGATCGAGGCGCGCTCCGCGAGTCGGTCGGCTCGGCAGGCTGGCTCGTGGATCCGGACGACCCGGACGCGCTCGCGCACGCGCTCCACACGGTGCTGACCGACGCGAGCCGGCGACGTGTCATGAGCGATGACGGACGCCGGCATGCCGAGCAATTCACGTGGGAGCGCACCGCCCGTCATCTTCGCGAGGCGTGGCAGCTCGCCCTCGAGCACCGGCGACGGCGTGGCTGAGCGCCGGCTGCACCTCGCCGTGGATGGACGCGAGCTCGTCGGCTATCCGACGGGAGTCGGACGGTATCTCTGGAACGTCCTGCATCAGTGGACGGTGGCGGCGCCGATCCGCCACCGCATCAGCGTCATCCTGCCGCGGGAACCCGGAGACGCCCCGCGGCGCGAACTGCCAACGGTGGATTGGCACGTCGCGGCCGGAACGGGGGGCACGCTCTGGGAGCAGACCAGCCTCCGGCGAGTCCTGAAGCGCATCGACGCGGACGTGCTCTTCGCCGTCGGCTACACTGCGCCGCTCCTGACCGTTTGTCCATTCGTCGTCGTCACGCACGACGTGTCGTTCATGGCGCATCCGGAATGGTTCGGGTGGCGGGAAGGGCTGCGCCGGCGGCTGTTGACCTCGGCGTCGGCACGGGCCGCCCGCACGGTCTTGACCGTCTCGGAGTTCTCGGCTGCCGAGATCGTGCGGCACATCGGCATTCCACGCGCGAGGCTGCGCCTGGCGTCGCCGGGCGCGCCGGCGATCGTCCAGGCTCCGCCGCTTCCTTCGCGCGAGCGCATCGTCCTCTTCGTCGGGTCGATCTTCAATCGCCGGCGGGTCCCGACGCTGATCGACGCGTTCGCAAAGGTCTCGTCTGCCGTGCCGGACGCCCGGCTCGTGCTGGTCGGCGACAACCGCACCATGCCGGCCATCGACGTGCGCGCACATGCGGCCCTCCGCGGCGTCGCGCCACGCGTCGACTGGCGCCAGTACGTGACCGACGACGACCTGCAGCGCCTCTACGCGAGCGCGCGCGTGTTCGCCTTCCTGTCGGAGTACGAGGGCTTCGCGATGACGCCCATGGAAGCGATCGCGCACGGCGTGCCCGCGGTGCTGCTCGACACGCCGGTCGCGCGCGAGATCTACGGGCCGGGCGCGTGCCTCGTGCCCGACGATCTCGATCGCATCAGCGACGCGCTGATCTCGCTCCTGACCGATGACGCCGCGCACGCCGCGGCGCTCCAGGCCGGCCGTCAGCGGTTGACGCGCTACTCGTGGGCAACGACGGCGGCGGTCGTCCTCGACGCGCTGGAACAGGCGGCCGCCGGATGACGCCCACCGCCGACGTGCTCATCGTCAGCTACAACACGCGCGAGGACCTCGGCCGCTGCCTCGCGTCGCTCCACGAGCACCCGCCGCGCCATCTGGCGCGGACGATCGTGATCGACAACGCGTCCACTGACGGCAGCGTCGAGGACGTCGGGCAACGATGGCCGGACGTCGAGATCATCGCGCTCGAGCGCAACGCCGGGTTCGCGGCGGCGAACAACGCCGGCATCCGCCGCGCGACGGCGCCGCTCGTGCTGCTGCTCAACAGCGACACCGTGGTGGCCGCCGGGGCCATCGACCGGCTCGTCGAGCGGCTGGAGGCGACGAGAGCCGTCGCGGCCGGTCCCCGGCTGATCGACGGTCGCGGACGTCCCGAGGTGTCGTTCGGGCCGATGCTCTCGCCATGGGGTGAAGCGCTCCAGATGCTGCGCGTCCGGCTGGCGCGCGCCGGCTCGCCGGCCGCGCAGCGCTACATCGATCGGCTCGTGGCTCGCGAACGTGTCGTGGACTGGGTGAGCGGCGCGTGCCTGCTCGTGCGGCGCGCCGCGGCGATCGACGCCGGCCTGCTCGACGAGCGGTACTTCATGTACGAAGAAGACGTCGACTTCTGCGCGGCTCTCCGCGCCCGCGGCGGCAGCGTGCTCTTCACCCCCGCGTCGGAGATCGTGCACCTCCGGGGTCGATCCGCGGCGCGCGCCGGCGCCGCGATGCGCCGCGTGTACGATCGCAGCCATCTCGCCTTCTACGAAAAGCACCTGCCGGCCTGGGCGCCGATCCTGCGCCTCTGGCTGCGAATAAAAGGGTGAGCGCTCGAACCGCCCCCGGTACAATCAGGCGACGTGCGGATCGCCATCGACGCCCGCAAACTCCACGACTACGGCATCGGCACGTACGTCAGGAACCTGCTGCACTGTCTCGCGCGGCAGAACTACGACGACGAGTACCTGCTGCTCTGCCGGGAACCCGACGTCGGGTACCTGCGGGCGCTCGCACCGCAGTTCAACCCGGTTCCCGAATGGGCCGGCAACTACTCGGTGCGCGAGCAGTTCAGCATCCCGATGGCGCTCCGGCGCCTGAAGGTCGACCTGTTCCATGCGCCGCACTACGTGGTCTCGCCGCTCACGCCCACGCCGTTCGTCGTCACGATCCACGACTGCATCCACCTGCGTTTCCCGCAGTATCTGCCGAACCGCGTCGCCCCCGTGTACGCGCGCGGAATGATGACGATGGCCGCGCGCCGCGCGCGGCGGGTGTTGACCGTCTCGAACGCGTCGAAACAGGACATCCTCCACTACCTGCGGATTCCTGCCGACAAGGTCGAGGTCGTCTACAACGCGCTCGACACCCGGCTGGCCACGCCACCGACCGGCGACGACATCACGCGCGTGCGCGAGCGGTTCCAGTTGACGGCGCCGTTCGTGCTCTACGCCGGCAACATCAAGCCGCACAAGAACGTCGACCGGCTCATCGAGGCGTACTCGATCCTGCGACGCCGCGGCGTGACCGACGTCCGGCTGCTCATCATCGGCGACGAGATCTCCAAGTACCCGAACCTCAGGCGGCTCGTGCACCGGTTTCAACTGCACCAGCACGTGCGGTTCCTCGGCTTCGTGCCGGAGGCGACGCTCGCGGTGCTGTACCGGCTCGCCGCCGTCTTCGTCTTTCCGTCGCTCTACGAAGGCTTCGGTCTGCCGCCGCTCGAGGCGATGGCGGCGGGCGCCCCGGTCATCACGTCGAACGTCTCGTCGTTGCCGGAGGTCGTGGGAGACGCCGCGCTGCTGATCGATCCGATGGACGCCGGAGCGCTCGCCGACGCGATGGCCCGCGTGCTCAACGAACCGGGGTTGCGCGCCGATCTCATCCGGCGGGGCCACGATCGCGTGCGCACGTTCTCGTGGGACCGGTCGGTGAGCCGCATTCATCAGGTCTACGAGGAACTGGCGGGCGCGCGTGCCTGACGCGGCGGCCGACGCGAGCGTCCCTTCCGTGGCGGGCCGTGTCGTGCTCGTGCACGACTGGCTGACCGGCATGCGCGGCGGGGAGAAGGTGCTCGAGTCGCTCTGCCGGATCTTTCCCGAGGCGGACCTTCTGACCCTCGTGCACGTCAAGGGCGCCGTCTCACCGCTCATCGAGGCTCGCCGGGTCCGAACGTCGCTCGTGCAGCGGCTGCCTTGGTCGGCGCGGCTCTACCGCCAGTACCTGCCGGTCTTCCCTACCGCCATCGAGTGCTTCGATCTGGACGATGTGGCGCTCGTGATCTCGACCAGCCATTGCGCGGCCAAGGCCGTCGTGCCGACCGGCCGCGCGCGCCATCTCTGCTACTGCCATTCGCCGATGCGCTATGCCTGGGACCAGTTCGACGCGTACTTCGGGCCCGACCGCCTGGGACGGGCCGGCTCGGCGCTCGCCCGCCCGGTGCTCGCCTGGCTCGCCCGCTGGGACCGCGCGACGGCGCCGCGCGTCGACCGGTTCGTGGCCAACTCCCGGTTCGTTGCGGGGCGGATCCGCCGGTACTATAATCGTGCGGCGTCGATCCTCCATCCGCCCGTGGACGTGGCGTTCTTCACGCCGGGCGCGGCGCCGCCGGAGTCGTATTTCCTTGTGGTCTCGGCCCTCGTGCCCTACAAGCGCATCGACGTCGCCATCCAGGCGGCCGGCCGTCTGGGGGCGCGCCTGAAGATCGTCGGCAGCGGCCCCGATCTCTTGCGCCTTCGCGCAATCGCCGGCCCGACGGTGGAGTTCATGGGCCCGGTCGACGACGCCACGCTGCGGGATCTCTACCGCCAGGCGCTGGCCCTCGTGCTGCCCGCCGAGGAGGACTTCGGCATCGCGCCGGTGGAATCGCTGGCCTGCGGCCGGCCGGTCATCGCGCTCGGCCGGGGCGGCGCGACGGAGACCATCGATCCGGGCGTGACCGGCCTGCTCGTCGCAGACCAGACGGCCGGCGCGTTCGCCGAGGCGATGCAGCGGGCCGCCGCCCAGGAGTGGCCGGCCGACCGGCTCGCCGCGCGCGCCCGGGCGTACGCGCCCGATCGCTTCGAGAGCGGGTTCCGGCTGGCCGTCGCCGACATGCTCGCCGCGCCGCGCCCATGTTGAGACGGCACAATCGCCTGCTCGTCGCCATCTACGTGGTGGCGGATCTCATCGCGGCGTTCGTCGCGTTCACGGCCGCCTATCTCGTCAGGTTCGTGAGCGGCCTGATGGCCGTGACGCAGCCGCCGCCCCCGTTTCTTCGCTACGTCGGGTTCGCCGCCTTCGCGGCGCCGCTCGTGGTCCTGGCGTTCCAGGTCCAGGGGCTCTATCGGCTCCGCCGCGGCCGGACGCGGATCGACGACTTCTTCGGCGTGCTGGTCGGCACGCTGCTCGCGACGCTGCTCGGCGTGGCCGGCACGCTCTACGTGAACACGTACCACCTCAGCCAGGCGCTGAAGGCGCAGGGCTTCCTCGAGGTCTCACGGCCGGTCTGGGCGCTCTTCGTGCTCTTCACCGTGGTGTTCACGTACGCGTCGCGCGAGATCGTGCGCGATCTGCTCCAGCGCCGGTGGCGGGCCGGGATCGGCCTCCGGCGCGTGCTCATCGTCGGCGCGGGGGATCTCGGCGCGATGGTGGCGGATCGCATCCTCGAGCACCGCGAGCTGGGGTTCGTGCTCGTCGGCTTCGCGGACGACCGCTTCGGCACGGGCGACCTGGTCGGCTGCCGCGGGCTGCCGCTGCTCGGGGCGGTGCAGGACATCGGCGAGATCTGCGCGCGCGAGCACGTGGACGACATCTACGTCGCGCTGCCGATCGAAGAACACGTCAAGATGCTCGGCGTCGTGGAGGTCGCCTCCCGCGAGTGCATCAACGTGCACGTCGTCCCCGACCTGCTGCAGTTCATCGCGCTGCGCGCGCGGCTCGAAGACCTGGACGGGCTGCCGCTCATCAGCGTCAACGACGTCCCGCTGCGCGGGATGAACAGCGTGCTGAAGCGGATCGTGGACGTCACGTTGTCGCTGACCGTGCTGGCGACCTGCCTCGTTCCCGCCCTCTTCATCGCCTGGCTCATCCGCCGCAGTTCTCCCGGGCCGGCCTTCTACAAGCAGATCCGGATGGGGCTCGACGGCAAGCCCTTCGCCGTCTACAAGTTCCGATCGATGCCGGTCGACGCCGAGGACGCGAGCGGCCCGATCTGGGCCCGCGAAAACGATCCGCGCGCCACGCGCATCGGCCGCTGGTTGCGCCGCCACGACTTCGACGAGCTGCCGCAGTTCTGGAACGTGCTCAAGGGCGACATGTCGATCGTCGGGCCGCGGCCGGAGCGGCCGTTCTTCGTCGAACAGTTCAAGCACCGCATTCCGCAGTACATGCTGCGCCACAAGGTCAAGGCCGGCATCACCGGCTGGGCCCAGGTCAACGGCTGGCGCGGCAACACCTCGCTCGAGAAGCGGATCGAATTCGACCTGTACTACATCGAGAACTGGTCGCTGAGGCTCGACTTCAAGATCATGTGGCTGACCCTCCTCCGAGGGCTTCATCGCCTGGCCTAGCCAGCCGGAACAGGACGTCATGAGAATCGTCATCACGGGAGCCGCTGGCTTCATCGGATCGCACCTCACCGAGACGCTCCTCGACCAGGGCCACTCGGTCATCGGCATCGACAACCTGCTGACCGGCGACATCGCCAACATCGCGCACCTGTTCGGACGCGAGTTCATCTTCATCAAGCACGACGTCACGAACTACATCTCCATCGACGGCCCCGTGGACGTCGTGTTCCACTGGGCGAGCCCCGCCAGCCCGATCGACTACCTCGAGTGGCCGATTCCGACGCTGAAAGTGGGCGCGCTCGGCACGCACAACGCCCTCGGGCTGGCGAAGGCGAAGCGCGCCAAGTTCGTCATCGCGTCGACGTCGGAGGTGTACGGCGATCCGCTCGAACATCCGCAGAAGGAGACCTACTGGGGCAACGTCAACCCGGTCGGCCCCCGCGGTGTGTACGACGAGGCCAAGCGGTTCGCGGAGGCCATCACGATGGCCTACCACCGCTATCACGGCCTCGACACGAAGATCGTCCGGATCTTTAACACCTACGGGCCCAGGATGCGCATCAAGGACGGACGTGCCGTGCCGAACTTCATCGCGCAGGCGCTCCGCGGAGAAGACGTCACGGTGTTCGGCAGCGGCGCGCAGACGCGCAGCTTCTGCTACATCACGGATCTGGTGGACGGCATCCTGCGGTTGATGGCGTCGAAGGAGAACGATCCGGTGAACATCGGCAACCCGCACGAGATGTCCATCGAGGCGATGGCGCGCCTCATCATCGAGATGACCGGATCGTCGAGCCGTCTCGTGTTCAAGGACCTGCCAACCGACGACCCGAAGGTGCGGCAGCCCGACATCACGCGCGCGCGCACGCTGCTCGGCTGGGAACCGCGGGTGCCGCTCGAGGAAGGGCTGACGTCGACGATCGAGTACTTCAGGAAGAAGATGGCCGTCTGAGAAGACGGCCGCCCGATCGAACGCGTGGCCGCGTCACTGCCGTGGCTCTTGCTCCGCGCTCGCCAGTTCCCGCGCCACGCGCACGACGTACTCGCCGCCGGAGGCCAGCGTCAGCGCGAGCGACAGATAGACGCCGACGGTCACGAGCAGCGATCGCTCGCCGAGATAGTTCGCCCAGAGCGTGACGACGCCGGTCATCACGAACACGACGGTCGCGCTCTTGCCGAGCATCGACGGGCGGAACGTGCGGCGCTTGACCGCGAGGTTCACCACCGCGACCGTCATCACGATCGCGATGTCGCGGCTGAGCACCAGGATCGTCAACCACACCGGCAGGCGGTTCGCGAACCCGAATCCCGGCAGCGTCAGCATCACGAACATGGCCGTCAGGAGCAGCTTGTCGGCCATCGGATCGAGCCAGGCGCCGAGCGTGGTCGGCTGGCCGAGTTTGCGCGCGAGCAGCCCGTCGAACGCGTCGGTCGCGCCCGCGACCGCGAACGTGAGCAGTGCCCATCCAGGCCAGCCGTAGAACATGAAGAGCACGAAGACCGGCACGAGCAGCAGCCGCAGCAGCGTGAGCTGGTTGGCTGCGGTGAGAACCGCCATACGGAGGAGCTACCTGCCCTGCGCCAGTTGGAGGATGCGATCCACGGCGCCGACCAGCTCCGCGCCGGTCGCGGGCCGAGTGGACTGGAACCGCCCGGCGTCCGATGTCAGCGTCCCCGCCGTCACGGCCAGCGCTGCAGGCCGATAGAAGACGTGGGTCACCGGCAGGTCGGCGAACCTCGGGCGCGCCGCGCGCCACCGCGTGAGATCGGCGGGCCGCCCGGCAGCGGCCAGCTCGACGAGACTCGCGACGACCTGGGCCAAGTCGCCGCGCCGCACGATCGCACGCGGCTGGAAGGTGTGGTTCTCGTAGATGCGCATGACGCCGGCACGCGTCACCGGCGGGATCCAACGTGCGGCCCAATGGTCGCGGACGTCGGTGGCGACCTGCGGCGGACGCTGCGGCGCGTGCTCGAGCAGCGCGGCCAGCTTCACGCCGACGTAGGCCGCCACATCGCCTCTCGTGATCGTCGCAGCCGACGCCATCGTCCTCACGGGCTCCGGCAGATCGGCGGCCGCCGCCTTCTCGCGGAGGCTCGCCGCCTTGGACCGCCAGCCCTCGCGAGGATCGATGGCCGCCGCGCGGCCGTAATAGGTCGCCGCTTCGCCGAGCTTGCCACGGCCCTCGAGCACGCCGGCGAGCAGCGCGAGCGAATCGGCGGCGCCCGGATCGAGCTGGACCAGGCGCCGGGCGTGCTGCTCGGCGCGGTCGAGCGCGTCGGTCTGCTGCTCGAGCTGGACCAGCTCGGCAAGGATCACCGTGCTCGATGGCGAGAGGGCGAGCGCTTCCTCGAGCGTACGCTGCGCGTCGTCGGATCGGCCGGCGAGCCGCGCCGCGCGGCCGCGTTCGATGAGCGTCTGCACGTGCCGGAACCGCACGAGATCGAGGCGGGCCTTCACGCCTTCGCGCCGAGGATCGAGATCGAGGATTCGCTCCAGCGCGGCAATCGCCGCGGCGTCGTCGCCGAGCGCGATCTCGGCTTCCGCCCGGCCAGTCCAGGCCGGAAGGTAGGCGGCATCTGCCGTGATGGCCTCGGCGAACTGCGTGGCCGCCGCCTTGTAGTTCCGTTCGGCCAGCGCGACGTAGCCGAGCCCCGTGATCGAAGGGAAGAACCCCGGCGCGCCCTTCAGCACGGCCTGGAATTCGCGCGCCGCGCGTCGCTCGTCGCCGGCCTGCAGCCACTGCCAGGCCAGGTCGTGCCGCTGCCGCAACGCCGGCGAAACGCGGAGACGCTGGGGCACGACCGGCTCGACGTAGCCGGGATAGCGAGGCGTCAGCGACGCCGGCGGCCGCTTCGGAGCCGATGCGCAGCCGGCGGCGACCAGCACGCTCAGGATGCACGCCGCGCCGAGCCGGCCGCTCATGCCGGCATCCTCGCACGCGTGAATCGCCGCAACAACCTCCGCGGCACGTCAGCCTCGATGGAGATCCGATGGGCATCGGCCACGTGGCTCACGACGCGGGCATGCCGGTACAGCTCGGCGACGAGGTGCCGGTCCTCCTCGCGCCGATCGTCGAACTCGAACTGCACGCGTGCCGCGTTCATCGCGAGCCGCTCGCCGATCGCTTCGATCAGCGGATCGCGACCGATGTCGCACGCGGCCGACACGAAGACGGCCGACGGATGTGCGGCCCGGAGCGCACGCAATGCGTCGTCGTCCACGAGGTCGATCTTGTTGAAGACGTCGAGCACCGGCACGAGATCCGCGCCGACCTCGGCGAGGACGGCCTCGACCGCCGCCGCCCGGCGCTCCCGATCCGGCGCCGACGCGTCGCGGACGTGCACCAGCAGGTCGGCGCGAGAGACCTCCTCGAGCGTCGCATGGAACGCGGCGACGAGCTGGTGCGGCAGCCGGTCGATGAACCCGACGGTGTCGGCGAGCAGGATCTGCCGCGCATCGGCCAGCTTCATCCGGCGCAGCAGCGGATCGAGCGTCACGAAGAGCGCGTTGGAGGCGACGGCCGCTGCGCCCGTCAGCCAGTTGAAGAGCGTCGTCTTGCCGGCGTTCGTGTAGCCGACGAGCGCGACGGTCGGCACATCCGCGCGCCGCCGGCGCGCGCCGAGATAGCCGCGCCGCCGCCGCACTTCGGCGATCTCGCGCTTCAGGCTCGCGATGCGCTGGCGAATGCGGCGCCGGTCGGTTTCGAGCTTGGTTTCGCCGGGGCCTCTCGTGCCGATGCCGCCGCCGAGCCGCGACAGCGCCGCGCCGCTGCCGGCGAGCCGCGGCAGCGTGTACTGGAGCTGCGCGAGCTCCACCTGCAGCTTGCCCTCGTGCGTCCGGGCGCGTTGGGCGAAGATGTCGAGGATGAGCTCCGTGCGATCGATCACGCGCCGGCCGCAGATGGCTTCGAGGTTCCGAGCCTGCGCCGGCGTGATGACGTTGTCGACGATCACCAGACCCGCGTCGTGCTCGTCGCAGGCGCGCGCCAGCATCTCGGCCTTGCCGCGGCCGATGAGCGTCGCGGCGTCTGGCTGATCCCGGTCCTGCGCCATGCGCAGCACCACCGCGGCTCCGGCCGCGCGCGCGAGGCCGGCGAGCTCGTCGAGCGCGACGTCGGGATCCTCGCGGCGGCCGCGCACGCCTAGGCTGACGAGGGCGGCGCGTTCGCTTGGCCGCTCGCCTGACGTCGTGACGTTGCGGGTCATCCCTCGAGAAATGTTAGCACGCGGTCCCAGGCGATCGCGCCCGTCCGAACGAGTTGCGCGGGCGTCATCCGCGCGTCGACGATCGTCGACGGCGCCCCGCCCGCCGTCTCGCCCGCGTCGAGCACGAACACACGCGCATCACGGCCAACCGCGTCCAGATCCGCCGCACGCCGGACCGGCGGCGCGCCGGTGCGATTCGCGCTCGTCGCCGTCACGGGGAAGCCGAACCGCTCGGCCAGCGCGCACGCCGGCGCCGACGCCGGCACTCGGACCGCGACGCTGCGCCGGCCACCGTGGACGAGGCCGCTCACGAGCACCGGTGCATCCACCACGACCGAGAGCGGGCCCGGCCAGAACGCGTCCGCCAGCCGCGCCGTCGCGCGATCGAAGCGGCCGAGGCACGCCTCCGCCTGCGCTCGTGACGCAGCGATCAGCGGCACCGCCATCGCCGGATCCCGGCCCTTGAGATCGAACAGCGCCTGCACCGCCGCCTCCTGCCGCGGATCGACGGCCAAACCGTAGAACGTGTCGGTAGGGTACGCGACGATCCCGCCGGCCCGCAGCCAGTCGACGGCTCGGTCCAGCGCGGACGGCACCGGTGCCGCGCCGCTCACGACGACGTGCGGCGCAGCTCGACGGGGTCGCCGATCCGCACGCCCAGATGCTCGGAGGCATCGGCGGCATTGGCGGCGCACTCGAGGTGATCCGTGCTGCCGAAGAGCGCCGCCACGTCGCCAGGCGCGATGTCCGCGTACGTCGAGACGATGCGCGCAATCGATCGCCCGCCGACCGTCAACCGGAGCGTGCCGACGCCGTCGGTGAGCCTCTCGCACGACCGCCGATCGAGATTCGTGATCACGTTGCCGAACCGATCGATCCGCACGACCACGCCGTGGAGCACCGCGTCGGCCAGCACCGGCCGAGGCAAGTCGAGCATCACGTAGTCGCTGATCGGCCGGCCGAGCGCCGAGAGGTGCACGCCCTTCGACAACCAGGCCGCCGCGGGGGCGAAGCGGTCGCGGCCTTCGAACGTGCGGCTGACCGTCGGGCGCGCGTACCGCCGCTCGGTCAGCTCGACCACCTTCTTCGGCGGCGCCTCCTGGAACACCGCCGTCAAGACACCGTTGTCCGGCGCCACGAATCGCCAGTCGCCGACGTCGGCCGCCATGCCCCGGCGCGACGATCCGACCCCGGGATCCACGACCACGACGAAGATCGTGCCGGCTGGGTAGTACTTGTAGGTGGCGGCGAGCTCGTGCGCGGCGAAGGGCACGTCGTGCACCGGGAGATCGTGCGAGATGTCGACGAGCACGGCGTCGGGGTTGATCGACAGCACCACGCCCTTCAGCACACCGGCGTAGTGATCGCGCGTTCCGAAGTCGGTCAGGAACGCGATCAGCGGCTTGGCCATAGCTGAGGAGATTAGCAGAGCCGCGCTCGGCGGCGCCGTGCCGCCCGCTACGCCGCTTTGCGGAACAGCGTCTCGCGCGTGGCGGTCTTCAGCAGGATCGACTCGGCGACCGACAGCCCTTCGAAGATCTTGTTCAGGTCGCGGTTGACGAGCACGTGACGCTTCAGCGTCGGCGCCGGCGCCGGCCGAAGCCGCAGCGCATCCGGCGCCTCGACAATGAACCGGGTGTGCTGCGAGACGTCGGTCGCCTGCGTGCCGAAGAAGCCGTAGAGCACGCCGCCAGGACGCAGCAACGTCACCAGCCGAGACGCCAGCCGCTGGCTCGTCGGCTTGTCGAGGAAATCGAACACGTCCCAGCAGAGGATGCCGTCGAACACAGCCGGCTCCGTCGGCAGCCGGGTCTCGAAGGTGTCGGCCAGGCTGACCGAGAGCCGACCCGTCGCCTGCTCGTCGATCGGCACGAACAGATCTTCGATCGAGATCCTGCAAGCCAGCCGGTCACCGAAGAACGCGATGTTCTGCCCGATGACCGGCCCGAGATTGAGCAGCGTCGGCCCTTCCACCGGCGCGAGAGCCGAGAGCAGACGCGGCAGGACTTTGCTGGTCATCCTGGGATCGGCGGCAGGCTCCACAGCCGGCGCGGCGAGTGCCGTCGTCCGCCGCGTCGCCCACCCGAACAGCCCCGCCACGGTGCCCTCGTCCTGGAACGAGCGGGCTAGCGTCCCGCCGCAGCCGACACCGGCATCGCCGCCGGCACGGGCTTCGACTCGGCCTTCGGCTCCGCCGGCTTGGCGCCCTTCTGCATGTCGATGCTTCCGCGGAAGTGCGCGCCGTCGGCGATCGCGATCCGCGGTGCCGACAGATCCCCGTCGACCGAGCCGGCATCGCGGATGTCGACGCGCTCGGTTGCCGTGACGTTGCCCTGCACCTCGCCCTGCACGATCACGGCTTTGGCGAAGATCGTCGCCTTGATCTTGCCGTTGGGGCCGATGGTCAGCACGTTCTGACGCAACTCGATCTTGCCTTCGACCTGCCCTTCGATCGTCAGATCCTCGCTGCCGCTGAGATCGCCTTTGATGATGACGCTCTTGCCGATGTTCACGACTTCTCTCTCCTGGTGGCGGGTGGGTTCGACCCGGGGCGCGGCCTCGGGAGTGCTGACCGGATGGGCAGGCGGCGTTGGCTGTGCTGCTGGCCGCACGGACTCGTCACGCTTCCACATGAGTGTTCTCCAAGCGAAAAAACTCCTGGAGGCAGCGGGCCGGGGGACGAACTGGCCAGCCGGGGGAGTTGAACCGCGAGTATACGAAGTGCTGTGGCATGTGTCTAGGCTTGGATCGCGGTGCTACGATGGGAAATCGTGGCGATTTATCTGGACCATAACGCGACCACACGCCCGCATCCGGACGTCGTGGCCGCCATGACCGAGCATCTCGCCTCCACCTACGGCAACGCGTCCTCGATACACAGTTTCGGTCAGCGCGCGAAGTCCGTTATGGACGACGCGCGTTCGGCGCTCGCATCGCTCCTGCAGGCCGAGCCCACCGAGGTCGTGTTCACGAGCGGCGGCACGGAAGCCGATAACCTGGCGATCCGAGGGGCCGCCGACGCGCTCGACGCCACGGGCCGCCGGCACATCGTGACGACGGCCATCGAGCACGAGGCCGTGCTCAATACCGTCAAGGCGCTCGAGCGTCGCGGCTGGACCGCCACCTACCTCAAGCCGGGTGCGGACGGCATCGTGCCGGCGGACGCCGTCCGCGACGCGATGACGCCGGCGACCGCGCTCGTCTCCGTCATGCACGCCAACAACGAGATCGGCACGCTGCAGCCGATTGCCGAGATCGCGCCGCTCGTGCGCTCGCACGGCGCGCTGCTCCACACCGACGCGGTCCAGACCGTCGGCCGGATCCCAGTATCCGTCAGGCGTCTCGGCGCCGACCTGGTGTCGCTCTCCGGCCACAAGTTCGGCGGACCGAAGGGCGTCGGCGCGCTGTGGGTCCGCCGCGGTGTCCGCCTCGTGCCGCAGATGACAGGAGGCCGCCACGAGCGATCGCGGCGCGCCGGCACGGAGAGCGTTCCCGCGCTTGCCGGCCTTGGCGTCGCCGCCGCGCGCGCGGCCGCAGGAGTGGAGCGCTGGTCGCACGTCGCCGCGCTGCGGGATCGTCTCGAGGCTGGCATCATCGCCGCCGTGCCGGGCACGACGATCAACGGCGACGCCGGACGCCGGCTGCCGAACACGACCAACATCAGCTTCGACGGCGTCGAGGCCGAGGCGCTGCTGATCGCGCTCGACCTCGAGGGCATCGCGGTCTCCACCGGATCCGCGTGCTCGTCGGGATCGCTCGAGCCGTCCCACGTCCTGCGCGCGATGAACCTGCCGCTCGCTCGTGCGACCAACGCCCTCCGGTTCAGCCTCGGCCCAGAGAACACGGACGAGGAGGTCGCCGTCGTACTGCGGGTGCTCCCTGGTCTCGTGAGCCGGCTGCGGCGCATCGGCCGCCCTGCACTGGTGCGCTGACATGCGCATCGTCGTGGCGATGTCGGGCGGCGTGGACTCCTCGGTCGCCGCGCAGCTGCTGGTCGAAGCCGGCCACGACGTCGTCGGGCTGTCCATGCAGCTCTACGACCAGCGCGACGGACAGGAGACGTTCGGCAGTTGCTGCAGCCTGGACGATCTGCACGATGCCAGGCGCGTGGCGGCCGCGCTCGGGATTCCCCACTACATCGTCAATTTCGAGGAGCGGTTCCGGCAGACGGTCGTCCGCAACTTCGTCGACGAATACGCCGCCGGACGGACGCCGATTCCCTGCGTACACTGCAACGTCGACCTGAAGTTCTCCACGCTCGTCGAACGTGCGGCCGGCCTCGAGGCGGCGGCAGTCGCGACCGGCCACTACGCGCGCATCGAGTACGACGAAGATCGGCGGCGATACCGGCTGCTCCGCAGCGCGGATCCCGAGAAGGACCAGACCTACTTTCTCTTCGGGCTGACACAGGACCAGCTCGCCCGCGCGCTGTTTCCGGTCGGCCACCTCACGAAGGCCGAGGTGCGCGCCCACGCTGCGCGCGCTCGGCTGCTCGTCGCCGAGAAGCGCGACAGCCACGAAATCTGCTTCGTGCCCGATGGGGATGCGGCCGCATTCGTCGGCCGGCATCTGCCGGAGCCGGCGGTCGAAGGCGCCATCGTCGACTCAGGTGGCCGCACGCTCGGCCGGCACCGCGGCCTCCATCGGTACACCGTCGGCCAGCGAAAGGGGCTCGGACTGTCGGGGGCAGTGCCGCTCTACGTGCTGAAGCTCGACCGCGGCGAGGGACGCGTGGTCGTCGGACCTCGCGAGGAACTCGGCAGCACGACGCTGGAGGCGACCGGCGTCAACTGGATCGCCGGGGAGCCGCCGGCCGGTCCGTGCCAGGTCACCGCCAGAATCCGCCATCGTCACCAGGACGCGCCCGCGACGGTCATCGCAACAGGCGGCGATCGAGCGACCGTGCAGTTCGACACGCCACAGGTCGCAATCACCCCGGGCCAGGCCGTTGTCTTCTACGACGGCAGCGAGGTGCTCGGAGGCGGCTGGATCGCGTGAGAGGGCTCGCGGCGCGACCGCTCGCAGCGGCCACCTGACGCCGCGGGCGGCGATTCAGTGGCCGTGGTGCTCGAGGAAACGTTCGGCGTCGAGCGCGGCCATGCAGCCGGATCCGGCCGCGGTGATCGCCTGGCGATAGATCCGATCCTGCACGTCGCCGCAGGCGAACACGCCGGGGATGTTCGTCTTGGCGCCGCCGTAGGTGAGCAGGTATCCGTCGGGATCCATGTCGAGCTGTCCGACGAAGAGCGACGTGTTCGGCCGATGACCGATCGCGACGAACACCCCCTCGATCGGCAGCGTCTTCTCCGCGCCGGTCGCCACGTCGCGAAGCGTGACCGCCGACACGGCTCCGGCGGCCGCGTCGCTGATCGCCACGACCTCCGCGTTCCACTCGAAGCGGATCTTCGGATTGGCCCTCGCTTTGTCCTGCATGATCTTCGACCCGCGCAGGGCGTCGCGCCTATGCACGAGCGTCACGCTGGACGCGAAGCGCGTGAGGAACGTGGCCTCTTCGAGGGCGGAATCTCCCCCGCCGACGACGGCAATCGGCCGGCCACGGAAGAAGAACCCGTCGCAGGTCGCGCACGTGGACACGCCGTGGCCCATGAGCGCACGCTCTTCGGGCAGCCCGAGCAGCTTGGCCGAGGCGCCGGTCGAGATGATGACCGTTCTCGCCTCGATGACCGCGTCATCGGTGGTGACCCGGAACGGCCGCACCGAGAAATCGACGGTCGTCGCCATGCCGGCGCGCAGCTCGGCGCCGAACCGCGCCGCCTGGTTCCGCATCGCCGACATCAGCTCGGGCCCCATGATGCCCTGCTCGAAGCCGGGGAAATTCTCGACCTCGGTGGTCATCATCAACTGACCACCGGCGTCCAGCCCTTCGATGACGAGCGGAGACAGGTTCGCGCGCGCCGTGTAGAGCGCCGCGGTCAGCCCTGCCGGCCCCGAGCCGATGACGACAACGTTGCGAATGGAGTCGGACACGCGCGGTTAGAGGTGTCGATCGAGCATCTGCTTCAGCGCGCTCTTGTCGACGAGCCCGACGACCTGATCGACGATCTGGCCGCCCTTGAAGAGCATGACGGTGGGAATGCCCCGGACCATGTAGCGCATGGTGATGCTCGGGTTGTCGTCGACGTTGAGTTTGCCGATGCTGACCTTGCCCACGTAGTCGCTGGCGAGCGTGTTGATGGACGGCTCCATGGCCCGGCACGGCCCGCACCACTCGGCCCAGAAATCCACCAGGACCGGCGTGGACGCTTTGAGGACGTCGCTCTCGAAGTTGCCGTCAGTAAACGTCAGGACGTGCTCGGATGCCATGCGACTGTTGTCCTTTCCTTTCGTGCTGATCAGCGCCCGCTCCGGCTCTCCACCGCCAGCCGCGCTCGTCTGTACACTTTGACATATTCCCGGGCGGAGGTCGCCCACGAGTGGTCTGCTCCCATGCCGTTCCGAACGAGCGGCAGCCAGGCCTCTTTGTCGCGAAAGAGGCGCACGGCCTGCCGGACCGCTCGCACGAGCGCCTCCGGCGTCGCGTCCTTGAACTTGAAGCCATTCGCACCGATGGCGCGCGCGGTGTAGGGCTGGATCGTATCGTCCAGGCCGCCGACGGCGCGGACGATCGGAACCGCGCCGTAGCGGAGGCTGTACATCTGGTTGAGCCCGCATGGCTCGAACGTCGAGGGCATCAGGAACATGTCGGCGCCGGCCTCGACGAGGTGCGCGAGCGGCTCGCTGAACCCGATGTGCACGCCGACGCGCGCGGGTTGGCGCGCGGCCCAGTCGCGGAGGAACTGCTCGTACCGAGCCTCCCCGGTACCGAGGAACACCCAGGTCGCGTCGCACTCGGCCAGCCGTTCGCTCGCCTGCTCGATGAGCTCCATTCCCTTCTGCTCGACGAGGCGCGACACCATGCCGATGAGCGGCCGCGCCATCCGGTCGTCCCCCTGGGCGAACCCGAAACGCTCGAGCAGTGCGCGTTTACACGCGGCCTTGCCCTCCAGGTGGTCGGCATCGAACGGCGCCGGAAGGTACGGATCGGTCTGCGGGTTCCAGGCGGCCGTGTCGATCCCGTTCAGGATCCCGACGTAGCGGTCGCGGCGGGCCTGCAGCGCGCCTTCGAGACCGGCGCCGAACTCCGGCTCGAGCGTCTCGCGCGCGTACGACGGGCTCACCGTCGTCACGTAGTCGCTGTACATGATGCCGGCCTTCAGGTAGCTGAGCTGGCTGTAGAACTCGCCGGTATCGATCGTGAACACCGACCATGGCAGTTCCAGCCTCGGCACGACATCGCGGGGAAACAGCCCCTGGTACGCCAAGTTGTGGATCGTGAACACGATGCCGGCGCGGCGTAGCCGCGGGAACCGTTCCGGCAGCACACGGAGGAGCGCGGGCGCGAGGCCGCCCTGCCAATCGTGCGCATGGACGACGTCCACCGGCGTGCCCATCTCGTACTCCGCGAAGTCGAGCGCCGCGGCGCACAGCAGCGCGAAGCGTTCAGCGTTGTCCGGGTAGTCGCGGCCGCCCTGGGTGTAGAACCCTTCGCGATCGAAATAGCGCGGCGCATCGACCATGACGATGCGCCGGTGGCGGTCCGGCTCGGCGACGAGGAACGTGACGTCTTCGGAGACGCTGCCGATCCTGACGTGCCGATGACGTTCGGCGGCGCCGGGCAAGGACACACCGCGATAGCGTGGCAGGACGATGGTGACGTCGTGGCCGAGGTCGCCGAGCGCGGCCGGCAGCGCACCGGTGACGTCGGCGAGCCCGCCCGTCTTGGCGTAGGGCGACACCTCCGACGCCACCATGACGATGCCCAAGCGCGGGGCACGACCTGCGAGACGACGATCAGCCAAGGAACGGAGCCGGGGATCCGGCAGGGGCCCGTCAGCGGCGCGAGGCGCGGCGACGATCAGTCGCGGTTCTGGACGAGCGGCGAGCTGGCCGCATTCAGCAGGTTCGGCACGGTCGCGGCGCGGTTCAGCAGGCCCGACGTCTTCTCCACGGCCCAGTTGAACAGATGGCGCGCCTCGGCGAACCGCAGCGTGCTGTTGGCGGCGCCGAGGACGACGACGGCCAGCGGCGCGCCCTGCGGCACCTGCAGCAACGTCGCCAGGCAGTAGCCCGCCTTCGAAATGAAGCCGGTCTTCCCGCCGATGACGTTGACGCCCTCCGTCCCCAGCAGCCGGTTCGTGTTGTGAATGGCGACGACGCCGCGATTGGTCCGGGCTTCGTACGCCTGCGTGCGCATGATCGGCCCGAGGCGCTCGTCAGACGTGGCGAACGCGATCAGGTGCGACAGGTCGTAGGCTGACGAGACGTTGCGCGCATCCAGGCCCGACGGATCCGCATAGCGCGTGTTGGTCAAGCCGAGGTGCGCGGCCATCTGATTCATTCGGCCGACGAACGCCTCGGTGCCGCCTTCGGACGTGCGGGCGAGCACGCGCGCGGCCGCATTGTCCGACGCGATGAGCGTCAAGTGCAGCAGATCCGAGTACGTCAGCACGTCGCCGGCGCGCAGGTGCGTCGTGGACGCACGCATCACGTCGGCCCGCGTCACCTTCACCGTCTGGGTGAGGTCGGGATCGTCGGCGATGAAGGTCACCGCCGTCATGATCTTCGTGAGGCTGGCGATCGAGCGCTGGTCGTGCGAATTCGCTTCCCAAAGGATGTCACCCGTCTCGGGGTTGTAGATGATCGCTGCCGCGGCCCGGACGTCAGGCACCAAATTGCCGGCGTCGTCGGTCTTGAAGCGCGGCTGTCTCGCTTCCTCGGCCAGACGGGCGGCCGCGGCGCGGCGTGCCCTGGCGAGCGCTGCCGCGCGTGCCAGGCTGGTGCGCTGCGCGCGCTTGGCCGCCGTGACCTTCGCGCCCGACTTCGCGGTCTGCGCTGACGCGGCCGCCGGCACGATCCCGACCAACATCCCCAGAACGCCGGAGACAACCAAGCGATGAAGTCGACGCTGCGCGATCACGACACCTCCAGACGCCTCTTGCTACGTGTCACGGCGTTCTGCCGTCCGCGTGTGCGAAAATCGAGCGAGAAACCCGCGGCTGGATGGTAGCACGCAAGTCCAGCATGCTCAACGAGAAACGGACGCTCACCTCGAGCCGGCAGCGCGCCGGGTTTCAGCTCCGTAATGGCGCCGACAATCCCGGCGCGAAGGATGCCGGCAGGACGCCACGCGAGCCGCCGCGACGGCATCGATCCAAGCGGTTGGTCTCGTCCATCCAAGCCAGGCCCACCCAACCCGCTCCAGCCAGAAATCGGCCGCGCGCCGAAGACTTGATTCGCACTGAACTGCGCGCGAATTCGATCGCGTCGACTCATCGGTCGACGCCAGCCCCAATGGCACTTCGCTTGCAGGACGCTTGCGCGCGAGGCGCTATGAGTCTGGTGAAGCTGCTCGGGTTCACGACGCTGACATGCGGATGCGTGTCGGGACGGTATCGTGAAGTCGGCTCCGAGCGAGAGATTACGTACATCGAAGAAAAGGGCACGTCCTGCGCGCAGACCGGCCACACCCGCAATCAGCCGGTCAGCGCGAACCGCGTCGCTCACGGGTTCACCAACCCGTCGGTCGGCCGGGCTTCCTGAAACCGGGCCGACGGCCGACGCCGTCGTCCGGTCACATCGACCCTCTGTACTTTCGGGCCCCGACGTCCGACAATGGATGACGTATGGCCCTCGTTGCCGTTTCATCGCGCCAGCCTCGTCCTCGGGTCGAGCTCTCCCTCGGCCGCTCGCGCCTCCGGTTCTTCCTTGGCGATTGCCTGGACGTCCTGCCCGACCTCGACGCGCGATCCATCGGCGTCGTCGTGACCTCCCCTCCCTACAACCTGGGCATCCGGTATCGGTCGTACCGGGACGACCTGCCGCGAACCGAGTACCTGAACTGGACCGACCGCTGGCTGCGTGCGCTCTCGCGGGTCATGCAGGAGCAGGGGTCGCTGTTCCTCAACGTCGGCGCCAAGCCGACCGACCCGTGGATCCCCCTGGAGGTCGCACAGGTCGCGAGGCGGTGCTTCAGCCTTCAGAACACGATTCACTGGGTGAAGTCGATCGCGATCGACCGCGAGGCCACGGGCGACGGGATCGCGCTCGATCGGGACGTCGCGGTCGGCCACTACAAACCGATCAACAGCGACCGGTTCGTCAACGACTGCCACGAGTTCATCTTTCATTTCTCGCCGAGCGGCCGGACGCCGCTCGACCGCCGGGCCGTCGGCGTCCCCTACCAAGACCCTTCCAATGCGAAGCGGTGGGCATCGGGCGGCACGGGCCGGCGATGCCGGGGGAACACCTGGTTCATTCCCTACGAGACGATTCAGAGTCGCGATCGCGATCGGCCCCACCCCGCTTCGTTCCCTCCGAAGGTGCCGGAGCAGTGTCTGCGGCTGCACGGGGTGTCGAGGGCCGGCACCGTGCTCGACCCGTTCCTCGGCCTGGGCAACACGGCGATCGCCGCCGCGAAGCTCGGCCTGGATTTCGTGGGGATCGAGCTCGATCCGCAATACCTGGACGAAGCCGCGCGCCGCGTGAAGGCCGCCCTCGACCGGCCGTCCACCCACGCCCAAGGCTGACGCGGCGAACGCGCGGCGGCCTGGCGCGACGATACGGCGGAACTGCTGGGGGAGGCGCGCCCTGACCGCCCGCCAAGCCGGCGCCGGCGGGCTAGCGGCCCTTCGGCCTCGGAATCGTGTACGAGTCGCGGTAGATGAGCTCGCTCACCTCGGGCCGGCTCACCGCGATCTTGATCTGCCGCCGAATCTTGAACGGATCCGGGTTCGACGACGTGTAGCCGATCATGTAGTAGTCGCTGGTCTCGGCGTCGATCCGCTGCAGGCCCTTCTTGTAGTCGTTCGTCTGGCAGATGCAGAACCCGCCGGTTTCTTCGCCGAGCACCCGCAGCGAGTTGGTCTGCGTGGTGATGTAGTCGCGCCAGTCGGCCGGCGTCTGCAGCCCGAGCACGTCGATCGGAATGGAAGACGTCGTCAAGCCGCGCGGGTCGAGCGTGTAGAACACGACGTTGGCCCGGCGCGCCTCCCGCGTGAGCTGCGCGATCTCGTGGACTAGATCGGACTCGGCGAACTCTGTTTTCTGCATGTAGTACTGATCGGCGAGCGGCGTGTCCACGTCGTAGGCCGAGCTGATCGGCCTGTTGATGTAGAGGCCCTGTTCATCGGTGAACTCGGTCGGCGTGTCGGCCGCGCGCTGATACTCGGCCTGGATGCGGGCGTAGCGCCCCTCGCGGAACGGATCGAACGTGTAGCCGCTGCTCACGTAGATGAACGACTTGCGCCGATCGTTGATCTTCGCCAGCTCTTCCATCATGCGGTAGGCCGTCAGGAACGCCGTGTGCGCGTTCTGACGCATCCCTGGCGGACCGGAGTTGCCGTTGCTGCCCTCGTACTTCACCGAGTCGAGGATCTCGTTGATCTTCATGCCGGCGCCGATGACCTTGTTGATCGCTTCGTCGAACCGCCGGCGGCCGAAGTCGTAGGTCGGGTTGATCTCGATGCCCGACGGGCCGGTCGAGACGAACCCGACCAGATCGTTGTCGTGGATCAGCGTGTCGCGGATTTCCTTGAGCGCCTGTTTGATGCGCGGCGTGTCGCTCGTCTGCAGGTGCAGATCGTCGATCAGGATCATGAAGATCCGGCCCGAGACATCGTTCGTCTGCCGCACCTTCGGCAGGATCAGCCCTTCCGAGGCGCGCATCGTCGGCGCGGGTGCGGCGATTTCCGTGAACGTGCGCCCGCCGATCATGCGGATGAACCGCTCGATCTTCTGGGGCACCCCGTCTTCCGTAACGGTGACCTCGGCGGCTCGCAGATCGGGGATGAACTTCCCTTCGCGGTCGCGGACGACGACGTCCGTGGACACGTAGTTAGTGGTCGCCCTGAAGACCGTCCCCGCCTGCTGGGCCGACAGGATGGCCGTCGCCAGCAGCACCGGCATCACGAACAGGCCGATCCCCCTGGCCATCGTCCGAAACTTCATTGACGTCTCCCTCACCGGAGATTATGGCAGACGTTCCCTGCGCCTGGCCCGGCGTTTCCTCGCGGCGCCGCCCGCCCCGCCGGCCGCGGCGACGCTGCGGCAAGGCGGCAAGGATGGCGTCCCAATCGGCGTCGATCGTCGCCGCGGCGGCAGCGGCGGCCCGTTCATCCGGCCAATCGTCAGGGTTGAGACGCGCCAGGCGCGCAATCAGTTCTTGACGCTCTTCCGGCGTCCGCGCCCGGCGTTCCACGCGGTCGCGCAATTCGGCGTACCGGCCGCGCAACCGGGCCGCGCGCTCCGCGCCGAGCGCCCGGCCGAGCGTGGACGTGTCGTCCGAAGGCCTCGGGCGCGGCGGCTCCGCGCGGGCGGCTCGGGGCCCGCGCTCCCGCCAGACGCGCGGGGCAGGCTCGCGCGAGCTCGCCACGTCGCGGCTGAGCCCCTGCCAGTCGAACGAGATGTCAGGATGGGTGTGTTCGAGCGCCACGCGCGACTCGTCGTCCAACGGCCGACGGCCGACGGTCACATGGGCCGGCGTGCGGAAGAGGTACAGGACGCGGGTCGGCCCCGGGCCGCCGCTGCCGCGATACTGGTGCACGACGCAGGTCGTCTCGTAGCCCCGCTTGTCGCGCGCATAGCGGATGGACGGCACGCCTACCTCTTACGTTTGGCGGCCGGCTTGGCTTTCGCCTTGGCCGGCGTCCGGCCCTTGACCGCGGCCTTCGCCCGGGCAGCCGGACGGGTCGCCGGCCGCGGCCTGGCGGCGACGGGCCGCCGCTTCTTCGACGCAGGCGCAGCCTTGGCTGGCTTCTCTTTCTCTACCGCGCCGTTCGGCGCTCTGCGGGGCGCGGCGCTCTGCCGTGCCGCCGACGGGCTCTCGTTGTAGACCTTCACGAGGTCGAACCCGTCGCTCGCGGGACGGTACGTCCAGATCTCGCTGACGCGGGCCTGATTGGCTTCACACAGCCGCTTGGCGGCCTCGTAGAACGAGACCGGGATGTACAGATGGAACGGCACGCGGGCGCGCGAAAAGTGGACCCACTGGTAGAGCGCCTCGAGGTTGTTCGTCGACTCGCCGCTCTCGACTTCCACGATGAGCGCCAGCTTCCGTCCGTCCGTGAGCACGAGGTCGGGATAGAGCGTCTGGGGCCCGATCTTGACGGGGGCCAGTTGCTCGTCGCCCACGTTCACCGCGACGTTGAATTTTCGCTTGCCTTTGTACCGGGCCTGAAGGTGTCGGATGAGGCGGTCGTGCTCGAGCTGCTCACGCACGGGCCGGACGAGAATGGACACGCAGCCTCCAGGTGGTTAGGTCGACCGCCCGATCATATGTCAAGCTACCTCCGGACAGTGACATACGAGCGACGGTATCCTAACACTATCTCTGACGTCTACATACTGTCCGCGGCCCCCGTTTCACGCCATAATTTCGCTCCGTGACCACGAATCTTCGCCGCACGGTCCACGTCCACGGCGTCCCGCTCGACCTCGGCAGCGGCCGGCGCGGGGTCGACATGGGGCCGTCGGCCGTCCGCATCGCCGGGTTGGGCGACCGGCTCGCCGCCCTCGGGTTCGTCGTCCAGGATCACGGCGACCTCTTGACGCCGATCCCTGAAACGCAGGCGGAAGAGGACCCGCGGAAGAAGTACGTCCATCAGATTGCCGCCGTCTGCCGCGACCTGTACCGCGCGGTGCAGCGAAGCCACGAGGCCGGGGCCCTGCCGATCGTGATCGGCGGCGACCACTCCCTCGCCGCCGGCTCGGTCGCCGCCTCGGCCGATGCGCACGCCGGACCGGCGTCGTCCATCGGCGTGCTCTGGATCGACGCCCATGGCGACATGAACACCCCGGCCACGACCCTGAGCGGCAACGTCCACGGGATGCCGCTCGCCGCGCTCGTCGGGGGTGAGCCAGCCGAGCTGTCGGGCATCGGACGCCGCTCGCCCGCCGTCTCTCCGGATCGGGTCGCCATCGTCGGCCTGCGCAACCTGGACGAGCAGGAGAAGCAGCGGATCCGCGACTCGGGCATCCATGTGTTCACGATGAAGGACATCGACCGGCACGGCATCGCTTCGGTCATGGAACGCGCCATCGATCTCACGTCAGCCGGCGGCGCCGGCCTGCACGTCTCGCTCGACCTCGACGTGTGCGATCCGACGATTGCGCCCGGCGTCGGCACGCCGGTCAAGGGCGGCCTGTCGTATCGCGAAGCGCATCTGGCGCTCGAAATGGTCGCCGATGCCGGCCTGCTCCTTGCGCTCGACATCGTCGAGATCAATCCGATTCTCGACGTCCGCAATCAGACCGCGATTCTCGGCACCGAACTGGCACTCTCGGCGCTCGGCGCGAAGATCCTCTGACCCGGTCGCCATCCGTGCCAAGGGCGATCGGGCGAGACCGAGTCGCACCCGCAGTCGAGGTGGGCCACAGCTCGCAGTGTGCCGACCTGCGCCCGGCGCCGCCGGCCGGTCGTGTGCCTATCGTGTGCCTGCGGTAGGGTGCCGGGAGTGGCGCGTCGCGAGATGAGGCCGTCTGTTGTTGGTGGGCCGCGCAGGGATCGAACCTGCGACCCTCTGGTTAAAAGCCAGGTGCTCTACCACTGAGCTAGCGGCCCCGCCGACGCGCTCATTGTACTCGGGACCGACATCACGTCCGGTCAGTGCAGCATCGCGTAGACGAAGTAGTTCACGCCGAGCTTGTAGGCATCGTTCGTCGTGTCGACCGGGAACATACCTGAGCCGGACCACTCCCAGTACTCGGCGATGTCGTTGTTGTAGTTGACGAGCGCGAGCATCCGCTTCGACGGGTCGTTGTCCTCGAACACGCCGTAGTACTCCGGGCGCACGTTCACCGTCGGGTGCGGCAGCGTGACGGCCGGCAGCTCGAAGAACGCGTGGAAGATCGGGTGGGAATGGTCGAGCGGGATGAACTGCGCGTCGGGCAGCACCCGCAGGAACTGCTGCTCGAAGTTCGTCCACTGCTCCGCCTCGAAGTCGTCGAAGACGATGAAGCCCCCTTTGAGCAGGTAGCTGCGGAGCTGCTCGGCGCCGGCGTCGGTGATCCGCCAGAAACCCGGCTCCCACAGGTACAGGATCGGATTGCGGAAGATCTCCGGATCCTCGAGGTCGAAGACGTTGCTCGTGTGGAGGTTCGGCGCGAGCGAGGTCAGCGCGTCGAGGATCAGCGGAAGGTGCGTGTCGGCTTGCGGATAGTCGTGGTTCCACGCCGACGACCAGCCGCGGCCGAAGCCGCCGAGCGCCCCGCCGTACCGGATGCGCGTGAACGTGAAGCGGCCGTTGTACGGCTGGTTGACACCGACCGCCGACGGACGCACGCCGCCACGCTGCGCGAGGACGTCGGCGGCGGCGAGCACGAGGCAGAGTGCCGCCACCCAGGGCACGCGCCGGCGGGAGGTCATGCGTCAGCGTCGCACGGCCGGGCCCCCAGGCTCAACCGTCGCGTTACGCAGATTTAACGGGGTCGTGATGGCCGGGAAACCCGTGCGCGTCAGACTACGGGCGTGACGACGGAGACACCCCGGGCCCGCGTGCTCGTGGTCGAAGACGAACAGGACATCGCGCAGCTCATCAAGCACACGCTCGAGCGCCAGGTGATGGCGGACGTCGACATCGCGTCCACCGGCGAGGCGGCGCTCGCCCACGTGCGGACGCAGCCGCCGGATCTGATGATCCTCGACCTGAACCTGCCGGTCATCGACGGCACGGAGGTCTGCCGCCTCGTCAAGACCCGGCCCGCGACCGCGCACGTTCCGATCATCATGCTGACGGCGCGCTCGTCGGAAGCCGATCAGGTGGCCGGGCTGGATCTCGGTGCCGACGACTACGTGACCAAGCCCTTCAGCCTGCGCGAGCTCGCGGCCCGCGTCCGCGCCGCGCTGCGCCGCCGGCACACGAAGGCGTCCGGTGCCGCGGCCAGCTATCACGGCCGGCACCTGCAGGCGGACTTCGATGCCGTCCGCGTGGCTGTCGACGGCGCGCCCATTCGGCTGACGCGGCGCGAGTTCGAGCTGCTCCGCTGCCTCATCGAGAACAAGGACCGCGTGTTGTCACGCGACCGCCTGCTCGAGCGCGTGTGGGGATACAGCCACTTCGTCGAGACGCGCTCGGTCGACGTCCACGTCGGGCGGCTTCGCGCCAAGCTCGGCGCGGCCGCCGGCCAGATCGAAACGGTCGTCGGCCTCGGCTACCGTTTCGTCGAGTAGTCCGGTTCCCGATACAATCGCCTGGGTCCGTTCGCCGACCCTCGGCCGGCCAGGGTCGGCGCCTGATACTCGCACCGGTCGCGACATGACGTCACCTTCCAGTCCGGTTCCCGTGGCGGTCCTCGACATGGGCGCCAGCGCCATCCGGTTGATCATCGGCGAAGCGGGGCCGAAAGGGCTCGTCCGGGTGCTCGAAGACGCGTCGCGCGGCGTCCTGCTCGGACGCGACGCGTTCTCGACCGGCGTCATCCGATCCGAGACCGCCGACGCGGCGCTCTCGGCGCTCGAAGGGTTCCGGACGCTGCTCGGCGATTACGGCGTCGAGCGCGTGCGCGCCGTGGCCACGAGCGCCGTGCGTGAAGCCCGCAACGGCGACGTCTTCCTCGATCGCGTGAAGGCGCGGACGGGCCTCGTCTTCGAGGTGATCAACGAAGCCGAGGAGAGCCGGCTCGTCTACCTCGCGGTGCGCGATCGGCTCGCGAAGCACGGCGCGTTCAAGGGCGCGTGGACGCTGCTCGCGGAAGTCGGCGGCGGCAACACCGACCTGACGCTGCTGCGCCGCGGGCGCCCGAACCGATCCGGTGTGTACGCGCTCGGCGCGATCCGGCTGCGGCAGCAGCTCGGCCTGTCGCGGCACACGCCCGATCTTCGCGCCAGCATGCTCAACCGCTACATCGCGCACATCGTCGACGAAATCCGGGTCGACATCCCGCTGCACCGCGTCACGCACGTCGTGGCGATCGGCGGCGACGTGCGGTTCGCCGCCGTCCACGTGCTCGACCGCGACTTCACCGACGGCGCGCCGCTCGACGTGCCGCGCGACCGGTTCCTCGCCTCGCTCGTCGTGTGCGACGCGTCACTGCGGCTCGGCGCGCTCATCGATCTCGCCGTGCCGGGCGGACGGCTCGGCGCCGAGGACTTCGAACGCCAGGTGCTCGCGAGCGCCGATGCCGTCGGCCAGAAGTACAAATACGACCGCGCCCACGGCATGCACGTGGCTCGGCTCGCCGTCCAACTCTTCGATCAGCTCGGCGAGGAGCACGGGCTGACGCCGCGCGACCGGCTGCTGCTCGAGGTGGCGGCGCTGCTCCACGACGTCGGGCTCTTCATCGGGCTGCGCGGACACCACCGGCACTCGCAGTACGTCCTCTCGGCGTCGCAGATCTTCGGGCTGTCCGACATCGAAACGCAAATCGTCGCCAACGTCGCCCGCTACCACCGGCGCGGGCTGCCCGACAAGAGCCACCAGGCCTACATGGCGCTCGATCGCGAGGATCGGATCATCGTCGGCAAGCTGGCGGCGATCCTTCGCGTCGCCAACGGCCTCGACGCCGAGCACCTCCAGAAGGTCCGCAGCGTGACGCTCACGCGGCGCGATCACACGTGGCTGCTGGACCTCGAGAGCACGGGCGACACGACGCTGGAGCGCCTCGCCTCGACGGCCAGGACCGATCTGTTCGTCGAGACGTTCGGCCGCCGGCTGCTGGTACAGGAGCGTGGGGTGGCGGGATGACGTCGACGAATGGTCGCAACGCCAGCCTGTTCATCAATCGGGAGCTGTCCTGGCTGGCCTTCGACGAGCGTGTGCTCGGCGAGGCTGAAGACGAGACGGTGCCGCTGCTCGAGCGCCTGAAGTTCGCGTCGATTGCCGCGGCCAACCTGGACGAGTTCTTCATGGTCCGGGTCGCGAAGCTCAAACGCGCCATCGAGGACGACGACGTCCGGCCCGATCTGGCCGGCATGACGCCCGCCGAGCAGCTCGCCGCGGTACGCAACCGCGCGCGGACGCTGATGGCGCGGATCTACACGCTCACGAGTGACGTCTTGCTGCCGGCTCTCGCCAGCGAGGGCATCCGCATCGTCGCGTGGGACACCGTTGCGCCGCCCGAGCAGGCGGCCCTGACGTCGTTCTTCCGCGACGCCGTGCTGCCGGTCCTCACGCCGTTGGCGGTCGATGCGTCGCGCCCCTTCCCGCTGCTGTCGTCGCTGAGCCTGAACCTGGTGCTGCTGCTCGAACCGGGAGCGGACGACACGCAGCCGCGGCTGGCGGTCGTACAGGTGCCCGCGGGGCTCGCGCGGCTCGTGCGCGTGCCCGGCGCCGACGGCCCGACGTTCGTGCTGCTCGAAGACATCGTGCGGGCATCGCTCGCTCACCTGTTTCCCGGACAGCCGATCCGCGAGGTGCGGTGCATCCGCTTGAGCCGCGACGCAGAGCTGGAGCTCGACGACGAGGGGGGCCGCACCCAGCTCGAACAGGTCGAACGCGAGCTCCGCCGGCGGCGGCGCAGCGACATCACGCGGCTCGAAGTCGATGCCGACGTGTCGGTCGAGATGCGGGACATCCTCGAAGACCGCCTGGACATCGAGGCCGAGGAAGTGTTCCTCATGCCCGGGCCGCTGGACATGCGGCTGCTCATGGGCCTCGTCGACCTTCCCGGATGCGACCGGCTGCGCGAGCCCGCCTTCGTGCCGGTGAACCCGCTCGAAGACGACGCCGATGTGTTCACGGTGCTGGACCAGCGCGACGTGCTCCTGCACCACCCGTACGAGTCCTTCGATCCGGTGTTGGCGTTCGTCGCGCAGGCGGCACAGGACCCGGACGTGCTAGCGATCAAGCAGACGCTGTACCGCGCCACGCCGGGCTCCTCGCTCATCGAGAGCCTCCGACGGGCCGCCGAGCGCAACAAGCAGGTGACCGTCGTCGTCGAGTTGACCGCCCGCTTCGACGAAGAGCGCAACATCCAATGGGCGCGCGCGCTCGAGGAGGCCGGCGCGCACGTCGTGTACGGCGTCCGCGGCTACAAGACCCACGCGAAGATGTGCCTCGTCGTTCGCCGGACGCCCACCGGGCTTCGCCGCTATCTCCATCTCGGGACCGGCAATTACAACGAGCGGACGGCCAGGGTGTACACGGATTTCGGGCTGATGACGAGCCGGCCGGCGTTCTGTGAGGACGCGTCCGCGGTGTTCAACGCGCTCACCGGGTATTCGGATCCGCCGCAACTGCACAAGCTCGCGATGGCGCCGACCGGACTCCGCCAGCGGCTGCTCAGGCTGATCCGGCGCGAACAGCGGTTCGCGGAGAGCGGCCGCCCGGCCGCGATTGCGGCCAAGGTGAACGCGCTCGTGGACGAGCAGGTGATCCTGGCCCTGTACGAAGCGTCAACGGCCGGTGTCGACATCCTGCTATGCGTGCGCGGCATCTGCGCGCTGCGTCCCGGCGTGCCCGGCGTGAGCGAGCGGGTCCGCGTCGTGTCGCTCGTCGATCGGTTCCTCGAACACTCGCGCATCTACCGCTTCGAGAACGGCGGCGATCAGGAGGTCTACCTGGCGAGCGCCGACTGGATGACGCGGAACTTCGACCACCGGATCGAGTTGATGTTCCCGATCGAGCATTCGGACCACCGCCGTACGGTCACGGCCGCGCTCGACGCGATGTTCCGGGACAACGTCAAGGCCTATCACCTCGATGCGGACGGCACGTACCGTCGCCGGGCTCGCGCGCGGGATCAGCCGCCGTTTCGCGTGCAACAGGCGTTGCTCGAGGACATCAGCCGCATGGCGGACACCGCGCGGCAGCGGGCGGGCGTCTCGCTCCAGCCGCGCTGACGCGCACGGCCGCGTGATCACCGGGACGTTACATTCGCGTTGCACGCGGATGCTATTGATCCGTCCGACGCCAATGACTGCTCAACACAAGCACCGTGAGGCCTGGCTGCGCCGAACCGCGCGATCCCGCGGCTATCGGGTCGTGCCTTCCCCACGTCCGGCAGAAACTGGTCAGCTCGGCTACCTCGTCATCGATGTCGAGCACGACCGGATCGTGCTGGGCGCCAGCCCCACGCTGTTCTCCGCGAGCCTCGATCACGTCGAGCACTTCCTCATGGACGGCCCGGCGCCCCGCAAACGCCGCCGGATCTTGCCGCCCGACGACGCCGCTTAGCTGACGGATCGCGCAACCGGCCGCCACCTCGCGGCACGGCCTTACCTCCCCACTTCACGGCGCGTACAAAGCATGGGGCGTCCCGAAGGACGCCCCACCGGAGTCGCCGGATCTTCCTGACTAGAAGTTGAGACGGAACGCGAACTGCCCCTGTCGCGGCGTGCCGAGCCCGACCGTACGGCCGACCGTTCCGGTCAACTTGCCGAACGTCCCGGCGGCGGCCGGTGTGTACGCCTGGCCGGGCTGCAGCCGATTGGCCTCCGTCAGCGAATCGTTCGGAATCGCCTGAGGCAGCGTGCCGACCGGGTTCGAGAAGTTGACGGTGTTCAGCACGTTGAAGATCTCGGCCCGGAACTCCACGCTGCGCCCGCCGCCGAGCGAGACGCGCTTGGCGAACACCAGATCGAGCTGCGAGAAGCTCGGACCGTGAATCGAGTTGCGCTCCAGGTTGCCGAACTCGCCCGGCGCGGGCGTCGCGAAGGCCGCCGGATTCAGGAACAGCGTGCCGCCGTCCTCGATGAACGGGTCGACGCCGGGCACGAGGTCGGGACGACGCACGTTGCGCGACGATCCGCCGCGGGGCGTGTTGATGATGGCCACGCGCCCCGCCGCCGGGTTCGCGAAGACGTTGCCCTTCGCGTCCCGGTAGACGACATCGGGGCGAACGATCTGCACGGGCACTGGCAGCCCGCTGCGGGCGTTCATGATCCAGCCGACTTCCCAGTCGCCGAGCAGGGTGCGGAGCAGCGGGCTCGCGTTCTGCCCGAACGCCTTGCCCGTCCCATACGGCAGCTCGTAGAGCACGCTGAAGTTGAACGTGTGCCGCACGTCGAAGTTGTTGTAGCCGATGTCGTAGTCGAACTCCTCGAGCGTGCGCGCGTTGTTCGCCGCGGTCTGTGCCTCGTTCGATCCGGCGGTGTTGCCCCGGCTGCGGCCGAACGTGTACTGCACGTTGGCGGAGAGCCCCTTCTGAGCGCGCTTCACCAGCGAGAACTGGAGCGCCTGGTAGCTGTCGCGGCCGCCGCTGGTCTTGTAGTCGATCTCGGCGTACGGGTTCTGCACCGAGACGATCGTCCCGTTCGCGTCGCGCACCGGAATCGAGAATTCGCGGACGACCAGCGCCGCCTTCGTCGGATCGGGGTTCGTGATCACGTCGACGATGTTGTTCGCGACGCTCCGGAGGAACAGGTTCCGGCCCTGGCTGCCCACGAACGCCGCGGTCACCGCCATCCGGCCCGGCAGCTCGCGTTGCACCGAGGCCGTGTACTGGTAGACCGTTTCCGGGATCGAGTACTCGTTCGCGTAGGCGCGCGGCTGGTACGACCGCGTGTTCACGTTCTTCTCGAAGTTGGCCGCGATGGCCGCCGTGTCGACCGGAAACGATGCGTTGCTCACCGTCGAGCTGACGCGGTCGCTTTCGACCGGTTGAATCTGATCCTCCGTCTGGCCCGGGCCGACGAACACGCCGATGCCCGACCTGAAGACCGTCTGCTCGTTCAGCGCGTAGGTGAACCCCACGCGCGGCTGGAACGCGTTCTTCTTGGTCTTGAACAGGGGCGTCGTCGGCGAATCGATCGCGCCGGTGTCGATGTTGAACTTGACCACGAGGTCGCGCGTTTCCCGGAGCGGCGTGTAGTAGTCGTACCGCAGACCGTAGTTGAGCGTCGCCTTTCGGCCGACGCGCCACTCGTCCTGCGCGTACGCGATGTAGTACTCCTGCCGGACGTTGCGTGCCCCCGCCGCACCCTTGTTGAACGGGCTCGGCGCGCTCACGTCGCCGAGGTACTGCACGCTCGACGCCTGGTTGTTGAGGAACGCGGAGAGGTTCTGAAAGGTGTAGGTCGTGCCGCCCAGCCGGTCCGTCGACATTCGAATGGCGCGGAACTCGCCGCCCACCTTCAGCAGATGCGCGCCGCGCGCCGTCGTCAGCGCGTCGATGATCGAGACCGTGTACGGATCGTACGGCTGCCCGCGGCCGTTGGTCGCACTGTTGGCCCGGACGAGGCCGCCCGGTACCGCGATGCCGGAGCTGGCGCCCTGCCCCGCGATGCCGGTGTTCGCCACCGAGCCGCTGAGGTTGAGCACGAGGCTCCCGAAGTCGATGCCGTTCACCACCGGCGCGATGCCGTTGATGCGCGTCGGCGCCGCGTTGTAGCCGACCTTGAACTCGTTCGTCGCGACGTTCGAGAGCGTGCCGTTCAGGCTGAACACGGCGTTCGTGGGATTGGCGGTGATCTCGACGCGCCGGCCGGTCACGCCTTCGGGCTGCACGTTCCGTCCCTGATCGTGGAAGACGCGCACGTAGGCGAGCCATCGGTCGCTCAGCTTGACGTCGAGCCGCGCGCTCGTCGCGTGCTCCCTGACGTCCTGCACGCCCTGCAGTTGCGCGATGTCGAAGTCGGGATTGGCCGATGCTCCTGGCAGAATCACGGCGTCGGGCGCGAGGAAACCCGGCCGGAGCTGGCGGATCGCCGGCACCGCGCGGTTCCAGGCCGCATCGCTCGGCACGGCTTCCACGAAGTTCACGCCCGCGCGAAGGCGGTATTCCTCGTAGCTCACGAAGAAGAAGGCGCGGTTGCGGGCGAGCGGTCCGCCCATCGACGCGCCGAACTGGTGCTGGTTCAGCAGCGACTTCGGAAGGCCCGCGGCCGTATCGAAGTAGTTGGGCGCGTCGAACCGATCGTTGCGGTAGTACTCGAAGAGCGATCCGCGGAGCGCGTTGCTGCCCGACTTGGTGATGACCGTGACCTGCCCGCCGGTGCCGGTGCCGTACTCGGCCGGGTAGTTGCTGGATTCGACGCGGAACTCCTGGACGTTCTCGAGACTGGCCTGCAGCTTGAACGGCGTCGGCACCTCGCCGTTGAGGTTGCCCGGCGCCGCGTCGATGATCGACGACCCTTCGACGCCGTCGTACCGGATGGCGTTCTGCTCGAGCGCGCGGCCGCTGAATCGCACGTCCTGCCAGGTACCGGTGCCGGAGTTCACGGCTCCCGGGGCCTGAAGCGTCAATTGCGACATCTGCCGACCGTTGATCGGCAGGTTCTGGACGTCCCGCTCGTTCACGTTCACGCCGAGACGGGCCGAGCTGAGATCGATGGGCGCGATGTCGGCGGTGACGGTCACGGACTCCTTCACGCCTTTCGGCTGCATCGTCAGATCCAGCGCGAACTCCTGCGCGGCCGACAGCGGCATGCCGTGGTACTCGAGCGGCTCGAAGCTGCCGAAGGTGACCTTCAACGTGTAGACCGACGGCCTGAGATTCGCGAGCACGTAGCGGCCCTTCTCGTTCGAGGTCGTCGTGCGCACCTCGCCTGTCTTCTCGTTCGTCGCGGCGACGGTGGCGCCGGCCACGGCGGACCCGGAGCTGTCGAACACGGAACCGGTGAACCGGGCATCGGACTGGGCTCCAAGTTGCGGGGCCACGGCGAGCCAGCCAACCGTGGCCAGCATCACGGACACCGCGAGCCGCAGGTGTCGTCGCATTGTCGTTCTCATGGAATGGCGTTCTCCTCGATGACGGTGAGTCAGCATCGAGAAGCACTGTAGGAAGACCGTGTAACGAGGGTGCGACGCGGGCGGGTACGTACCGTTAATTGTGAACGTCCGTGAAGAACGTCGCGTGCGTCGTCACCGATCCATCCGCGATGGAGGCTAGAAGAGAAACCGCAACGCGCCCTGCATCTCGCGGGCGTTCTTCGCGCTCAGGATGCGCCCGAACGTCGAACTGCCGAAGACCCGGTTGGGCAGATCGAAGTTCGTTCGATTGAGGAGGTTGTAGGTCTCCCAGCGCCATTCGATCGTGCCGTGGCGCGTCCGCCAGCTCTTCGCGACGACCAGATCCACGTTGGCATAGCCGGGGCCCGTGACGCTGTTGCGCGGCGCCGAGCCGAACGTGTACAGCGCGGGCAACGCGAACGCGTCGGTGTCGAACCACCGCTCGGGCGTCCGCTGACCGCCGGGCAGATCGGGGTCGCGCAACTGGTCCGGGCGCTGTGCCGGACCGGCGCCGACGTTCGCTCGGTCGACGCCGAGGTTCACGGTGAACGGTGCGCCAGAAAGCGCCGTCGCCGCCGCGCTCACCCGCCAGTTTCCCAGGACGGCCTCGCGCCATGTCCCCCGCGCGGGGGACGGCAGCTCCACCGTGGCCGTCGCAATCAACTGATGACGGCGATCGAAGCTCGATCGCGCCCACTCGCCGCCCGTCCCGAACACGTTGCGGACGTCCTGCGGCACGTTCGCTTCCGCTTCCGTTGCCCCCGGGCTCGACGCGTCGTCTTTCGACGATGACCACGTGTAGCCGACGGTGAAGGCGAACCCGCGCCGGAGGGGCCGTTCCGCCTTGACCGTGACGCCGTGATAGATCGACTTGCCGTCGAAGCGGATCGCGGTGATCCGGCTCAGCGCGGGAATCGGCCGGCGCGCCTGGATCGGTCCGGGGCCGGGTTCCGGGACGTTGCGGACCGTCGCGTTGTCGGCGCCGAGCGTCCAGGTGCCCATGTAGAAGACTTCCGTCAAGAGGCCGGGCCGCCACTCGTACTGCACGCCGCCGCTCCACGTCTGGCTGTACTCGACGTTGTAGTCGTAGTCCATGATGGACGCGCCGATCGTGCCGGTGGCGTTCGCGGTGAGGATGTCGCGGGTGCGATAGAGCGGCACCTTGGCATCGGCCGGCACGTCCACTTGCTTCGTGAAGAAGAACGGCAGATTGCGGGCGAACGCGGCCTGCACCGAGTACGCCCACTGATTCAGGAACACGCCGTAGCCGCCGCGCACGACGCCGCGGCCGTCGTCGAGGCTGAGCGCGAACCCCGTGCGAGGCGCCAGGCGCACGGCGCTCGGATCGAGCAGTCCCCTGCCCCATCCGAGCGCAGCGGTCGTCGTCGCCGGAATCGGAACGAGCGGCATGAGGGCGGCGCCGCTCTGGTGAACCGTGCCGGCGTCGTCGCTCGCGACGACGAATCGGCCACCCGGCACCGACAGATCCACCGTGGACAGCCGGTTGTTCACGTCGTACATGTGCTGGTTGAACTCGTACCGCAGGCCTAGATTGACGGTCAGGTTCGGCCGGACCTGCCAGTCGTCCTGGGCATAGGCGTGGAACCAGTTCGTGCGGCCGTCCTCGTCGCCACGCCCGATCCCGGACGTCGCGGACGCCGGGTAGCCGAGCAAGAAATCCGCGAGCGCGTTGCCGCTGAACTGCCCCGTGTAGGTGAAGGCACCGCGAGCGGCGTCCGGCTGTTCAGGCCGCAGCCACAACCGGAAGAAGTAGGCGCCGACCTTGAGCCGGTGACGGCCGCGATCGAACGAGAGATTGTCGTAGAGCTCGACGTGCTGGTTGTTCCGGGCGACGAACGACGTCGGATCGCCCATCGTGCTGTACAGCCCGGCGGTCGAGATCTGCGGGTAACCGACGTCCCGGGGATCGCGCGTGACGCCGATGAGCCCAGTGCCGCCCGCGAAGTCCACGCCGCGGTTCACGCTCTGCTGACCGCCGCGCACGCGCATCCAGCCGAATCGCGCCTCGTTCAGCATCGCGCCGCCGATCACCCGTGCGTGGCTGACCGCCAGGTTCCGGGTACGCGTCGTCAGCGTCCGGCCGAATCCCGGCACGAGCGCCTCCTGGAGCACGCTCGTGCCGAACGGCTGCCGCTCGTCTGCATCGAACGTGCTGAACCGGACGAAGAGCGAGTCCGCGTCGGATATCCGATGATCGATCCGGCCGCTGATCTGATGGACGTCACGCTCCAGCGCCTCGACCGCCGCGAGGTTCTGGCTCTCGCCCGCGGCCGTGGGCAGGGGCACGTCACGGAGGAAGGTTCGCGCGATCGGATCGAGGCGATCGAGCGGAATCCGGTTGCCGGCGAACGGCAGGCAACTGCCGCCCGCAACGATCGTCTCCGGATCGCAGATGGGCGCGCTGCCCGCGAAGTTGCCGTCGCGCGCGGCCAGCGACGGCACCGAGAACGTTCGCGTCAGGGAGCGCTGCAGGTGCTGGCCTTCATAGCTGCCGAAAAAGAACGTGCGGCTTCGCACGATGGGCCCGCCGAAGGAACCGCCGAACTGGTGCTGCCGCAGCGGCGGCACGGCCTGGCCGGCCGGCAGAAAGAAGTTCGGCGCGTCGAACGCATCATTCCGGTAGAACTCGAACAGGGTGCCGCCGATCGTGTTCGTGCCGGCCTTCGTCGCAACGTTGATCAACGCCGACGCCTTGCCGCCGAACTCCGCCGGGTACATGGACTTCTGGATCTTGAACTCCTCGATGGAATCGACCGAGGGACTGATCACCAGGTTGTTGAACAGCTCGTCGGTGACCTTGAGGCCGTCCAGCAGGTAGATGTTGTGTCCCGAGCGCTGCCCGCCGACATTGGGGAGAGGGCCCGCCTGCTGCAGCGCGTCGCCGCGCGTCCCGCTCGGCGGCAGCACGACCGAATCGCTGAGCTGCGCCAACGCGAGGAAGTTGCGGCCGCTGATCGGCAGATGCAGGACCTCGCGCGTGCCGATGACGTCGCTGATCTCGGCATTGGCGGTCTGGAGGAGCGGGACGTCCGATGCCGTCACGGTGACGTCTTCCGCTCTCGCTGCAGCGGCCAGCACGATCTCGAGCTGGAGGGTGCGGCCGATCTCGAGCGGCACACGTGTCGTGCGCGGCTGAAACCCGCTCATCGAAACCGTCAGCTCCCATGCCCCGATTCTGAGGGCCGGAAGGAAGAAGCGCCCGTCGCGATCGGTCGTGCGCGACGCGACGGTGCCGCTCGCCGCATGCGTGGCGGTCACGATCGCGCCGGGGACGACGCCTCCCGTCGCGTCGCGCACCAGCCCGCTGATCTCGCCGGTGTTCGTCTGCGCGGCTGCGCCGGCGAGCCCGTTCAACCACAGCACGAACAGGGCGCAGAGCCCGCGAGAAACTCTTCGATGCCCCATCGTCGGACGCCTCGGTGTGTCGGGCAGAACGCCCGGACATTCTACGCCACGAGTGCGAAGACCAACCACACCGCGCCGGGTTGCGCGACGGCAGCGACGCTCAGAACTGCAGGCGCAACACGGCTCGCACGGTCCTGGGCAGCGTCGGATGCGTGTGGATGTCGTCGACGCCGGCGGCCGGCTCTCCCCTGAGACGCGACGTGTAGAAGTAGTCCACGTCGCTGGCCCTTGCGTTCAGCACGTTGAACGCGTCGAAGACGACATGGACGCGCGGCGTCAGGTGATAGCCGATCTGCGCGTTCACGAGACTGGTGGCCTTCGATCGCACGCTGTCGTCCTCGATCAAGGGCCGCGGTCCGAAGTAGCGGAGCCGGGCGCTGCCGAAAGCGCCGCGCGTCGTCTCGACCGTCACGCCGAGCGACGCCACGACGCGCGCCGCGCCGGGAATCCGAATCCCCGCCGGGTCGTCGTCCGTGAATCGCGCGTCCGACCAGGCAAGATCGGCGTCCGCGGTCAACACAGAAGACAGCCGGAGGTAATTGGTCCACTCGATACCGTGACGACGGCTGGGCCGACTCGCTTCGGTGGTGCCGGCGTCGCCGATGAAGAGCAGCTCCGATGCGAGGTCGAGCCGCCAGATCGCGACGGTGGACTGGAGCCGCGGGATCGCGATCGTCCGAATGCCCACCTCGCTTCCCGTGGCACGAACCAGGGGCGTCACGGGCTCGACCGCGTCACCCGACGACGGGTCGCGCGTGATCGTCGCGCCTCGTGCATCGTTGCTGTGGTGTCCTGTGCCCGCGCTCACGTAGAGCTCCGTCTTCCGCCAGGGCCCCAGGATGACGCCGCCCTTCGGGCTCACGAGCGTGGAGGCGGCCGTCCCGGAATTCGCCGGATCGTCGGCATCGACGCGAAAACGATACGCGTCCAGCCTGAGGCCCGCCGTGGTGCGCAGCCAGGGCAGCCAGCGCAGCTCGTTCGTGACGAATGCACCGGCCGATGTCTGCGCGACCGCGTCCTGCCGCGTGACGCCGATACGCCGGCGTGCTGCGGTTCGGAACAGGCCGACGAGAGGAACGTCGTCGTGGCGGATCTGAACGCCGTACGTGCTTTCGCCGGTACGCCCGGCCCAGCGCACGCGGCGCGTCTGCGTGACGCGCCCGCCGGTCACCCATCGCCGGTCGGCCTGCTCGAACTGATCGCCGCGATCGAGATCCTCGAGGAAGTAGGTGAAGTTGGAGAACAGGTTCAGCCGATAACGTGACGCGTAGGCGGTCGCGCGAGTGAGCGTGGTCGCTGACGTGCGCTGGAACTCCGCCACCGCCGCGTAGCGCGCCGTTTCTCCGCCATCCGTCGTATCGACGGTCCCGAACCGCGAGAGCGTCCCATCGGCAATCGCGCGATCCGGCACCTGGTCGGTCGAGTTCCAGCGGCTGCGGTAGGCCATGCCGGTGAGCGAGAACGCATTCTGCCCATTCCCCTGGCTGTAACGCAGCACTGCGTTGACCTTGCGATAGTCATCGGGCAGCGCCCACGGACCGTCGTGGTGATTCACTTCCAGCGCGCCGAGCAACGTGCCGCGGCCGACGCGCGGAGACGCGGCCAGCAGCGCTCTAGACCAGCCGTCCTGACCCGCGCTCATGCTGGCAAGAGCGTGCGGCAGGACGTTCGCGTAGTTGATGTTCGCCGAACCGGCGGCCGCGAAGTCGCCGTCCTGCGCGTCGTAGGGCCCCTTGCGGAATTGCACGCCGGTGACGAGCTCGGGAATCAGGAAGTTGAGGTCCGAATAGCCCTGGCCATGGGCATGCGTCGGCAGGTTGATCGGGAGGCCGGCCACGGTCGTCGCGAAGTCCGTCCCGTGATCCAAGTTGAAGCCACGCAGGTAGTACTGGTTGGCTTTGCCCTCCCCGCTGTGCTGGCTGATGATGACGCCCGGCACGGCCTCGAGCACCTCACCGGCGCGCATGATCGGCCGTGCGGCGATCTGCCTCGCCGTCACCGCTCCCTCGCTCGCGGCCGTGGCGATGCCGACGAGGCTCTCTTCCGGATGCGGCAGATCCGCGAGATTGCGAAACGTGTCGGCCGCCGTGACGACGACCGCCGCGTCGAGCGCGAGCAGCATCGTCACGTCCACACGGGCGGGAGCCGTCGCGGAGACCGCGACGCCGCGTCGCCGCACGTCCGCGAAGTTCAGGAACTGGAAGGTGACGACGTATTGCCCGGCCGGCACTCCGGCGAACGCGTAGCGGCCGGACGCGTCGGTCACCGTGACCTGCGTCGTCCTCCGGTCGGTCGAGGTGACCTGCACCGAGACTCCGGATAGGACGGCGCCGCTCTGGTCGAGCACCTGGCCCGACAGCGGTGGAACGACCGCCTGCGCCGCGGCCGCCGTCACGACGACAGCACTCAGGAGGACGAAGACGAAGGCACGGAGAGCTGAGCGGTCCCTGCGAAGGAACGGCACCGCATCCAGACGATCGATCACCATCACACTCACTCCGGCGGCTATCGTCTCACGAGCATCAGCCAGACGATGCCGTGCGGAAGCACTTCTGCCGACGGTGCTGGGCGAAACAGCGTCCTCGAGGCGATCAGGCATGCTGCGCGCCGAAGCGAGCGTTACGTTTGAGCAGCAGTAATCGGCATTGCGGCTGGCGGATCAGTGGGCGCACCGCTTACGGCACGCTGCTCTCAGGGTTGGTTGGTGCAGTATGGTGGCGTCCCCAATTTGCGTGAGTTGGAACCAGCTCCGCTGGTGGTTGAGGGCGGTTGACGGCCTGAGACGCGCGGCGTGACGGCTTCGGTGGCTCAGGCAGAGAGCTGCCGGACGGCTGGCCGATCCGCTGCCGTCGGCTGGCGAAGGGCGCTCGCGGGAAGCGTGGCCACGGCCACGGTGTTGCCCGCCATGTCGAAGAACTCCACCGAGTAGCCCTCCTCGCTGACGCCCGGCACGGTGTGGCGCTCCACAACCGTGCCGATGTCGCCGGCGCGCACGCCGTGCTCGGGGACGTCCAGGGTCAGAACTACGTCGCCGTACATGTCGAAGGGCATCGGCTACCTCGGGTACATGGTAATGAATCGGGGCACGTCGGCTCCAGTGTCGATCTGCCAGACCGAGCAGAAGAGCACCGCCCTGCCTCTGGGCGTCGTGATCGGCCCCTCAATCTCGTAGACGACACCGTAGGCGTTCGTCGAAGTGCCGGTCACGTCAAGGGACAAGTGCTGCGTTCGCAGGTCGGCTTCGAGCGCCTGCGGATTCTCGGATCGATATCCGAAGCTCAGGAGGAGCCTGGCCTTCGCGGCACCTCGCCTGTGCGACAGGTTGAGAAGGTACCCGGTGAGCTTGTCCGCTGCGATGACCGCTCTCTCAGCATTCGGTACCTTCACTGCGACCTCACAGGCCGGCGAACAAGGCGTCGATCTCGTCCTCGGTCTCGAGTTCAATCACGCGCCCGGCAGCGACATCCTCGTAGCCGCGGTCCAGAGCATCCTTGAGCCGCTCACACTTAACAGCCACGACCTCGTCTCGCACCTGCATGAGGCGCAGGGCATCGGCGACGACCTCCACCTCGGTGCTGTAGTGGCCTTCCTCGGCCTTGCGGCGAACGAGAGCTTCGAGGCTCTTGGGAATTGCGATGTCCATTGTGCGGCTCTCCACGCACTACGCCCCAGTCCGAGGCTGTTGCCCCTCAAGGCGTGAACCTGACCATTATGGACCCGTCTGCCGGGCTTGCAGATGTCGGAGACCACGCCCGGCACGATTCAGTTGTGGAACGGGATCCGAACGAGGCGGGCTCTGATCTGGACGCACCGGCAGGGCCGGACATGCGGTCGACACTTTCGGTAGGACGGGCGCTTGGTGCCGGCCGATATGCAGTGACGCTTGGCCACCACGCATCAGTGCTTGACAGCGTCAGCGACCGTCCCGGACACTGTCGGGAGCGCGCTCTGGGGCGCCTCCTGTCCGCGGCAAGCGAGTTTGCTCCCACCCAACGTGTTTCTTCACAACTCGAACCTTCTTCCGGCCTGAAGGTAAGCGGACGCCAGGCATCTCACGGAAGGAAGGTCTCATGAGCACTCTCGAAAACCTCAGGAAGTCTGCGAGGCGATGGCTGAAGGCGTTGCGCGCGGATGATGCCGACGCGCATGCTCGCCTTGAACGTGCACATCCGAATGCCCCTTCCCCTCCTGCTCTGCGCGAGGTTCAGCACGCGCTCGCACGGGAGCACGGCCACGAAAGCTGGGTCGATCTTCGGCGGGCTCTCGATGACGGCCGGCGCCGCGGGGCCGCCACACCCGATGCCGATCAGTACGACGCTGTAGCCAAGGATGTCTTGGCGGTGTACCAGACCGGTGACGGTGCAGCGATTCAGCGCCTACAGGAGCGATTCCGAAGACCCGTAACCTGGGAAACCTTGCGCGCCGAAGTCGATCATCAACTCGAGCAGTTGCCCGATTCGTTGAGACCCAGCGCCGGACTGTCCCTGGCGGACATCAGGCACTTCATGGCCCGGTCCGCCGGATTCCAGAACTGGGCATCGTTCTTGGACGCGTTGAGGCTTGACGGTGAAGAGTCAGAGGCCAACGCACGAGCGGCTGTCGTCGTGCCGCGACAATCCGATCCGGGACCGTCCGGCATCCTCCAGCCTGTCGAGCTCCGAATTACGCTGCCGATGGAACTTCAAGGTGGCAAGTACACGATGACGACCGACGTGTGGAACATGCTTGCGGCAAGCCGCGCGGGTGATCTCGAAAGGGTCAAGTTGCTTGTAGCTGCTACGCCGGGGCTGGTTCGCTGCGAGCACAACTACATGCCTCCGCTTCACCTGGCGGTTCGCGAAGGTCATAAAGATCTCGTGGGGTTTCTACTGGAAAGAGGTGCGTTCGACCCCGAACACGTGACGTATCCGTACAACGAGAAGCTGCTCACAATCGCCGAGGATCGGGACTACGCCGAGATCGCCCGGCTGTTGTGCCAGTATGCAGGCACACCATCAACAGCCGACGGTGAGGCCGTTCACGGCGTTGGCACGATTCAGTTCCCAGCCGACGACGACGTGAATCGGCTTGAGAAGCTCGTTGCTGCGAACGCGCTCAGCGCGGTTGAGAAGCTCCTGGAGCGTCGGCCCGAACTCGTTCACTACGAACTTGCGTGTTGGGCGGAGGGAGTTCTGAGCACGCCGGCGAACCGCGCGTTTCGACAGATGCTCGAGCTGCTGCTTCGCCTCGGAGCCCGCGTGCCGGATGTCGCCAAGTGGGGCCGGGCATACTACTTCAAGCACTATGACATCGCAGCGTTTCTCTTGGAGCGAGGCATGAATCCGAACCATATGAACTGGCATCGCACGACGTTGCTGCACGACATGGCTTGGGAAGGAGACGTCCGCAAGGCGGTGTTGCTGCTGGATAGCGGTGCGAATATCGATGCCGTCGATGACGAGTTCCGATCAACACCGTTGGGCATTGCTGCGCGAGGGGGCCGACTCGAGGTTGTCAGGCTGCTGCTGGACCGCGGAGCCGATCCCAACACAGCTGGCGCGTCATGGGCGACGCCATTGGCTTGGGCGGTGAAGAAGAAGCACTCCGACATCGCCGCGGTGCTACGCTCGGCTGGAGCTCGGTGATGAGGTCAGGTGGGCAGGCTGTGAGTCTGCCCACCTACAGCGGTTGCCGCCCGCGTCTTGTCGGTTCGGCACGGGCAATTTGCGGCATGGCCTTGCGCTGAACCGCGGGGAATCGATAAGTGGTCCTCGCCGGCTCGTCGCCGGGCACTTGCCGTGCCCGCGAGTTGGGCGTATAAGATTCGAAGCAGTCTGCTGGTCGGCTGCGGCCCGTCACGGTGCTGATGGCACGCGGGCCGAACTCATCGCTCGGTCGCCCCAGCGGTCCCGAGCCCGGGTTCCACAGACCACGCCCTGAACGTCGCGCGGCGCAACGCCCCGAACGCTCAGCGCCTTCTTGAATCGCCCCGCGCCGTCACGGCCCGGACGCCTTCACGGACAACTCAGCGTAACGCCTTGCTCGCTTGCCGAGCCGTATCTCGGCGAAGCCGAGCGAAGGCTGGGAGGACAGCCATGTTCGACGCGCGAGATGACGCACGCGACCGTGATGCGCCGGAGGACCGCCGCGAGCGTGTGTACGACGAACGGGACCGCGACGATGACCCGCGCGAGACCCTGATGCGCGACCTCGATCTGCCGCGCGGCGAGGAGCGCGAGCTGGTCGCGGTCCGTGACCGCGTCTACGAGCTGGGCGGCGAGGACAGCCGCACGCTGGCCACTGTCGGCGCCTTCCGCGTCGTGCCCGAACACGACCTCGACATCGACCACGAGACGTTCGAACACCTGCACGACGAGGGCCTCGTCGAGCCGGTCGAACTCGGTGACGACGCGCGCGGCTTGACGCTCACACGGGAGGGCTGCGAAGTGCTCGACTCGCATTCACTCGATCGCGGGGACGAGCCGACACAGGACTTCTACGCGGGCATCAGCCGGGAACGCGAACTCGACCACGACTCGAACCTCTATGCGACGTACCGCCAGGAGGAAGCCCGGCTCCGCGACGAGCACGGCGGGCTCGATATCCGCCGCGTCGTCCTCGAGCAGGACCTAAAGCGCGAATACCAGGAGTTCCTGCAGGAACACAACCTCGGCCGCTCCGACGGCGATGGCCGCCCTGATCGCGACGAGCACGAGATTCGCGAGTGGGCACGCGACCACGACTTGCCGTACTTCGGCGGGCAGGTCCACTTCCCGGACTACCGCATCGAGTACGAAGTGGACGGGCGCGAGCACCACCAGGACGTCGAGCTGTTCACGGAGCATTACCGCGGCGCCCATGCCGCGAGCCACGCGCAGACCGGCTTCCGCATCTATGTTGTCGGTTCGCGCGGTGGCGGTGGGCGTTCCGGGCCGCATCCGCGTCTGATGGAGGAATTCCTGTGACACACGAATATCCTCGTCACGACATCGACGACAGCGTCACCCGGACACGGGTGAACGCGCTGGCCGGCCTCGGATTCACCGAGCGACAGCGCGAGTTCCTCGTGACCGTGATGGTCCACTCCGGCTGCTTCCTGGAACGGCAGTACTGCGCGTTCACGGGCACGGTGCGCGGCCAGAACAGCCGCGAGTTCATGGCGCGCCTCGTGGCCCGCGGTTTCGTCCGTGCCATCGAGCCGGGACCGGTTCGGCGAGGGCGGCTGTACCACGTCCACCACAAGCCGCTCTACGAAGCGGTCGGCCAGGCCGACAACCGGAATCGACGACTTCGAACCATCGGCCGCATGGTCGAGCGCGTAATGATCCTCGACGCGATTCTGGGCGACCGGCGCTGCTGGTGGCTGAGCCCCGCCGATGACAAGTGGAAGTTCTTCTGTCTGAGACGCGATAACCACCTGCGCCCGGAGGACTACCCGCACATCGCCTTCGGGACGGGCCGGCAGCGGACGATCCGCTGCTTCCCCGACAAGCTGCCTATCGGCGTCGATAAGAACGACGGCGACCGTCTGGTCTGCGTGTACCTCGTGAACCGGCGCCTGTCGGTGGACTTCCGTCAGTTCCTGATTCGACACCTCGCCCTGTTGCGTTTCGTGCGCACGTGGACGATGCGGCTGCTCGTCCCACGCCGCTTCAGGAAGGCCGTCGCCCTCTACAAAGCCGCCCTCCGCGAAGAACTCTGGACGCCGATGAATCCCAGCGTCAGCAAGATGCTGGAGACCTACTTTCCCGAACGTCAGGCGCGGGGAGAACACCTTAGCGATCCGGACGATCGCTACATCCGGGACGAGTTCCGAAAGCAGGGGATGATGAAGATCCAGGCGCTCTATCGAGCGTGGAACCGACAGGGCGACGGCGTTCTCTGGCAGGCCCACTCGACCACCCTGCGCGACGATCACTCGCACGGCTGTTCGGCAATCGAAGTCGAACTGTTGAACCGCCAATATCTCCAGCTCACCGGCACGATGGACCGTGACGTGTGGGCCAAACGGGGGGCCAAGCGAAAATCGCGTCAGCTCGGCCCCCCGGTTTCGGCGCCGTCTCCAAGCTCTCTCTCACCTCTGGTTGGCGATGAACACGAACCGCAGGCAACTGCTTGACACGGCGTCCGTTGCCGCGAGTCAGGTAGCGAGGCGGCGCTCTGTGCCGGCTCGCCCGAGAACGTCGGTGCCGATGTCACAGCACCAACGATGGCGTGAACGACCCCGCCGCCGTGCCCGGCACCTGACCCCAGCGCACCCTGACGGGGTCGTTCACGCCATCGTTGGTGGTGTCCCGTGTCGCTGTCCGCATGTCCAGTTCGTGCAGGAGAACCGCGCCGCCCGCGTGTCCCCTCTCTTGCCCAGATGCGAGCGTAGAAGTGAGTATGCGCCTAGCGCCGCGATCGGTTCGCGCACCGGCCTGGTTCTTCAGCAGAACACGGGCTCGTCTTGTGCTCAGATCGAGCCGCGCCACCATCGCGCAGATGATGCTGGTGCCGTGCTCGGCGTCGTCAATGCTCTCCGCTTCGCTTCGACCCGACCTGTGGGCCGGGCCTTCGGGCATTGACGACGCCTGTGCGCGGCACGGATCGGCAATGGCGCGATGGTGACCACTGCGACGGTCGCTCACACGAGGTTGACGAAGACCGCACGCAGGCGTATGGTGGGCTCATCACTCCAGTGCAGCCAGGCACTCCTCCGGTTCGCCACAACGGCATCCGGAGCGCACATTCGGCCGACGCTCCCAGGGCACGGTTTCGAGCGCACCATCACGACATCGCAGTCCGTAGTCACGCTCTTGGTGGCGCCGCGTTCCCAGGACCGCGCGTCGTCAGGAAGCCGCGTTCATCAGCGGCATGATCGAGCCCTGGTTCGACTGAACGCACGATAGACGGTCACGTCATCGACGCCACCGTCGCCGCTCGGAGCGCAGCTCCCGCGGATCGATGCCGGCACAGCCCGCATCCGCGCTCACCACAACGGCGCGTCGACCGCCACATCGACGCATCGGGCGCGCCACTCACCCAATCACCAATCGCGTGCGAGTGGGGGACGCCATGGAAGTGCCCGAAGGTGCGGAACTCGTTCCGGAACCGATCTCGATTGCGCACTGCCGCGAACTGCTCGGCGACGAAGCCGACGCACTGACCGACGACGAGGTGCGCGACGTCGCGCGCCACGCGGAAGCGATGGCGCGCGTGCTGATTGCCCTGGCCCTGCAGGACGCCGGATTCACTGACCGCGATGCCGCGCAGACGTACCTTGCCGCCGGCGGGCGATGGACTACGCTGACCGAGATGATCGGCGCGGTGATCTACGTTCGCGTCAGCACGAAGGAGCAGACCGAGAACCTCAGTCTGCCGACCCAGCTCAAGGCGTGTGAGGAATACTGCCGGCGGAACGGCCGCGAGATCCGCGAGCGCTTCCACGAAGAGGGCGAGAGCGCCAAGACCACGGACCGCAGCCAGCTCCAGGCGCTGCTGAAGTACTGCCGAACGCACAAGGGCCGGGTCCACTTCGTGGTCGTCTACAACCTCACGCGCTTCGCGCGCGAGAAGTACGACCACTTCGCGCTCCGAGCGCACCTGCAGTCCCTGGGGATTTCTCTACGGTCAGCCACTGAGCCGATCGACGACACCTCCACCGGCAAGCTGATGGAAGGTGTGCTCGCCGCGTTCGCGCAGTTCGACAACGACGTGCGCTCAGAACGCACGCTGGCCGGCATGAAGGCTGCGCTGTCGCTTGGGCGCTGGACCTTCCAGGCGCCACTCGGCTACCTGAACGCGCCGAAGTGGTCCAAGAGCAGTCTCGTGCATGATCCCGTGCGCGGTCCGCTGGTGCAGCAGGCGTTCCGCGATCTGGCTTCGGGACAGTTCACCGCACAGGAAGTGATTCGCCGCGCCACGGACGCGGGTCTACGAACGCGGCGCGACCGTCCGCTCTCACCGCAGACCTTCGGCAACATGCTGCGGAACCGCATCTACGTCGGCCACATCGAGAGTCCTGAGATCGCCGTGAGCGCACGGGGCGACTTCGAGCCCCTCATCGACGAGGCGATCTTCTACCGGGCGCAGGCCGTCCTCGATGGTCGCGTGCCGGTGGCTGCGGCACGCCGGCGAAATCATCCTGACTTTCCGTTGCGCGGCTTCGTGCGCTGCGAAACCTGCGGGCGCCCGCTCACCGGCAGCTGGTCGAAGGGGCGGAACGGCCGCTACGCCTACTACCACTGCCCGCGCCGATGCCGTGCGGTCAACGTCAGCAAGGCCGCACTCGAAGGCGCCTTCGTGGACGAACTTGCACTGCTACAGCCGACGCCTGGCTACATGCGGCTCGTCAAGGATCGCGTGCTTTGCGTGTGGGAGCAGGAGTGCGCCGCCGCCCGAGACCGAACCGCTGAACAGGATCGGCGGCTCAAGGCCGTCCGGTTGAAGCTCGATCGACTCGACGAGGCGATCCTGTACTCGGAATCGATCGACCTCGACACCTACGGCCGCCAGCGCGACAAGCTCCGCGAGGAGTTGACGTTGTCGAAGATCGATTACCACACCGAGGCCGTCGAGGAACTCGACGTAGAAGGCATCCTGGCCTTCGCAGAACGCATCCTGCCGCGTGCCGCGGACCTCTGGGTCCAGGCGTCGCTCGACTACCGCCAGCGATTGCAGCAGCTGTTCTTTCCTGAGGGGATTGCGTACGACGGAAGTCGATTCAATCGAACCGGCGTAACCGCGCCGCTTTTCAGATACTTGGAGCCCGACGAACAGGCCGAATCAAGTTTGGCGTCCCCATCGGGAATCGAACCCGAGTCTCGGCCTTGAAAGGGCCGCGTCCTGACCGCTGGACGATGGGGACGCTCGTCGATCGCGCGCCAGCCCGTTAGCGTACCACAGCCCTTCGCGCCGCCGCGCCCGCCAAGCTCCATCGCGCTGCCGACGCGCGGCGACGATTTAACGCAGCCGTAACAGCGGAGACTCGCTCGCGAAACGTGCTCCGCCTACGCTCCTTCCGTAGGCTCGTGCCTCTCATGAGCCGGCCGAAGTTCCGATGGACGCGAAGACAACGGCGTGGCCCGCCTGCACGATGCCGCCGTCGACGACCGACAGCTCCGAAGGACACTGACATGCTCAGGCTCATCACCAGACAGCGATGGCGAGCGGCGCTAGCCGCTTCGGTCGCCGCGCTGTCGGGCATCGCGCTCGCCGCCCAGCGCGTGCAGATCAACGGCGCCGGCGCGACCTTTCCGTACCCGCTCTACTCGAAGTGGTTCAGCGAGTACAACAAGATCGCGCCGAACGTGCTGATCAACTACCAGTCGATCGGGTCGGGCGGCGGTATCCGCCAGCTCACGAATCAGACGGTGTTCTTCGGCGCCACCGACGGCCCGATGACCGACGAACAGCTCCTTGCCGCCCCCGGCCGCGTGCTGCACTTTCCCACCGCCCTGGGAGCGGTCGTTCCGGCGTACAACCTGCCCGGCATCTCGCACGAGCTGACGTTCACCGGTGCCGTGCTCGCCGACATCTTCCTCGGGAAGATCGCGAAGTGGAACGACGCGGCCATCCGAACCTTGAATCCGGGCGTGGCGCTGCCCCCCACCGACATCACCGTCGTCCACCGCTCGGATGGCAGCGGCACGACGTACGTCTGGGTGGACTACCTGTCGAAGGTTTCTCCTGAGTGGAAGAAGCGCGTCGGAACGGCGACGGCCGTCAACTGGCCGGTCGGCCTCGGCGGCAAGGGCAACGAGGGCGTCGCCGGGCTCGTCAAGCAGACGCCAGGAGCGATCGGCTACATGGAGCCGGTGTACGCGACGCAGAACAAGCTGGCGTTCGGCGCCGTGCAGAATGCGGCGGGCGTTCCGGTGAGGGCGTCCGCGCCATCGGTGACCGCCGCTGCGGCCGTCGCCAAGATGCCGGCGGACTTCCGCGTTTCGATCACGAATGCGCCCGGCAAGGATGCCTACCCGATCGCGTCGTTCACGTGGCTGCTGCTGTTCGAGAGCCCGAAGGATCGGGTCCAGGCGAACGCGATGGTGGACTTCATGCGCTGGGCGCTGACCGACGGTCAGAAGTTCGCCGCCGGCCTCGGCTACGCGCCGTTGCCCACGGCCGTCGTCGCGCTCGAGCTGGAGGCGCTGAAGAAGATCGCGACCCGGTGAGCCCTCGATGCCGCGACTGCACCGCATGAGCGATCGCGCCTTCCAGACGACGACCGGCGCGTTCGCGCTCGCCATCATCGCCATCGTCGCCGGCATCGGTTACGTCCTCTGGACCGAGTCTGCCCTCTCGATCCGGGCATTCGGGTTCGCGTTCTGGCGCACGAGCCTCTGGGATCCGGTGTCGGGCGAGTTCGGCGCGCTCCCGTTCATCTGGGGCACGTTGTACTCGTCGACCCTTGCGCTGTTGATTGCGGCGCCCGTCGCGCTGGGCATCGCGATCTTCCTCACCGAGCTCTGCCCGGCGCCGCTGCGCGGTCCCCTGGTCTTCCTCACGGAGCTGCTCGCCTCCATCCCCTCCATCGTCTATGGCCTCTGGGGCGTCTTCGTCCTGGTCCCTGCGGTTCGGGCCGTGCAGCTCGCGTTGCCGGATGGGATCCGGACCTTGCCGCTTTTCAGCGGGCCGCCGGTCGGCGTGAGCATGCTGGCGGCCAGCCTCGTGCTCGCCATCATGGTCGTGCCCTACACCTCGTCGGTGGCGCGCGAAGTCCTCAGAGCGGTGCCTGCCGCGCAGCGAGAGGCGGCCTTCGCCCTCGGGGCGACGCGCTGGGAGGCGACGCTCGTGGCCCTCCGCTACGCGCGGATCGGCATTGTCGGCGCGATCATGCTCGGGTTCGGACGGGCGCTCGGCGAGACCATGGCGGTCACGATGGTGATCGGCAACAACCCGCAGGCGGTGTGGTCGCTGTTCGCTCCGCAGTACACCATGGCGGCCGTGATCGCGAACGAGTTCACCGAAGCGGCGGACGACCTCCACCTGCACGCGCTCGTCGAGATCGGCCTCGTGCTCTTCGCGATCACGCTGATGGTGAACGTCGCCTCGCGGGTGCTGATCTGGCGCATGACGCGCGAGCAGGTCCGGCGACCACCAGCGATTGTGCCCGTCGAGGCGCGGCCGTGATCACCCGCGACCAGCGGCGGCGGGCCCTGTCGGCGATGATGTCCGTCTTCTGCCTCGTGGCCGTGCTCGTCGCGCTGGCGCCGCTCGCGATGATTCTGTTCTTCGTCGTGAGCCAGGGCGTGGGCGCGATCGACGTCGCATTCTTCACCGAGACGCCCCAGCCAGTCGGCGAACCGGGCGGCGGCATGGCGAATGCAATCGTCGGCACGCTCATTCTGTGCGGGCTCGGCGCGCTCTTGGCGATTCCGGTCGGCGTGCTGAGCGCGGTCTACATCGTCGAGTCGGGCGGATCGCGCGTGGCGTCGGCGGCACGCTTCGCGGCCGATACGCTCAACGGCGTGCCGTCGATCGTGATCGGCATCTTCGTGTACGCGATCGCGGTGCTGCCGGCCAAGCCCTGGCCGTTCGAGGACATGAAGTTCTCCGCGCTCGCCGGCGGCCTCGCGCTCGGCGTGATGATGATCCCGATCATCACGCGCACGACGGAAGAGCTCCTCCGCCTGGTGCCCGCGGCGCTGCGGGAAGGCGCGCTGGCGCTCGGCGCCTCACGGGCGCGCACGGTGTTCACCGTCGTGCTGCCCGCCGCTCTGCCAGGCATTCTGACCGGCATTCTCCTGGCGCTCGCGCGCATCGCGGGCGAGACGGCGCCGCTCCTGTTCACGTCGTTCAACAACCGGTTCTGGTCGACCGACGTCACCCAGCCGATTGGCTCGCTCACCGTGCAGGTCTACACGTACGCCATCTCGCCGTACGACGACTGGCATCGGCAGGCCTGGGCCGGCGCGCTCGTGCTCGTCGGGCTCGTGCTGTGCTGCTCGGTCTTCGCCCGCGCCGCGACGCGCCGCCTCGAACGCATGCACGTGGGGCGATAGGCTCGGCAGCAGGTTCGCGATCCGGCGGCCGGACGAGCGCCTCGAGGATGGTTGCCGACGCTCGGGATGCGCTATCGTGTGGGGCTGTATGTTGCTCACAAGGAGTGTCTGCCGACATGTCCGCGCGCACCGCGCCAGCACTTGCCGCCCTCGATAGGTTCTTGCCCCAGATTGCCGTCCTGTCACCCGGCAGCGCGCGAGACCGGCTCCAGCAGGAGACCGAGGCCCTGCGCCGTGCCGTTGCCGCGTTTCACATGGAAGCGATTCGATTCCGGATGTACAACGTCGATCGGCTCGTCCGCGCGCTGGGCGACGGCGTCGACCTCCGCGGTCTGTTCGACGACGTCCGTCGCGAGCTCGAGCACGCGGGATTCCATACGCGGTCTCACGCCGCGCCATAGGTGACTGAGCCGGCGGCCGCGTCATCCGCGCGGTCCGTCCCTACAAATTCAGCGTGATGTCGAACGTGCCGCCGTCCGGACGGCCAATCATGAGCAGCTCCGGCCGGAAGCGCGGGTCTCGGGCGTTCAGCGGCTGGTTGGGAAAGAAGATCGCCGTCCAGAAATCCGACTTCCCCGGGATCCGAACGCGCACGCCGATGTGCGGCGCCCGCCCGGATGTCGCGCCGGGCACGATCGTCGTCAACCGGTAGCGCCCATCGGCATCGGTCAACTGACGACCGCGAAACCGAGAGCCGACGGCGTCGTATCGCCCCTGCGGATCGGCGTGCCAGAAGTGGAGCTCTGCCCCTTTGATGCGCCCGCACGTGGTGCCGCTGACCGTTCCCTGCAGCGTCAAGGGCGTGCCGTTCACCCCGGCCTCGAGCAGCGACGTCCGGAGCGGTGCCCCCTCGCGATACGTGTTGTCGCGCGGCACGGCCGGCGTGAGCCGGGCGTCCGGCGCGCACGGTGGGGCGGACGAGCCGAACTGGTCGAGCCCCTGGCCGGTCAGCGGGGCGACGCGACCTGCCACCAGGCACGCCATGGCCGTTCCGAGCCGGGCCACGAAGTCACGACGGGTGCGCATGTAGAATTGCATAGTAGCAGGGGCGGGACTGGCATCCGCCAGCCGGCCCCCTGGAGGTCATCACATGCCGTATCCGGAGTATCTGATTGCGCCCATGCGTCACGAACTGACCCAGCTCGGGTTCCAGGAGTGTCGGACCGCAGCCGACGTGGACAACGTCGTCAAACAGCCGGGCGTCGTCATGATGGTCGTCAACTCGGTGTGCGGGTGCGCGGCCGGCAAGGCGCGGCCGGGCATCGCGATGGCGCTGCAGCATCAGCCTCGGCCGGATCACGTCGCGACCGTGTTCGCCGGCGCCGACATGGAGGCCACGGATCGGGCGCGCGGCTACTTCACCGGGTTCGCGCCGTCGTCGCCATCGATCGCGCTGCTGAAGGACGGCAAGCTCGTCTACATGGTCGAGCGGCGGGACATCGAGATGCGATCGGCCGACGCGATCGCCGACCTGCTCACGCTCGCGTTCGACGAACACTGCGGCGCGCCGGCCGGCGCCCGCTGACGCTCGGAACTGGTGAGTGGTGAGCCGCGACTCACCACTCACCCCATCTCTCGCGACTCGCCGCTGCTTCGAGAGCTTCCTCTCGAGTTTCGCGACTACTCCGTCCCGTCTCCGCTTCCCAACCCGAACCCGACCGTGTCCTCGGGCACGCCTTCTTTGACCGACCACTCTGCGGCGATCGAGCCCTCCCGGAGAATCGTCTCGGAGCGTTCCGAGCCGGTCGAGATGATGGCCGCCGGCACCTCGCTGATCTCCTCGAGCCTGCGGACGTAGTCGCGCGCTTCGGCCGGCAGATCGGAGAACTTGGTGATCCCGCGCGTGCTCGCACGCCAGCCCGGCATGGTCTCGTAGACGGGCGTGCAGGCGGCGAGCTGCGCGGAATCGCCGGGCATCTCGGTGACGATCTGCCCGGCGCATTGGTAGGCCGTGCAGACCTTCAGCTCCTCGAACTCGTCGAGCACGTCGAGCTTCGTGAGGGCCAGCGCGCTGAGGCCGTTGACGCGCGCCGCGTAGCGGACGGCCACGGCGTCGAACCAGCCGCAGCGCCGCGGCCGCCCGGTCGAGGCGCCGTACTCCTGACCGGTTTCGCGGAGCCGTTCTCCGACGGCGTCGGAAAGCTCGGTGGGCAACGGCCCGCCGCCGACGCGCGTCGTGTAGGCCTTGGCGACGCCGAGCACGGTGCCGACCGCGCGCGGACCGATCCCCAGGCCCGTGCAGACGCCGCCGGCCACGGCGTTCGACGAGGTGACGAACGGGTAGGTCCCGTGATCGATGTCGAGGAGCGTGCCCTGCGCGCCCTCGAACATCATGCGACGGCCATCGAGCATCGCTCGGTGCAGATACAGCGACGTATCGGCGACGAGCGGCCGCAGCCGGGGCCAGACCGTCTCGCACAACATCGCGAACACGTCCTCCCAGCGCAGCGCCACGCCGCCGACGAGCCGGTTGCGCGCCTCCACGTTCTCGCGGATGGCGCTGGCGAGCGGGCCTCCGGCGCTCTGGTCGCGGAGATCGCCGACGCGCACGCCGCGCCGCGCGACCTTGTCTTCGTAGGCCGGGCCGATGCCTCGCGACGTCGTGCCGATCTTCCGCTCACCCCGCCGCGCCTCGGCGAGCAGTTCGATGTCGCGGTGATACGGCAGGATCAGGTGGGCCTTGTCGCTGACGAGCAGCCGGTCGCGCCACTCGATGCCCATGCCGGTCAGCTCGTCGAGCTCCTTGAACAAGGCGACGGGATCGACGACGACCCCGTTGCCGATGACGCAGGTCACGGACGAATGGAGGATGCCGGACGGGATCAGGTGGAGCACGAACTTCCGGCGGCCGACGTAGACGGTATGGCCGGCGTTGTGCCCTCCTTGATAGCGCGCGACGATCGCGAAGTGCGGCGTGAGCAGGTCGACGATCTTGCCCTTGCCTTCATCGCCCCACTGGGCGCCGAGTACACACAGGTTCATGCGGCTAGCATGATACCGTGACGCCGCTGGATCATTGACACCCCTCCCCGCGGTTCTTTAGAGTGGCACTTCGCTCGGCCGCGTGCCCCGATCGGCGCGGCCCTTCCCAACACGCGCGACACTCGAAGGATGCCTGCGTGATCGTCGAACGCCCAGCGCTCGAACGGAGAGTGGCGACGTCGCTCGACGCCGACCGCATCCCGGTGCTGCTCGGCGGCTGCGGCAGCGGCCGCACGTCGCTGCTGCTTCGGCTCGAGCACGAGCTCGGCGCGGCCCGCAGCCAGTACTTCGACATCGCCGCGGCCGCCACGACGCCCGAGCGCGCGCTGCGCGCCGTCAGCGCGTCGGTCCGCTGGCGCCGCGCGGGGAGCGCGGCCGGCGATCCGGCGAGCTCGGCGCGCGCCGCGTTCGACGGGCTCCTCGCGCTCTTCGACGAGGCCGCCCGCAATCACGGGCCGCTCACGTTCCTGTTCGACGAGTTCCTCGACGTCCGCACGTTCGAGAGCTTCCCGGGGCTGCGGCACGTGCAGCGCGAATGGGTCGATCGGCTCGCCCGCAGTCCCGCGCGCTTCGTGCTCTCGTCGCGTTTCACCGCGCGCGTGCATCGGCTGCTGCGCGACGCGCCCGCCCGGTTCGAGGTGATCCACCTGCCGCCGCTCGGCGTGGAAGAAGTCGAGGCGCTGGCCGAGCGGGTCGACGCCGGCCGCCGCGGCTGGGCGGCCGACGTCGCCCCGGCCGTGACCGCGCTCGCCACCGGCCGGGCTGGCGCCGTCATGATTCTGCTCAACTGGCTGGCCTCGGCCGGCAGCGCCACGGATCCAGTGGCCGGCGTGGCTGCGCTCCTCGCTCCCGACGGCCAGCTCACCGCGCGCTGCCGCGAGTCCTACGAGTTCCGGCTCCAGCGGGCGCGCGGCTACGGCGCCCTCAAGGCCATCCTCGGCATCCTCGCCGAGACCGAACCGCTCAACCTGACGGAGATCTCGCAGTACTTGCAGCGCACGCCCGGCTCGACCAAGGACTACCTTTCCTGGCTCGAAGACGTGGATCTCATCACGTCGCAAGGCAAACGCTACTCGTTCGAAGACCCGCTGCTGCGGTTGTACGTCCGGCTCTACGGCCGGCCTGTGCCTCCCACCGATGACGACATCGTGCGCGAAGTGGGCGCCTACGCGCGCGCCCTCCTGCCACAGCCGCGCGTACCGCAGCCCGCCGTCGTGATCGCTGGACCGGCCCAGGAATCGCCCCGCTCCGGGATCATCGAGATCGACTGATCCCGGACGCTGTCCGGGCACGACGGGTCAGGTCGACGCCGCGCCGGGCGAGCCGCCCGTGAGCGCCGCCAACGCTTCGCGCGCGGCCGCCTGCTCGGCGTCTTTCTTGGATCGACCCGTCGCGCGGCCGGCAACAGTGCTGCCCACGAGGACCTCGATGGCGAACTGCTTGCGGTGATCGGGCCCCTCGGCCGCGACCAGCCGGTACTGCGGCAACCCGCGGCCGTGCGCCTGCAGCCACTCCTGCAGCGCCGACTTCCAGTCCTCGGTGAACGCCGCGTCGGCCGCTTGTTCGCCGCCAGCCGCGATGAGCGGCGCGAAGAGCGACGCGATGAACGCACGAGCCGCCTCGATGCCGCCGTCGAGATAGACGGCGGCGATCAGTGCCTCGAACGCGTCGGCGAGAATCGCCAGCTTCTTGCGCCCGCCCGTCTTCTCCTCGCCCCGCCCGAGCAGGACGTACCGGCCCAGGTCGATCTGCAGGGCGAGCCGCGCGAGCGACGCAGACGAGACGATCCCCGCCTTGACCTTGGACTTGTAGCCTTCGCTGTGGGTGGGAAACCGCGCGAAGAGCATGTCGGCGATCGCGAAGCCGAGCACGGCGTCGCCGAGGAATTCGAGCGACTCGTTGTCGATGACGCCCCCCGACGCATCCTCGTGCGCGCGCGATCGATGCGTGAGCGCGTGCTCCAGCAGTCCCAGATCGCGAAACCGGTACCCGATGCGAGCTTCGAGCGGCCCGAGCGTCTCGCTGAGGCGACGCACCTCGGCGGCCGCGGCCTCGTCGAGGTGGGCGGCGATCAGGTCGCGGGCCCGGCCGGCAGCCGGTGCCGCGACACACACGCGGAACTGCGCATGACCGACGTTCAGCGGGAACACGGACGGCGACAGCGCCGACAGCACCGCGGATTCGATGCCGTGCGACGTCAGCAAGCCGCGAACGACCTCGGTCTCGATCGACGACACGCTGCGGAAGACCTCGATCGGCGGCGCCGCGTCCGAGTGCCGCTCAGCCATGGGCCTCCCCGTCAGGCTCGATCCTGAGCACGACGAGGGTCATGTCGTCGTGCGGCTCGGCCTCGCCCACGAACGCTTTCACGTCGCGCACGACGCGCTCGCGGATCGCCGCGGCGTCGAGCGCGGCATGGGCGCGCACGACCCTCGCGAGTGCCTCGTCGCCGAACATCTCGCCGTCCTGGTCCATCGCCTCAGTGACGCCATCCGTGAAGAGCACGATGAGATCTCCCGGCCGGATCGGCCGCGTGTGCTCGTCGAGCACCTGCGCGAAGCGCGCCTCGGCGCCGGGCAGCCGCAGCCCGAGCACCATGCCGTCCGGGGCGATGACCGTCGGCTCGCCCCCTGTGACGACGATCAGCGGCGTGTGCCCCGCCCGCGCAGCGGTCAGGGTCCGCGCCTCGAGATCCAGCACCAGGTAGGTCATCGTGATGAAGCTGCGATTGTCCAAGTGCTCCGCGAGCAGGCGATTCAGCTCGATCAGCAGCCGCCGCGGCGACCGGACGGTCTCGCTCAGGGCGAGCACGAGCCCCTTCAGCTCGGCCATGTAGAGCGCGGCGGACGTCCCCTTGCCCGACACGTCGGCCATCAGCACGGCGAGCTGCCGCGGCCCGAGCTGGAAGAAATCGTAGTAGTCGCCGCCGACTTCCCGCGCCGGCTCGCAGAAGTCCGCGACCTCGACACCCGCCATTTGAGGCGGCCGCACCGGCAAGAGCGACTTCTGAATGTCGCGCGCGATCCGCAGCTCGTCGTCGAGCCGCTGCTTCTCGCGCTGGACGTGCAGCAGGAACTCGATGCTGCTGCTCATCCGGTTGAACGAGTCGGCCAGGTCGCCGAGCTGGTCGCGCGATTCGATCCGGATCCGATGGGCGAAGTCCCCCTGCTGCACCCGCTCCGTGCCGAGGAACAGCTCGTGAACCGCCGACGTGATCGAGCGCGCCAGCATGCCGCCCATGAACGCCGCCGAGCCCTGGATGAGGAGGAACAGCACCCCGAGCGCGATCAGCAGGTTCACGAAGATCGACCACCAGCTCAAGCCGACGGCCGCCTGGATATTGGTCGCCTCGATCGACGCCATGCGATCCGCCAACCGGCCGATCGGGGCGACGACGTTGATCGAGAGCGTGCCGGTGGCGCCGTCCGCCCACCGGGTGCAATCCAGGATGGCGACGGTCTCGCGAAACAGCGACCACGCGCTGCCCGTCGCCGCCGCGCCATCCGGAGGCGCCGGTGCGCCGCAGTCGGGCGCGCTGATGCCTCCAATCGTCGTGCCGGTGCGCTCTTCGAGCTTCGCGAGCACGTCGTCGTCAATCGGAAGATCGACGACGACGAACGTCCGCATGTCGGGCGCCGGGGAAACGGCCCGCACGACGATTCGCGGCTGCGATGGTGACACCGGCATCGGCGTGACGAGGCGGCCCACGAAATCGTGCCGCTTGATCACCCACGCGGGCACGATCGCCGGCGGCGCCGCGTGCTGCCACCGCCCTGCCGAGAGCGGCGTGCCATTCGCCCGCCCAACGACGGCGAGCGACACCTGCGGGTAGCGCGTGACGATCGCGCCATGCGCGGCGTCGATCACCGCCTGGGACGCGCCGGGCGTGCGGCCGATCTCGATGGCCGCGCTCTCCGCGATCTGCTGCACTTCGGCGGTGAGGTCGCGAAGCCCGTCGCCGAACACGTACGACGTGACGGTGATGTACAGCAGCATGCTGCCCGTCAGCGCGAACGCGAGCACGAGCACCAGCGGAACGACCCCGATGAAGATGTAGGAGAGAATCAGCTTGCGCCGGACCCGCCACAGCAGCGCGCGCCGATAGCGCGTTGCGCCGAGCACGACGAGCACACCGCCCGCACCGATCGCCGTCAGCGAGACGACACGGCGCAGCAGCTCGAGAAAGGCCGGAAGGATGACGAGCTGGCGCGCGACGGTCAGGATCAGCAGCACGACGACCGACAGCACGAGCAGCCGGCCGGGCAGCGAGTGCAGCAGCGCGAGCGAGTAGTGCGACCGCGTGGGCAACGCGGCGGTCGGGCTATCGGGCGCTTCCTCCGTGTCCCGGGGCATGTAGCTGAAGCGCGCGAGCAGCCGTCTCACTGGAATTCGACTGGAGCCGGCGCAATCATAGCAGAGTCATCCGAGGCCGATCCGACATGAAACTCCCGCCTTCAGCCAGGTTCTCCACGCGGTGCATTCACGCCGGTCAGGAGCCCGACGCGTCCACCGGCGCGATCATCACGCCGATTTTCCAGACGTCGACCTACGTGCAGGAGGCGTTGGGACGGCACAAGGGATTCGAGTACGCCCGGACGCAGAACCCGACGCGCGCTGCGCTGGAGGCGAACCTCGCCTCGCTCGAGGGGGGCGTGGCCGGCTTCGCGTTCGCCTCCGGCATGGCCGCGATCGACGCCGTGTTCTCGCAACTGGCGACCGGCGACCACGCGATCGTCACCCGGAACGTGTACGGCGGTACGTTCCGTCTGTTCGAGCGCGTGCTTCGGCGCACGGGACTCAGCTTCTCCTACGTCGACACCGCCGATCTCGATGCGACGCATCGGGCGTTCACCCCCACGACGCGGATCTTGTTCGTCGAGAGCCCGACCAATCCCGTGCTGCGGTTGACGGACCTCGCCGCCGTCGCCACGCTGGCGCACGCACGCGGAGCGCGCCTGGTCGTCGACAACACGTTCGCCAGCCCGGCGTTGCAGCGTCCTCTCGAGCTCGGCGCGGATCTCGTGCTGCACAGCACGACGAAGTACTTGAACGGCCATAGCGATTCGATCGGCGGCGCCGTCATCGCGGCGCGCGAAGACGACGTGGAGTGGCTGCGCTTCATTCAGAACGCTGCCGGCGCGATCCTGAGCCCGTTCGACGCCTGGCTCGTGCTTCGCGGGACCAAAACACTGGCGTTGCGGATGGCACAGCACTCGGAGAACGGCCTCGCCGTCGCCGAACACCTCAGCCGGCATCCGAGGGTCCGGCGGGTCCACTATCCGGGTCTGGCGAGCCATCCACAGCACGATCTGGCTCGACGTCAGATGCCGAACGGCTGGAGCGGCATGCTCTCGTTCGAGCTCGGGTCGTTCGAGGACGCGAGAGCGGCCCTCGACCGATTCCGCCTGTTCGCGCTGGCCGAGAGCCTGGGCGGGGTCGAGAGCCTTGCCGGTCATCCGGCGTCGATGACGCACGCGTCCGTCCCGCCCGACGAGCGGGCCGCGATCGGCATCTCGGATGCGCTGATCCGTTTGTCAGTCGGCGTCGAGGACATCGACGATCTCATCGCCGATCTGGATTGGGCACTTGGCTGACGCGCCAGTCTCGGGTCGCCGCGGTTCCTGGAGCAGCCCGCGTCTCACGATTCCGCCTTCGGCCCGACGTTCTGGCCGACCCATTTCAGGTACTCCTCGCTGCCGTCCACGACCGGGACGACCAGGAACTCGGGCACGTCGTACGGATGGCGATCGTTGAGCAGCTCCCAGAGCGCATCGACCTGATCCGACGTCGTTTTGATCAGCAACTGCTGCTCATCGTCGGCTTGCGGGACGCCTTTCCACGTGTAGATCGATCGGATGGCCGGCAGGATGTTCACGCACGCCGCAAGCCCGCTGCCGACGATGTCCTGGGCGAGCTGGGAGGCATCGAAGTCCTTCGGCACCGTGGTGAGGGCCAGTACGAAGTCGCTCATGGACGTATTTTCCTCTTATCCACGCCCCGAAAACCTGCTACAAAGATCTGCGCATCATGGCGTCACCCGACGAAGCCGCTGCCGTGCCCCGCGTGAACGATCGCGCGGCTGCGCGGCGGCATCTGCGCCGTCAACTCGTCCGGGATCGGTGGCGGCGCTACCTCAGCGCCGGCCTCGCGGTCGCGCTCTGCACGCTGCTCGTGAACGCCATCGTGGGCGACAACGGCTACCTGGCGGCCGTGCGGCTCAGGGCGGAGGAGGCCGAGCTGGCGGCTGCCGTCGCGGGGCTGCGGCGGGAAAATCACCGGCTTCAGGCCGACGCGCAGCGGCTCAGAACCGATCCCGCTGCGCTCGAAGAGACCGCGCGTGCCGAGCTCGGCCTGCTGCGCCCCGGTGAAACGTTGGTCGTCATCCGCGACGCCGCACCCGCGGACACCGCCGGCACCGGCCGCTAGCCCTCGGATCACATTCTTTGTCCACGCTCATCGACCTGTTCCTCCATCTCGACGAACACCTGCTGGAGTTCGTGGGCACGTACGGAGCCTGGGTGTACGGCCTCCTCTTCGCGATCATCTTCGCGGAGACGGGCCTGGTCGTCACGCCGTTCCTCCCCGGCGATTCGCTGCTGTTCGCCTGCGGCGCGCTCGGGCAGGTCGGCGTGCTGAACCTGCCGCTGACGGCGGGCCTGCTGTTTGCCGCGGCCGTCGCGGGTGACGCGGTGAACTACGCCGTCGGCCGCCGGGCGGGACCGCGCGTGTTCAGCGCGCACGACACGGACAGCCGTCTCCACCGGCTGCTCAACCGCGAGCACCTCACGAAAGCCCATGCGTTCTTCGAACGCTACGGCGGCAAGGCCGTCGTGCTCGGCCGCTTCGTGCCAATCGTGCGGACGTTCGTGCCGTTCGTCGCCGGCGCCGCCAGCATGACGCCCTCGGCGTTCGTCTTCTACAACGTCACGGGTGCCGCGCTGTGGGTGGGCCTCTGCGTGGGCGCCGGTGTGCTGTTCGGCAACATTCCCGTGGTCCGGGACAACTTCTCGCTCGTCACGATCGGCATCGTCTTCGTCTCGGTGCTCCCGATCGCGATCGAGATCATCCGCAACCGGCGCCGATCGAATCCGACGGCGGCGTAGCCGGCCGAGCGCGTCATCGCCGGAAGTGGCCGGTGCAGCCGCCGATCGGCGATACTGGCTCGACGGTTCGCGCCCCATGCTCACGAGAAAATCCAAGTACGGCATCAAGGCGGTGCTCGCGCTCGCCGAACGGCAAGGCGGCCAACCGGTGCTCATCGCCGACGTCGCGGCGAAGCACCGGATTCCGATGAAGTTCCTGCAGGCGATTCTGCTCGACCTGAAGCGCCACGGCATCCTGCAGAGCAAGAAGGGCAAGGGGGGCGGCTACTTCCTGCGCCGCGATCCTCACGACATCACGGTCGGCGAGGTGATCCGCGTGCTGGACGGCCCGCTCGCCCTCGTCCCCTGCGTCAGCCAAACGGCCTACCACCGCTGCGAGGAGTGCGTGGACGAAGCCACGTGCCGCGTGCGCTGGATCATGCGCGAAGTGCGAGACGCCACGGCCGGCATTCTCGACCGCACGTCGCTGGCGGAGCTGAACGCGCGCGGCCGTGCGACGCCGCGGCGCCGCACGGCGGCCCGCGGTCGAGCCGGCAATAGTCTATTGACACGATAGACTTTGACGTCTATTCTCGTTCCGTGACCTGCTCGCTGCTCCCGGTCTACTGTTGCTGTGCCACGCCGGCGGCCCCCCGCTGCGCGTGTACCACGCCGACGGCTGGCCGATGAGCGCGCACCGCACGTAGCACCCTCCGCGCCTCACGCCCAGCTGCTTCGGCTTCGCGCCCCGCACGACCGTGCGGATTCTCGAGAGGACTGCGTGTACAGAGCACAGAATAGGGACATTTCAGCGTCGTTGCGCCGCCGCGCGCCGGCGGCCATCGTCGCGATCGCCGTGTGTGTACCGGCGTGCCTCTCCGCGCAGGCGGCCGGCCCTTCGCCCGCCGCGGCCGGCTGGCAGAGCGGCGTCGTCGTGCAGTCGACGGACGGCGACAACCGGCTGACCCTCGGCGGCATCCTGCAGGTCGACGGCAGATTCGTCGACGAAAGCTCGACGACCGCCGTCGATACGTTCGCCATTCGGAAGGCCAGGCTCGTCATGGGCGGCCGCGTGGCGAAGTACTTCGAGTTCCGGATCGTGCCCGACTTCGGCAATGGGCAGGCGACGTTGGCGGACGCCTACTTCGACTTTCTCATCTCGCCGGCGCTCAGAATCCGCGCCGGCAAGGACAAGTCGCCCGTCGGCTACGAGTTGCTGATCAGCGACGCGGCGGTGCTCTTCCTCGATCGGTCGTTGTCATCCGGTCTCGTGCCGAATCGCGATGTCGGCATCCAGGCGCAGGGAGACCTCGCCGGCGGCACGGTGGCGTACGCGGCCGGCGTTCTCAACGGCGTGCCGGATGGCACGAGCTCGACGACCGATACCGACACCAACGGCGGCAAAGACCTCGCGGCACGCGTGGCCGTGCGGCCGTTTCGGTCCTTGCCGGCGTGGGGCGGCGCCCTTCGCGGCCTAGGATTCCACCTGGGAGGCTCGACCGGTGAACAGGCTGGGGCGCTGCCGGCGTACCGCACGTCCGGGGGCCAGACCTACTTCGCCTACGCCCCGGCTGGCAGCAGCAGCCCGGCTGTCGTCGCAAGCGGACGGCGCTCGCGCACTGCTCCCGCCGTCTTCTACTACTACAAATCGTTCGGCGCCTTCGCGGAATACGTCCGAACGACACAGCCTGTCGCTCGAGCCCAATCCGTCGTCGACGCCACGAACCACGGATGGGACGTCACGGCGTCGTACCTGCTCACCGGCGAAGCCGCAACGGCCGGGCTCCCCGCGCCTGCGACGCCATTCGATCCCTCGAAGGGGTCATGGGGAGCGCTGCAGATCGTGGCGCGTTGCGCGGCGCTCACGATCGATCCTGCGATCTTCGAGGCCGGGCTCGCGGCGACCGGTGCCAGCCGTCGCGCGCAGCAGTTCACGATCGGCCTCAACTGGTATCCCACAGCGGCCGTGAAGTACTACCTGGACTACGAGCGAACGTCGTTCGACACGCCCGCTCCGGGCGCTCGCCCGACCGAGCACGTGATCTCGTTTCGACTTCAACTGGCCATCTAGCCGACACGAGTCAATGGCAGAACGACACGCGATGGTGATCTCCACAGTGACACGGCTCATGATGCTGACCCTTGCCGGGGTCCTGACGGCCGCCCTCGCGGGCGCGCAGTCGCTGCTGAACGTCTCGTACGACCCGACGCGGGAGCTGTACGCGCAGATCAACGCTGCCTTCAGCCGCTACTGGGAGGGCAAGACCCGGCAGAAGATCACGGTGCAGCAGTCGCACGGGGGCTCGGGGGCGCAGGCGCGCGCGGTGGCCGACGGCCTCGATGCCGACGTCGTCACGCTCGCCCTCGCGTACGACATCGACGCGATCCAGCGGGCCGGCCTCATCAACAGCGCCGCCTGGCAGACGCGCCTGCCGCTCAACAGCGCACCCTACACCTCGACCATCGTGTTCGTCGTCCGCAAGGGCAACCCGAAAGGCATCAAGGACTGGAACGACCTGGTGAAGCCGGGCGTCAGCGTCATCACGCCGAATCCGAAGACCTCCGGCGGCGCGCGCTGGAACTACCTGGCGGCCTGGGAATACGCGAAGCGTCAGCCTGGCGGAAACGACACGAAGGCCCGCGAGTTCGTCGCGGCCCTGTACCGCAACGTGCCGGTGCTCGACTCCGGCGCGCGCGGCGCCACCACGACCTTCATCCAACGGAAGATCGGCGACGTGCTGCTGGCCTGGGAAAACGAAGCCTTTCTGGCGCTCGACGAAGCCAAGGGCCAGGTCGAGATCGTTGCGCCGTCGATCAGCATCCTCGCCGAGCCACCGGTCGCCATCGTCGACAAGGTCGTCGACAAGAAGGGCACGCGCGCGGTCGCGCAGGCGTACCTCGACTTCCTCTACACGCCGGAAGCCCAGGAGATCATCGCGAAGCACCACTACCGGCCGCGCAACGCCGAGGTCGTGAAGAAATACCTCTCGACCTTCGCGCCCATCACGCTCTTCACCATCGACGAAGCGTTCGGCGGCTGGCAACAGGCGCAGAAGACGCACTTCGCCGACCGCGGCACGTTCGATCAGATTTACCAGCCGGGCCGTCGTTGACCGTGCCGACTCGCCACACCGTCATCCCGGGTTTCGGCCTGACGATGGGCTTCACCCTGTTCTATTTGGGGCTCATCGTGCTGATCCCGCTCTCGATGCTGCCGCTCCGCAGCGCCTCGATGGGCTGGGCGGCATTTCGCGAAGCGGTGACCGATCCGCGCGTCGTGGCGTCGTATCGGCTCAGCCTCGTGGCGTCGCTCACCGCCGCGGCCGTCAACGCGGTCTTCGGCGCACTCGTCGCCTGGGTGCTGGTCCGCTATCGGTTTCCCGGCCAGCGCATCGTCGACGCGCTGATCGACTTGCCCTTCGCCCTGCCGACCGCGGTCGCCGGCATCACGCTGACCGGCCTGTACGCGCCGAGCGGCTGGCTGGGCCGGCCTCTCGAGGCCTATGGCATCAAGGTGGCGTTCACGCCGCTCGGCATCACGATCGCGCTCGTGTTCATCGGCCTGCCATTCGTCGTTCGCACGCTGCAGCCGGTCATCGAGGACCTCGACGTCGCGGTGGAGGAAGCGGCCACGAGCCTTGGCGCGAACCGTCTGACGGTTCTGACCAAGGTCATCCTGCCCTACCTCGTGCCCGCGTGGCTGACCGGCTTCGCCCTTGCGTTCGCGCGGGCCATCGGCGAGTACGGGTCGGTCGTGTTCATCTCCGGCAACATGCCGATGCAGACCGAGATCTCGCCGCTCATCATCATCACCAAGCTCGAGCAGTTCGACTACGCGGGCGCCACGGCGGTCGCCGTGATCATGCTCTCGATCTCGTTCCTGCTGCTGCTCCTGATCAATGCGATCCAGCATTGGAGCAGCCGGCGCCTGGCGCACTGACCTCCATGGCGGGCCACGTCCACGCGCACACGTCGAAGCTGCCACCGCCGGCGCGGCAGCTCACCGAGCCGGCCGGCCTGCGGCGGCTGCTCATCGGGATCGTGCTCGTGTTCCTCACGCTGTTCCTGGCCCTGCCGCTGGCAAGCGTCTTCACGGAGGCGTTCGCGAATGGATGGGACGCCTACGTGGCGGCAATCACGAATCCCGACGCGCTGGCCGCGCTGCGATTGACACTGGTCGCTGCCGCGATCGCCGTGCCGGCCAACCTGCTGTTCGGCCTCGCCGCCGGATGGGCCATCGCGAAGTTCCGGTTTCCCGGCCGGAACCTCCTGATCACGCTGATCGATCTGCCCTTCGCGGTCTCGCCCGTGATCTCCGGCATGGTGTTCGTGCTGCTCGTCGGCCGGCAGGGGCTTCTCGGTCCGTGGCTGTTCGAGCACGATGTGAAGATCGTCTTCGCGGTGCCGGGGATCGTGCTGGCCACGGTCTTCGTCTCCTTCCCCTTCGTCGCCCGCGAGATCATTCCGGTGATGGAGGCGACGGGCACCGAGGAAGAAGAGGCGGCGCGCGTGCTCGGCGCCGGCGGATTCCAAACCTTCTGGCGCGTGACGCTGCCCAACATCAAGTGGGGACTGCTCTACGGCGTGATCCTCTGCAACGCCCGCGCGATGGGCGAATTCGGCGCCGTCTCCGTCGTGTCGGGCAAGATCCGCGGCCTGACGAACACGCTGCCGCTGCACGTGGAAGTGCTCTACAACGAATACAACATCCAAGCGGCGTTCGCGGTGGCCTCGCTCCTGACCTTGCTCGCGCTGGTGACGCTCGTGGCCAAGGTCCTCGTTGAACGCCAACTCGAGCGCGCGCTGTCGTCGCAGGACGACACGACCCTCCGGAAGCCGTAATGGGGATCGAGGTCAGGAACGTGACGAAGACGTTCGGCGCCTTCCGGTCGCTCGACGACGTGAGCTTCCGCGTCGCGTCGGGCGAATTGGTGGCGCTGCTCGGTCCTTCGGGGTCCGGCAAGACCACCTTGCTGCGCATCATCGCCGGGTTGGAACGCGCCGATCGGGGCACCGTCCTGCTCGAGGAGGAGGACGCGACGCACCGCACGGCCGGCGACCGCGGCGTCGGATTCGTCTTCCAGCACTACGCGCTCTTCCGGCACATGACCGTCTTCGAGAACGTCGCGTTCGGCCTTCGCGTGCGGCCGCGATCCACACGCCCGTCCGAGGACGTCATCCGCCGGAAGGTGCAGGAACTGCTCGAGCTCGTGCAGCTCGACTACCTCGACAGCCGCTATCCCCGCCAACTGTCTGGCGGGCAGCGGCAGCGGGTCGCGCTCGCGCGGGCGCTCGCGATCGAGCCGAAGGTCCTGCTGCTCGACGAGCCATTCGGCGCCCTCGACGCGAAGGTGCGCCTCGAGCTGCGGCGCTGGCTCCGCCGCCTTCACGAGGAGATCCACCTCACCAGCGTGTTCGTCACGCACGATCAGGAGGAAGCCCTCGAGCTCGCCGACCGCATCGTCGTGATGAACGAAGGGCGGATTGAACAGGAGGGGCGTCCCGAAGACGTCTTCGAGCATCCTGCCACGCCGTTCGTGATGAACTTCCTCGGCAGCGTCAACATCTTCCATGGCCGGGTCGAGAGCGGGCAGGCGCTGCTCGGGCCGATCGCGCTCGACTACCCGGATCACGCCGACGCCACGGCCCGGCCGGCCGCGGGCTACGCCCGCCCGCACGAGCTCGACCTGAGCCGCAGCGACGATGGCGGCGGCCTGTGGGCCACCGTAACCGCCCTGCACACCACGGGCGGCGTCGTCAAACTCGAGCTGTCGACCGACGATGCCCAGGTGATTCAGGTGCACGTCGGCCGAGACGTCTTCCAGGCGCTCGCGCCCGCGATTGGCGAGCGGCTGTACGTCACGCCCCGCAAGCTGCGCGTGTTCCTGTCGGCACACTGATGCGCCCCTTCACCTTCTGCCCGCCGTGTCGTCGCGCGTGGACCGCGTGTCGGTCTTCGTGTAAGCCGCCGGCGGCTGAGAGGTGAGCGCGTAGTTTCCCAGCAGGCTCCTTCCCTCCTCCTCGGCCGTCCGGCTACGCCGCTGTCGTGTGCCGGGCGCCTCGTGCGCCCTCGTGCGGCCGTCATGTCGGCGGCCGTTCACGGGGTCCAGTCGGACCCGCAGGAGAAGAGATGTCGACGACGATCGTGAAGTTCCCGGCGGCGCTGTTGCTCGCGCTGCTGCCCGCGCTCGGGTTCGCCCAGGCGCAACCCCCTTCCCCCACCGGTGCCGTGACGGGCCGCGTGCGTGACTCGCTCGGCGGCGCGATTCCCGGCGCCGTCATCCGCGTCGTGAACGAATCGACGAACACGGCCGTTCAAGCCGTCAGCAGCGACCAGGGCACTTATGAAGTCACCGGGCTGGCACCTGGTGCCTACCGGCTCGAGGCGAATCTGGACGGCTTCGAAACGGCCACGGGACGGTTCACCATCCTGGCCGGCCAGACCGCCACACTCGACGTGATTCTGCTGCCGTCCCGCATTTCGCAGACCGTCGTGGTCACGGCGCGCCGCACCGAGGAGGCCGTCCAGGAAGTGCCGATCCCGGTGTCGGTCGTCGGCGGCGATCTCGTCGCGGACGCGGGCGCGTTCAACGTCAACCGCCTGAAAGAGATCGTGCCGACCGTGCAGTTCTACTCGACGAACCCAAGGAACTCGGCGATCAACATCCGCGGGCTCGGCGCGCCGTTCGGCCTGACGAACGACGGGCTGGAACCTGGTGTCGGTCTGTACATCGACGGCGTCTTCTATGCACGGCCCGCCGCCGCGACGCTCGACTTCCTCGACGTCGAGCGCATCGAGGTGCTCCGCGGCCCCCAGGGCACGCTGTTCGGCAAGAACACGACGGCTGGCGCCATCAACGTCACGACGCGCAAGCCGAGCTTCACGCCGCAAGGGGACTTCGAGCTGAACTACGGCACGTATGGGTACGTCCAGGCGAAAGCCTCGATCACCGGCCCGATCACGAAGAAGATCGCCGGCCGGCTGTCGTTCTCAGGAACGCAGCGCGACGGCCTCATCTTCAACGTCGCGAAGCAGGACGACGTGAACGATCTGAACAACCTCGGCGTCCGAGGCCAGATGCTGGCCACCGTTTCCGACGGCCTGATCCTCACGGTGGCGGCCGACAATACGCGTCAGCGCCCTGAAGGCTACACGCAGGTGGTGGCGGGCGTCGCGCCGACGCTCCGGGCCGCCAACCGACAGTGGAACGCCATCGCGTCGGACCTCCGGTACACGCCGCCGAGCTACAACGCGTTCGACCGGGTGACCGACATCGACACGCCGCTGCGGTCGAGTCAGGACATGGGCGGCGCCTCGGCCAACGCCGACTGGAAGGTCGGTCGCGGTCTCGTGACGGCGACCGTCGCGTGGCGCTACTGGAACTGGGATCCGTCCAACGACCGCGACTTCATCGGCCTGGCCGTGACGCCGGTTTCGGCCGCGCCGTCGAAACAGGACCAGTGGACGCAGGAAGTTCGATACGCCGGCGACATCTCGCCGCGTCTCAACGTGGTCTTCGGCGTGTTCAACTTCCGGCAGGGCATCAACTCCAATCCCTCGTTCCGGCAGGAGCAGGGTGCGGCAGCATGGCGGTTTCTGCTGACGCCGAATGCCGCCGCCGCGACGCCCGGCCTGCTCGACGGCTACGGCTACGACCAGTTCGTGGACTTCTCGACCGTCAGTTCGGCTGCGTTCGGCCAGCTCGAATGGCACGTCACCGACCGGCTGCGCATCCTGCCAGGGTTGCGCTTCAACCACGACAAGAAGCAGGTGGACTTCGACCAGCAGATCTACGGCGGCCTGCAGACGACGAACGCCGCGCTCATCGCGCTGCAGCGCTCGGTGCTGGCGCCGCAGACGTATGCCGCCAACGTGGCCAAGAACGACGTGTCGGGCCAGTTCACCGTGGCGTACAAGGCGAGCGAGCGCGCGCACGCTTTCGCCACCTACGCGAAGAGCTTCAAGTCGGTGGGCCTGAACCTCAACGGCGTTCCGACCGACGCCAACAACGACCCGGTCCTGTCGGCCGCGACGGTGAAGCCCGAGAACGTGCACCATCTCGAGGCGGGTGTGAAGACCGAGCCGCTGCCAGGCGTGACGTTCAACGTCACAGCGTTCGACACGACGATCCGCGACTTCCAGGCACAGGTCGTCAACGCGAACGTCGGCGTGCTGCGAGGTTATCTCGCCAACGCCGAGAAGGTCCGGGTGCGCGGCGTCGAATTCGACGGCAACGCGCAGATTGGCCGCCACGTCTCCCTCTATGGCGCCGGCGCCTACACGGACGGCAAGTACGTGTCGTTCACCGACGCCCCGCCCCCGCTCGAGGACACCGGCGGCCCGCAGGTCAAGGACATCTCCGGATCGCTCCTCCCCGGAATCTCGAAGTGGGCGCTCTCGCTCGGCGGCGAAGTGTCGGCTCCCGGCACGTTTTTCGGCAGCACGGGCGTGTTCTTCGCAGCCGCCGACGCCAGCTATCGATCCTCCTTCTCGTCGAGCCCGAGCGCGTCGAAGTACCTCGTGATCGACGGTTACTCGCTGCTCAACACGCGGGTCGGCTTCCGCTGGTCGGATGGATGGCAGATCTTCGTGTGGGCGCGCAACGTGCTCGACAAGGACTACTTCGAGCTGCTGACGGCGGCACCGGGCAACTCCGGTCTCTTCGTCGGTCAGCCGGGGGATCCACGCACCGCAGGGATCGCGCTGCGCGTGACGATCGGCACGGCGAGGAACTAGACGCGACAGACAGAGCCGGTCCGGGCGTTCGGCGCCCGGACCGGCACGATTGCACGGCGCTCGCGGTACGATACGACGTGCGACCGGTCACGGCATTCGACATCGTCGGCGACGTTCACGGCTGCGCCGACGAACTGCACACCCTCTTGCTGCAACTCGGCTACGCCAAGAGCGATGACGACGGCACGTGGCAGGCGCCGTCGAGCCGGCAGCTCGTCTTCATCGGCGATCTCGCCGATCGCGGTCCCAAGAACGTCCTCGCGCTCACGATCGCGATGGACATGGTGGAGGACGGCGCCGCGCTCTGGGTACCGGGTAATCACGATGTCCAGCTCCAACGTTGGCTCGAAGGCGCCGACGTGCCGCTGCTGTACGGCCTGGACGTGACGGTTCAGGAGCTCGCCCGTGTCACCGAGGGTTTCCGCGACCGCGTCCGCGGCACGCTTCAGGCGCTGCCCAGCCACTACGTGCTCGACAACGGCCGGCTGGTCGTCGCGCACACGGGCCTGCCGGAGGCGCTGCACGGTGTGGAATCGGCGGAGGTCCGCTACCTCGCTGCCTACGGCTTTCTGCCTGGGGCCGCCGATCCGCCGTCGGACTGGACGGCTCGCCACGCGTGGGTCGCGAGCTATGCCGGAGAAGCGGCCGTCGTGTACGGCCACACGCCGCAGCCGCGAGCCGCCTGGGTTCGGAACACGATCGACATCGACACCGGCTGCGTGTACGGCGGCCGGCTCACCGCGCTGCGATGGCCGGAGCGGGAGATCGTGGAGGTGCCGGCGCAGCGCGCGTACGCGGGGCCGGCAGTCAAGAAACGACCGCCAGCCGCGTCAACCGGTGACGACCCGACCTGATGTATCGCGCGCGAGCCGCCTCGCGACGCCCCGTCACTCTCCGAGATACGCCGCGCGCACACGGGGATTGTCGGCCACCTCGGCGGCCGAGCCTTCGAGGATGATCGCGCCGGTTTCGAGCACGTAGCTGCGGTCGGAGTGCTTGAGGGCGGCTCGCGCGTTCTGCTCGACCAGCAGGACCGTGACGCCGGCCGCTTTGATCTCGTCGATCGTCGCGAAGATGGTCTGGCACACGATGGGCGCCAGGCCGAGCGATGGCTCATCGAGCAGCAGGAGCTTCGGCCGCGACATCAGCGCCCGTGCCATGGCGAGCATCTGCTGCTCGCCGCCCGAGAGCGTGCCGGCCCGCTGCTTCTGCCGTTCGCGCAGGCGCGGGAAGAGCGTGAACGCGTGCTCGATGTCGGCTGTGATCCGGGCGCGATCGCGGACGAGATAGGCGCCCATCTCGAGGTTCTCGAGCACGGTGAGGTTGGCGAACACGCCCCGGCCTTCTGGCGACATCGACACGCCGCGGGAGACGAGCGCGTGCGCCGGCACGCCGGTCACGTCGTCGCCATCGACGAGAATGCGCCCCTGCCGGGCCGGCACCAGCCCGGTGATGGCCCGCAGCGTCGTCGTCTTCCCCGCCCCGTTCGCGCCGATGAGCGTGACGACCTCGCCGGGATGGACGACGAGCGACACGTCCCGGAGGGCGTGGATGCCGCCGTAGAACACATCCACGTGCTCGAGCGCGAGAATGGCCGAGCGCGAGCGTTCAGCCACCGCCAAGGTACGCCTCGATGACGTCGGGATTCCGCTGGATCTCCTCGGGTGTGCCGATCGCGATCGCCTCGCCGTGGTCGATCACCTGAACGGTCTCGCAGATTCCCATGACGACCTTCATGTTGTGCTCGACGAGCACGATCGTGAGCTGCCACCGATCGCGCAGCCACCGGATGAGATCCATGAGCTCGCGAGCTTCCTGCGGGTTCATTCCCGCGGCCGGCTCGTCGAGCAGCAGCACGCGCGGCTCGGTCGCGAGCGCCCGGGCGATCTCGAGCCGGCGCTGGCTGCCGTACGGCAGGCTCGTCGCCACCTCGTCGGCGACGCCGTCGAGGTGGAAGATCTCCAGCAGCTCCAGGGCCTTGGCCCGCGCGTCCATTTCCTCCGCGTGATGCCGTCGCGTGCCCAGGACGGCGTCGAGCATTGTCTGGCGGCCGCGCAGGTGGCGCGCGGCCATGACGTTCTCGATGACGCTCATGTCGGGGAACAGGCGGATGTTCTGAAACGTCCGCGCCATGCCGAGCCGTGCGATCTCGTACGGTTTGCGTCCTGCCACCCGGCGTCCATCGAGGAGAATCTCGCCGTCGGTCGGCACGTACACGCCGGTCAGCAGGTTGAACACCGTCGTCTTGCCGGCGCCGTTGGGACCGATCAAGCCGTACAACGCGCCCGGCGGGACCGCCATCGACAGGTCCTTGACGGCGGTCAGGCCGCCGAACCGCTTCGTCACGCGGTCCATCGTGAGCACGGGGGCGTCGACGCGGCTCATTGGTTGTCGGACTCCCCGAGCGTCGAGCGTCGATCGACAGGCCGGTTGCCGGTGTGGCTGCGGTGATCGCTGACGTCCGACAGCACCGTCGGGATCCGCGTGCGCGTGGGCCGCTGAATCCAGCTCCAACCGAACTCGCGGCGGCCCATGATCCCCTGTGGCCGGAAGATCATGAGAAGGATCAACAGCAGCGCGTAGACGACCATGCGCAATCCAGGAAACTGCTGGTCGACGCCGCGCAGCGCCTCGGGCAGGATCGTGAGCAGCGTTGCGCCCAGGACGGCGCCCGAGGTCGAGCCGACGCCGCCGAGCACGATCATCACGACGATCTCGATCGAGCGGACGAAGTTCAGGTTCTGCGGGTTCAGCGGATTCGCGAACAACTGGCCCGACAGCCCGCCGGCCACGCCGGCCAGCGCCGCGCTGATCGCGAAGGCGAGCACCTTGTACCTCGTCGTGCTGATGCCCATCGCTTCTGCGGCGATCTCGTCCCCGCGAATCGTCGACAACGCCCGCCCGAAGCTCGATCCCGCGATGTTGACTACGATGACGACGGTCAGAACGGCCACGCCGAAGATCCAGAAGAAGTTCGTGATGGGAATCGCGTCCGTGAAGCCGGTCGCGCCGCCGACGGCCGGCACGTTGAGGATGATCACGCGGATGATCTCGCCGAACCCCAGCGTGACGATGGCGAGGTAGTCGCCCTTGAGCCGCAGGGACGGAATCCCCACGCCGAAGCCGGCCAAGGCCGCCGCGATCGCTCCCACCGACAAGCTGATCAACATCACGACCGAGCCGCCGATCGGGTCCACGACCCTGCTGCCGAGCAGGCCGGCGATCGGTGCGCCGTGGTAGACGGTCACGTACGTCGCGGTGTAGCCGCCGACCGCCATGAACCCGGCGTGCCCGATCGAGAACTGTCCGGCCAGGCCGTTGATCAGGTTGAGGCTGACGGCGAGCGTGATGTTGATCCCGATCAGGCTCAGAATCCTGGCGTAGTACGGGTTGATGCGGAAGTCGCCGGCGCCGTGCTCGAAGAGCTGGTTGAGAGCGATCAGCGCCGCGATCGTCACGGCGCCTAGCGTGAGCTTCCGCAGCAGGCTCATGCCGCGATCAGACTTTCTCGGTCACGGGCGTGCCGAGGATGCCCGACGGCCGGACCAGCAGAATCACGATCAGGACCGCGAACGCGACCGCATCGCGATAGGTGGAGTACGCCGTGGCGCTGATGCCGGTCTCCATCAGGCCGATCAGCATCCCGCCGATCATCGCGCCCGGGATGTTGCCGATGCCGCCGAGGACCGCCGCGACGAACGCCTTGAGGCCGGTCATCAGCCCCATCAGCGGATCGATCCGGGGAATCGCCAGCGCCACCATCACGCCCCCCACGGCCGCGAGCGCCGATCCGAGCGCGAAAGTGAACGCGATCACGCGATCGGTGTTGATGCCCATGAGCTTGGCGACGTTCAGGTTGTAGGACGTCGCCCGCATGGCCTTGCCGATTCGGGTGCGGTGCACCACGAACTCCAGGCCGAACATCACGACGACCGCCACTGCGATCACGAGCAGGCTCTGGTTCGTCACCTGCGCGCCGGCGATCGTGTAGGTCTCGGACCGGATCATCTGCGGGAAGAAGCGCGGCGACGCGCCGAACACCACCTGCCCGCCGTACTCCAGCAGCAGCGAGACGCCGATGGCGGTGATGAGCGACGCGAGCCGCGAGTGATGACGGACCGGCCTGTAGGCGAACCGCTCGATCACGATGCCCACCCCGGCGCAGACCGCCATGGCACCCATCGTGACGACGATGGTGCCGAGCACGGAGGGATGGCGGTCGAGATCGAGCGCGGTGGCGAGGAAGTACCCGGCGAACGCGCCGAGCATGTAGACGTCGCCGTGGGCGAAGTTGATCAGCCGCAGGACGCCGTACACCATCGTGTAGCCCAGGGCGATCAGCGCGTAGATCGCCCCGAGCGAGAGGCCGTTGATGACCTGCTGAAGGACCGTGTCCATCCGGCGGCGTCAGCTCGGACTGATGGTCGTCTTGTACACGAACTTGACGTCGCCGTTCACGTAGGTGACTTCCTGGATGACGGCCGGTTTGTCGACGTCGCGCCGGGCGTTCATCTTCAAGTGCCCGGTGACGCCGGCGACGTCGGTCGCGGCGAGCGCGTCCCGCAGCGCCTTGCCGTCGGTCGTCTTGGCGCGCCCAATCGCGTCGGCGAGCACCTTGACGGCATCGTACGCGAGCGCGGCGATCGAGTCCGGCTCGCGGCCGAACTTCTCCCGGTAGGCTTTCACGAAGTTCTGGACGATCGGGTCGGGATTGTCGCCGGAGTAGTGGTTGGAGATGTAGGTGTTCTTCAGCGCCTCCCGTCCGTTCTTCAAGGGATCGCCCACCCACCCGTCTCCGCCGAGAATCGGCATCGTCATGCCCAGCTCTCGCGCCTGCCGGACGATGATCGCGGCCTCGGAGTAGTAGCCGGTCGCGAAGACCGCGTCCGGACGCTCCGCCCGGATCTTCGTCAATACGGCGCGAAAATCGGCGTCGCCCGAGCTGTAGCTCACCGGCTCGGTGACCGTGCCGCCGAGCGCGGTGAACTGCTTGACGATCGAGTCGGCGAGCCCGACCGAGTAGTCCTGCTGGATGTCCTTGAGGACCGCGACCTTCCGCGCCTTGAGATCGTTGAACGCGAACTTCGCGAGAACCTCGCCCTGGAACGGGTCGATGAAGCACACGCGGAAGATGTAGTCGCCAACGGCAGTGACGCGTTCGTTGGTCGAGGCGGGCGTGATGAGCGGCACCTGGTAGCGCTGCGCCACCGGCGCGGCGGCCAGCGTGCGCCGGCTCGCGACCTCGCCGATGATCGCGGCGGCCAGGTCCTGCGTGACGAGCTTCGTCACCGCGCTCGACGCTTCCTCGGGTTTGCTCTGATCGTCCTCGACGAGCAGCGTGATACGGCGGCCGCCGAGCAGCCCACCGGCCGCGTTGATCTCTGCGGCTGCCAGCTCCGCGCCCTCGCGCGACGACTGGCCGAACGAGGCGCCGTCGCCGGTGAGCGACGCATACAACCCGACGACGATGTCGCCGGTCGAGCGGCCGCCGCCATCGGACTTGCGTTCACAGGCGGCGATGGCGACGAAGAGAGCCATCGCGAGCAACCCCGCGCGACCGCGGGCGGCGTTCTTCAACATGACGTGTCCTTTGTTCGTCGCCGCCGGGCTCCGGCCCGGCGGGGTGTTTCAGGGCCGGCGGCACGCGCCGGACTCGCGCCGATCACTCCAGCCGATCGAGCAAGCCACGCTGGCGCGACAGCCGCCGCGGCCGATCGCCGGCGAACCGCTCCACCGCCGCGAACATCGACGCCTGATCCAGGTGCGCCTCCGCGATCACGTCCGCCTCGGTCCCGCCGGTCAGCCACTCGTCGCGCTGATCCGAAGTCAGCGAGTACTCGGCGGTGAGCGGGCCCATGTTGCGCAGGGGCCACATCCGGCTCGTCCCCGTGGTCACGAACATCAGATCGTCGGCCGCCTCCGGAGGCAGCACGGCCTGCCGATACGCCTCGGGCTGCCGGTCGAACAGGTCTTCGCTGATGGCCGCGACCACCTTCACGTTGATGCCGGCCTGCTCCAGCTTCGGCAGCACGCTCACGAGATTGAACGTGGAGCTCGACCCCTGCGCCACCACGTAACCGTGCCGCGGACGACCCGGCGCGAAGTCGCGAATCACGTACAGCCCGCGGGACGCCGCCTTCGGATCCGAATCCGAGAACGCGCTCCGATCGGCCACCGGAAAGTCCGGCCGCGCGACCTCGATGACGATGATGCCGACGCGCTTCTCGCGGGCGGCGATCTCCGCCGCCGCGAAGTACCCGGGCGCAACGTCGTTGTAGTCCCAGAAGCTCAGGTTGATGATCTGGCCGCGCGGGAACAGCTTCCAGACCTGCGGCGAGAAGATGCCGAAGTGCGTGCGCGCGTCGGCGGCCGTCTCGGGGCCGGAGTGGCCGGCGAGGATGTGCAGCACGCCGGTGCGGAACCGGCTGTCCTGATTCTGCTGGCTCCAGACGCGCGCCGGCAGGTACATCAGCGGCGTGAACGCTCCGTAGGTACCGCTGAACGCCCAGAGGCCGGCGAAGCGATCCGGATCGAGCGACGCGTTCTGGCTGACCAGACCGATCGCGGTCGACGCGTTGCCGGCTTCCTGGATCGCCGCCTTGAGCCGCGTGCCGAGCGGGTTCTTCTCTGGGTCGTAGTGCCCCCACACGTTTCCGTGCTCGAGGTTGACCGACTCCGACAGATCGGCCGCGATCGTCACGACACGGTTGTTCGTGACGACGTTCAGCCACTTGACGATCTCGGAGATGGCGCGGCGCGCCCCCGCGACCTCGCCGGCCTTGCGGAAGAGCGCGACCTTGACGGTCTTCTCGGCGCCCGAGACGCTGTTGCTCACCGGGACCGTCTGCGGCTCGAGCGGCAGGTTCGCGACCTTCAGCCGCTCGTCGAGGAACGGATCGTGCGAGACGTCGATGCGCAAGGGGAAATCGTCGCTGACCGAGCCGGCGATCTCGACCAGCCGATCGGCCAGCCAGTCGCCAAGCCCGTGCTGGTCGAGCACGGACATCACGACGTCGACGTTCGTCTTGAACTGGATGAGCCGCTCGCGGGTGTCCGTGACGGCGCCGTCGCGGATCCCCTGGAATCTGACACCGTAGCGCGCCTCGAACGTGCTGGCCAGCGCGACGAAGTAGTCCGAGTTCATCTTCAGGCCGTACGGATGGCTCGGATAGCTGACGAGCTGATCGACGCCGTTCGGCAGCTTGCCGCCGACGGCGCCCGGCCAGTAGCCCTTCGTCGTCTTCGCGATCACGATCATCGGACGGCGATCCGAGGCGTCCCAGTGCTCCATCGCCGACAGCGTGCGTACGAGGTCGCCGTACGCATGGCCGTCGTCGAGCGGGAAGACGTTCCAGCCGTACGAGGTCCACTGATCGACCAGGCGGTAGGCCTCGAACTTGCGGTCGATGACGCCGCCGATGAGCGCGTCGTCGATGCCGGCGTTGTTGTTCGAGAAGAGGATGCGGAGGCGTTTGCCGACCTTGAGCGCGAGCGCTTGGGTCTTGAGCTCCTGGGCGTGGCCCGCGCACATCGCGAACTCGCCTTCGAACGCGATGACCTTCGGCGCGTCCACCGGGGCGCCGACGATGTCCCAGAACGCCGCTTTGCCGGCGGCGGCGGCGATGCCGACGCCCGACGGTCCGCCGTTGACGTCGTTGGTCTGGTCGGTCGACTCGATGTGCCCCGAGAGGGCGCGGATGCCCCGGCCCTTGGCCTGCGCGAAGAGCGGATGGTCGGCGAGGCCGACGTCGGCGAGCAGCGTCTCGAGCGCGCCGGCGCCGCGGCGGAAGCCAACGGAGTCGACGGGCAGCATCGCCACGTCCGGCGCGACGTAGTAGCGTGCGTGGCCCGTCTGCTCGTACCTGCGGGCCATCGCCTGGCCCATGATCATCCAGAGCGCGTAGCAGGTCGGCGCGCAGTGGCCGGCGGCGAGCATGAACTTGTCCGCGAACGGGTGCTTGGGCCGGCGGTAGTCGAACCGCAGACCGCCGAGATCCGGGCCGGCCAGGTGGGTCGCGACGTTGAACGGCGTGTAAGCCAGCGGACCGCCGAGGTGCCCCGTCTGCGCGTAGTTGCCGAGCAACACGAGCTGCATGCAGGTCAGATAGCCGACGTCTTCCAGTCGCCGTCGATCGGCCGGACTCAACGTGCTTGCTGCGGCCGATGCCTCGACACTCATCCGAGCTCCACCTTTCTCCACGCGCCGGGCGCGATCCGGCTCGTTATTCTAGTCAGGGTTCCCGTCGTTTCGCCACCGGCCGCGGGCGCGCCGCGCCGATTTCCCTATAATGCTCGCGCGCCGCGACACGTCCATCTCGGGCGTCGTGCGCTCGGGAGTCGATCGACACCATGTGGCAGCACAACTACGCACCGATGGCCGGCAGCATCGCGGTGTCCGCGCTGTTCGCCTCGATTCCCGTCCTCGTCCTCTTCTACATGCTGGGCGTACGGCGCAAACCGGCGTGGATGGCGGCGCTCACGGCGCTGGGGTCGGCGTTGGTCGTCGCGCTGTTCGTCTACGGCATGCCGGTGCCGCTGGCCCTGCTGTCCACGGTGTACGGCGCGGCATTCGGCCTCTTCCCGATCGCCTGGATCGTCTTCAGCTCGATCATGCTCTATCGGCTGGCGGTGGACACAGGGAAGTTCTCGATCATCAAGGACTCGGTCGGCGGCCTCACGACCGACCGGCGGCTGCAGGCGATGTTCATCGCCTTCTCGTTCGGCGCGTTCATCGAAGGCGCCGCCGGCTTCGGCGCGCCGGTGGCCGTGTCGGGCGCGATGCTGGCCGGCCTCGGCTTCTCGCCGTTCTACGCCGCCGGCATCTGCCTGCTGGCCAACACCGCACCGGTGGCGTTCGGCTCGATCGGCATTCCGGTGACGACCCTGGCGAACGTGACCGGCATGGACGTGCTGCCGTTGAGCGCGATGGTCGGCCGGCTGTGCGCCATGATCTCGGTGCTCATCCCCGGCTATCTAATCGTCGTGATGGCAGGTCCGAGGAAAGCGCTCGAGGTCCTGCCGGCGATCGTCGCGTGCGGCGTGTCGTTCGCCGGCGTGCAGTTCTACGTGTCGAACTACATGGGCCCGGAGCTCACCGACATCATGAGCTCGCTCACGTGCATCGCCGTGATGGTGCTGGTGCTCAAGATCTGGAAGCCGAAGAACATCCTGCGCCTGGACGGAGACACGCCGGCGAGCGCGGTCGCGCACACCCACACGGGCCGTGAGGTCTTCATGGCCTGGGTGCCGTACATGATGCTCGTGGCGTTCGTGCTCGCCTGGGGCGAGCCGTCGATCAAGCCGAGCATCAACCGGCTGGCCGATCGGCTCGTGCCCGACAGCCTGCCGATCGTCGCCGGCACCGGCACGCTCGGCGACCGGCTCATGGTGCCCGGCCTGCACAACATGGTGACGCGCGTCCCGCCGGTGGTGCCGAAGCCGGCACCATACGCCGCTCTGTACGAGCTGAACTGGCTCAGCGCGTCGGGCACGGCGTGCTTCCTGGCCGCGATCGCCGCCGCGGTCGTGCTGCGCGTGAGACCGCGCCAGGTCGTCAACGCCTACAAGGCCACGTTCTCCCAACTGAAGATGTCGATGGTGACGATCGCCAGCATGCTGGGGCTCGCCTACCTCATGAACTACTCGGGCATGACCTCGACGCTCGGGCTCGCGCTCGCCGAGTCCGGCGTGGCGTTTCCCTTCTTCAGCGCCGTGCTCGGATGGCTTGGCGTCTTCCTCACCGGCAGCGACACGTCCGCCAACGCCCTGTTCGGCAATCTTCAGGTCGTGACCGCCAACGCGTTGCACTTGAATCCGGTGCTGACGGCGTCCGTCAACTCGGCGGCGGGCGTCATGGGCAAGATGATCTCGCTGCAGAGCATCGCCGTCGCCGTCGCCGCGACCGGCATGACTGCCGCGGACGAGAGCCGCCTCTTCCGATTCACCATCAAGCACAGCGTCCTCTTGATGGCGATCATGGGGATCATCTCGACGCTCTTCGCCTACGTGTTTCCGGGATACGTTCCGACTCTCACCCCAAAGTAGCAAGGAGGTCGCAATAGCGAGGCGCGTCGGCTCGAGGCGAGTGATCGCGATCGGCCTGGCCGTGGGCTGCGTGGCGTGCGGGAGCGGCACGCCGCCGCAGGCGGCTCCTCCAGGAGCGGCCGGTACCTCGTCAGCTACGGCGTCGCCGCCCGGCTTCGGCAATCACCACCATCCGATCCGGACGTCGATGCCGGCAGCGCAGGAGGCATTCGACCGGGGATTCGCGCTGGCGTTTGGGTTCAACCACGAAGAAGCCATCCGATCGTTCCAGCGCGCCGCCGAGCTCGACGCCGCCGCGCCAATGCCGCACTGGGGCATCGCCTGGGCGCTCGGCCCGAACTACAACCTCGACATCGACGATCCCCGATCGAAACAGGCGTTCGACGAGATTCAGCGGGCCCGATCGCTCGCCGCCCGCGGGTCGGAGGACGAACGCGCGTACGTCGAGGCGCTCGCGGTCCGCTACTCGGCCGATCCGAAGACGGATCGCGCCGCGCTGGCCCGGAAATACAGCGCGGCGATGCGTGCGCTGTCCGAGCGCTACCCGGACGATCTCGACGCGGCGACGTTGTACGCCGAGAGCCTCATGAACCTGCGTCCCTGGAAGCTCTGGACGCTCGACGGCCAACCCGCTCCCGACACGCCGGAGATCACGCGAGTCCTCGAGTCGGTGCTCGCCAGAAACCCCACGCATCTCGGCGCGAACCACTACTACATCCATGCGACCGAGGCGTCGCGTTCTGCCGGCGTCGCGCTGGCGAGCGCGATGCGTCTCGAAACGCTCGCGCCGGCCTCGGGCCACCTCGTGCACATGCCGGCGCACGTGTACGCGCGTATCGGCGACCACAACGCGGCGGCCCGCGCAAACCTCGCGGGTGCCAACGCCGATCGCGAGTACGTCAAGACCGCCGCGGCCGACAGCTTCTACGCGATGGTGTACTACTCGCACAACCTGCACTTTCTGACCGACTCGCACATGATGCAGGGTCGTCTGGCCGACGCGCGCCTGAGCGCCGGCGAGCTGGCGGATCGCCTGATGCCGCACGCGGGAATGATGCCGATGATCGAGTCGATGGCGGTGGCGCCCATCTCTGTGCTGCTGCGCTTCGCGCTCGACGATGAGGTGCTCGCGGTGGCGGAGGCACCGGCGGATCGGCCAGTCATGCGTGCCTGGCGGCACTACGCCCGAGGTGTCGCGTTCGCGCGCAAGCGACAGCTCGCCGAGGCGGACGCCGAGCGGCAAGCGCTCACGAGAGCCATCGCCGCGGTGCCAGAGTCGGCGCTCTTCGGCGGGACCGGGCTCGAGAGCGCGCGATCGATCCTGCAACTGGCCGGCACCGTGCTCGATGCGAGAATCGCGGTGGCCCACGGCGACCACGAGCGGGCGATCGCGCTCTGGCGCATCGCCGTGGCCGGCGCCGATCGCGTGGCGTACGACGAGCCGCCGATCTGGTACTACCCGATGCGTGAGTCGCTCGGCGCCGCGCTTCTCGTCGCCGGCAAACCGTCCGAGGCCGAACGGGTGTTCCGCGACGACCTCGAGCGCCACCCGCGCAACCCTCGATCGCTCTTCGGGCTGCATCGCGCGCTCGTCGCCAGTCAGAAGCTTGCCGACGCCGCGTGGGTGCAGCGCGCGTTCGACGACGCGTGGAAGGACGCCGACACGACGCTATCGATGGACAAGTACTGAGCGCGTTTCAACTCCTGGGGGGGGCGCCGGACGGCCACCTCACCTGGCGCGCAGGCGACGCCCGTGATCACGCGCTTCGGGCCGAGCATCACGTGGGGCTGTCCGGCGACAGAGCCCGCTCGCCGAGTCCGAGACGCACTCCAGGAGTGGCGCTCACTGCCCTGCTACCACCGGGCACTCCGCGATGTGCTACTTGTGGAGGGAGAGCATCATGACGCGACTCCTCCTAGCTTCCTCGCTCACCGTGGCGGGACTGGCCATGACAGCGGCACAGGCGCAGGCGCCGCTGTTCCGCGCCACCAGCGAGATGGTGCCGGTCTTCGTCACCGTCACGGATCGGGACAACCGGCTCGTCACGACGCTGACTCGTGAGCAGTTCACCGTCCTCGACAACGGCAGAGCCCAGCCGTTGACGATGTTCGACAACTCGCCGCAGCCGGTCCGGCTGATCCTGATGCTCGACATGAGCGGCAGCATGACGGGTAACCTGCCGATCCTTCGCGAGGCGAGCGCACAGTTGTTCTCCCGGCTCCGGCCGGACGACGACGTGCGCCTGGGCACGTTCGGGAATCGCATCGAGATTACCGACGTGTTCACGAACGACCGTGCGGCCCTGCTGGCCGCGCTGCCGCGGGAGGTGGAACCGAACGCCCCGACGCCGCTCTGGCGAGCGGTGGACCAAGCGATCGGCACCTTTGGCAACGAATCCGGCCGGCGCGTGGTGCTCGTGCTGAGCGACGGCAAGGATGCGCCGATCATGCGTTGGGGCCAGAAGTTCATCGGCCAGCTCGACGTCGTCGATCGCGCGCAGCGCGAAGACGTGATGATCTACAGCGTCGGGTTGCGCAGCCGTTCGGGGCGGCCGGCCTTTGCGCCGCCGGGTGGCGATTTGCGCCAGATGATGATCGACGATCTACCGGATCCAGGGCTGGGAACGGCAGCCGAAGCGACCGGCGGCGGATACTTCGAGATCGGTCCGCGCGACAACCTCGCCGCGGCCTTCGCCCGCGTCGCCGACGAGCTTCACAGCCAGTACCTGATGGGGTTCGCGCCGGTGCAACGTGACGGCAAGCTGCACAAGCTCGAGGTCAAGGTCGCGGCGAAGGATCTCGAGCCGCGCACCCGGAAGAACTACCGCGCACCAAAGTAAGGTGACCGCGGCCGGCGCGCCGATCCCGGACGATATCCGGGACCGGTCGATCCGGCACGGCCACTGATGGTCGCGAGCGGCCGCGACGGTCGCGGCCGCTGCGGCGCGATGGCGTCAGAGTGTCCGTCGCCCGCTCACGAGGCCCACGAGAGCCAGCACCACCGCGACGACGAGGAGCACGTAGATGAAGTTGCCGAGCGTGTAGCCGCTCACCAGACCGAGCGCCCACAGCACCAGCAGGACGACCGCAAGCGTATAGAGCACAACCGCACCTCCTGCGCCTGGAACTGAGCAGGAAATGTGCCATCTCGAGCATCGGATTGAGACGCTCGTACGCCGCAGGCGAGCGGCAACGTTGGAACGACAAAGGGCACGCCGGGAAAGCGTGTGCGCGATGCTACTTGGCCATTCGCAGCTTGCGCAACACGCGATCCTCGATCCAGTGCGGATCCCACCACTCGATCGGATTCACCATCTCGCCATTCACGAGCATCGTGAAGTGCAAGTGGTCGCCGCCGGCCAGTCCCGTCATGCCGCTGCGGCCGAGGCGTTGCTCCTTCTCGACCATCACGCCCGGCTGAACCTCGACGGCCGAGAGGTGCGCGTAGAGCGACTGCACCCCCATGCCGTGATCGAGGACGACGCAGTTGCCGTAGATGCCGAGGTCGCCGGCAAACAGCACCTGACCGCGGTTGGCGGCCACGATCGGCGTTCCCGCGTACGACGCGAGGTCGAAGCCGAGGTGCACCTGGCGATCCACCTCCCGGCCCTGGTAGAGGTACGTGCGCTGGTCCGCGAAGGCGGATTCGACGGCCGAATTGGTGAACGGATGGAAGACGACGCCGCGCCACAGCATTTCAGGCGACGTCTTGGAGGCGAACGATCGAATCTTCTCCGCATTGGCTCGGCGCAACTCACCGTTGACGGCGAGGAACTGCTCCAGCAGCGGTCCGGCCGGCTTCATCTCACTGGCGCCCGAGAGGATGGCCGGCACGACGCGCTCGAGAAAACGATCATCGAGCACGATCCGGCTCGCCTTGAACGGCTTCGGAAAGGCGCGGGTGTCGAACGCGGCCTCCGCGGCGTTGCCGGCCTCGTCGCGAGCGAACACGCGAATCGGCGCATCGATCGGCTGGTTCCAGAGCAGCGCGAAGAACGCGATACGGACCGCAGGGTCGGCGATCGACACGCCATCGACCGTCGCGCCCGAGGCGGGGAATCCTGGGTACTCCCGCTCGCCCACGCGAACGCCAGACGAAACGTCAGCCGGCTCGGCGCGGTACACGACCATCTCGGCGCCGCCGAGATTCACGTAGTGATGGGTCGAGAGCACGCCAATTCTCGGACGCTCGAGGCGCACCTGCACGTCCTTCGCGACCGAGGCGCGCACGCGGCGCAGCCCGAACAGCACGGGCCTCGACGCCGTGACGAGGAGGCGGGCGGGACCGGACTGCAGGCTACTCACTTTGCCTCGGCCGATCTCCGTCTTGACGATGACGCGATCGGCCGCAGCCGTCACGGCCGACGCATCCGCCAGCGACACAATCGGCGTCGTCGCGCCACCCTGTTCGAATGTCACCTCGAGTGACGACAGCACGCCGCCGGGAGTCCCGATCTCGACGTCGACCGGCGTCGCGGCGCCGACGAAACGCTCCGGGCGCGAAATGACGATCGAGGGGCCGTCGACGAAGCCCGCCGCGGCGTAGGCACCACCGACGAGGACGATCGACACGATCAGTAGTGCGACCAGCTTGCGCATCATCCCGTAGATGATAGCTGGCCACGCGCGACGAACGTTCACGCAAGAGCGCCGAGCCGCGTTCGTGCGCCGAGCTCGCTAGAAACGCAACGCGACGACGACGCCGGTGCGGAAGATGTACTTGGGACCGGCGTTCCCCGTCATGACGAAGCGGAACGCTCCAAACGGCTGCAGCGTCCAGCCGTCGGATACGTGAAGGCTGACGCCGCCACCGCCTTCGAACGCCGATGCCAACGACGAGCGGCCTTCGGTCGTTGCGAGATCACCAGGCTGGAGGCTGTATCCGGCAGGGACGTTCGGCAATGCGATCGGTCCACGCGTCGTACCGCCGTGCCGCATCAGCCCCAGCGAACCCCACACGAGCGGCCGGGCGGTCCTGTCCGCGACGCCGAACGAACGCGACAGCCGCGTCATGACGAACGTCGCCGTGCCTTTCCACCGCACGGTGTAAGGCAGCGGAACGAGACGTCCCGCCGGATCGACGGCGACGGCCGCGGCGTCGAGGTCGCGAACATGACGAACGCCTTCGACGATGACGCCGAGGGCCAACGACGCGGTCGCGTGGTACTCGATCCCGATCGCGCCACCAGGGCCCGCGCCGAGAAACCCCTCATCTTCCGTGATGTGCGCCCATTGCAGCTCGCCCGCCAACGCCAGCTTCCCGTCGCGGGACTGCGCCGTCGCAAGCGTCGGCAGCAGCACCGCACAGAAGACAGCGCCGATTCGCAAACGCATGGCGGAGTCTACATCGAGCGATGGGCAACGAGGCGGCGTTCGCGGTGCGGCGCGCTACTCACTATGAGCACGTCACTGCCCTTGGACCTCCTGAGAGGGCCTTCCTCGCAAATCGATATCTTGGTACGCATGGCACCGTGCTTGCTCTACAGGAACGCGAGTGCCCTGTGGGCACGGCGATTAACGTCGTGTTCGTGCTGGGGAGCCAGGACATTCATCAGGCCCGTCGAAAGACGGGCCTTTTTCTTTTTCCGCCGACGTCCGCGCACGATGGGCTGCGGCGACGACGGCGCGCAACAGGGATCGTCGCCTCGATCGCGCACACACGTCAGCCAACATCCCTCGCGCTCTATGTGAGGCGGCAGCGCACGAACGCAGGGTCGCGCTTCGCGCGCGACCCGGGCATCTGGCGCAATCGTCGCGGTTTGCTCGAACGCGTGGCATAATCCGCCCACGCCGGAGGGCCATCATGCATCGTCGAACGTTCTTGTTCGGAGCAGCCGCGGGTGTGGGCGCGGCATCTACACTCGGCCGCGTCGTGCTGGCGGGTCAGGCGCCGGCCCAGGGCCGGGCAGGCGGCCCTGGGCGCATCGGCGGTCCCGCCCAGGTCTCGGCCGACAAGCTCGCGCGGGTCTCGTTGATGACCTTGTGTTTCGACGACACGCTGCGGACGCCGTGGACGGCCAACCCGACGCCGGAACAGACGATGACGATCTTCGATCTCCCGAAGATGTACGTCGACACCTACGGCGTTCGGAGCATCGAGTATCAGCACCGGCACCTCGCCGCGCCAGATCCCGCCACGGGTCCGATCGACGGCGATCCCGCGATCTTCCGCGAGTTGAAGGCGCGCCTCGACGAGCAGAAGGTCCAGATGAGCCAGATCAATCTGGAGTTCGCAGACCAGAACATCTCGACATCCGATGCCGCGAAGCGCCAGCAGGCGATCGACCGCACGAAGAAGTGGATCGACAACGCCGTGCTGCTTGGATGCCCGCGGGTGATGGTCAACCAGCAGCAGGCAGAGCTGAATCCGTCGACGCGCGCCCACGCCGTGGCGGCCTGGAAGCAGATGGTGGACTATGGCAGGACGAAGAACGTGAAGGTCTCGGCGGAGACTCGCGGCACCGTCGGCGCCAGCCGCGAGCAGCTCGGCATGCTGCCGTGGGAATTCCTCGCCGGGGTCATCAAGGATGCCGGCGCGTACTCGAACGTCGACATCGGGAACGTCGCGGCGCCCAACCAGGAAGAGCTCAACCGGGCCATCAAGGGACTGTTTCCGAGGTCGTCGGGCAACATGCACGTCAAGTCCAGCCCGAACTGGGACATCGGCGCGACCGTGCGATTCACGGAGAGCCTCGGCTACAGAGGGCTCTATTCGGTGGAAGTCCGCACGCATCCAGCCGTGCGGATCGTCTACAACGCGATTCTCGCCAACCTGTAGATCGATCCACGCCGGGCGGCTGCGCGGTCGCGGCCGTCCGGTGTCTTCACCGCCCGAACAAGCGGCTCAGAAACGACGACCGCCGCTTGCGCTCGCACTGACAGCGCTGCTCCATCGGCACGCCGCGCAACGCCTCCTCGATGTGCTGTCCGCACCCCGCCCACGTCGGCTTACCGCATTTCGGACACTGCACTCGCTGACACATCGCGTTCCTCCGCGCCCCCACGGTCGAGTGTACGGGAACCGCACGAGATCTTCGTCGCGCCCGCGTGTTCGTCGTGTGAGGTTCGGGCGACGCAAGATGACGTTCCGACCCGCGCGCGATTCCGCGCGCGGGTCCGGCACGATGCGGCGCGCTACGGTAGACGCAGCACCTGCCCAGGCTTGATCTTGTTCGGATCCGACAGTTGATCCTTGTTGAGCTCGAAGATCTGCATGTAGGCGTTCGCGCTGCCGAGGTGCGCCTTGGCGATGGCGCTGAGCGTATCGCCCGGTTTGACCGTGTAGGTCTTCTGCGCGGGCGCCGCCGCTGGAGCTGGCGCCGCGGCCGCGGGCCCGCCGGTCACCTGGATGTCGGCAACGATATCCCTCTGCCAGGTCGGAATGGTCTTGATGGCATTCCAGATCTCGTTCTTCTCGGCTTCGGTGGCGACCGTGCCCTTCCAGTGGAGCTTGCCGTCGCGTTCCTCTGCGTTTCCGTGGAACTTCCCCTTGGCGGTTTGAATGGCGTAGCTGTACATGTCTCGCAGGCTCATGGAGACCTCCTGTCTTGCGCCCATGTGATCGAGTAGCAGTGCGGAGCCATCCGCACCCATCCTCACGACTTCATGAAGCGTCCGATCATCGACGTCACGTCGTCCACGATCGAACCGTCGCGGTTTCTGTCGAGCAACGGCGTCAGCATCGCCGCAATGCCAGCGCTGCCGGCGCCAGCCGGCAGCCCATGACTGCGGCCAGCCTGCTTGGAGAACGCGCCCATCATCAGCGCGGCTGCGAGCGGCAACATGCGCTTCAGCACGTCGGTGCCGACACCGGTTTCGGCGGCAGCGCGGCTCGCGACCTCGCGGCTCACCTCCTTGCTGCCCAGGATGTGGCCGAGGATGCCGTTCCCCTCGCTGACAGCCGCCTGCTGACCCAGGATGGCAGGATTGTCGAGGAAGCGCGCGTGATTGCCGGACGCGAGCGCGGCCGCCAGGCTGCTGAGTCCGTCAGTCTGGCCGAGATTGCGCTGGACGCCGGCGGCGAGCGCGGGAAGCAGCGCCGACAGCGCGTTCGTCGTCTGCTCACGCCCGAGACCCAGTTGCGCGCCGAGCTGCTGAACGGCGGCGCCGCTCTGCGCGTTGACGATGGCGTCGAGGATATCCATGCGACCTCCTTGCAGCGCGAGCGCTGGGGGATCATCACTCTACGCTCGTTCGCCGAGCATGTCGACCTCTCCATTGGCGCGCGTGGCCGAAAGCCCGCCTCCACACATCGCTCAACGCTACGAGGCGCGCAAGGCCGGTGTCGTGGGCTCCGGGCAAACGTCTGCTCGCATTTGATTCGCGGCCTCATCCGACGGAAGGCTCTCGGTAGTCGTCGCCGCGCCCGAGGCCGACGTGCGCACTCGATTGCTACTCCTCGGTGTGAGCGTCATCCCGTTGAAGTGGAGGGGACGCGTCAGGTTCCCCTGCTGCCGGCACCCCCGCTCCACCGCATGGCGGTATCGCCACGCGTCAGCGCGATGCGTCTTTCGCCGCGCCGCCCGGTTCAGCCATTCGGCAAGCTGGTCCGCCACCATCTCGGCCGGGTCATGTTCGCCAGCGCGGCCTGGAGCTTCTTCTTCTCGCCGGTGACCACATCGCCTGCTTCTTGACGATGCGCTCTGGTCGCTCATGCGCTCGGCGTCATCGCCCGCTGCGCATGCCACAGGTCCGAGGCGTTCTGGAGGTTCAACCACGACAGCGCATCGGTCCCGAGCAGTCTCGCGAGCCGCAGCGCCGTGTCGGCGGTGATGCCGCGCTTGCCACGGTCGATCTCGTTCAGCCGGTTCAGCGGAATCCCACGCGCGCCGCGGCCTCGGTTGGCGAGAGCGCCCGGGGCTTCAGGAACTCTTCGAGGAGCATCTCGCCGGGATGCGTTGGCGGTCGGTTCGTTGGCAGCAGCATCATCCCCGTCCTCTCGTCAGTGATCGTCCTCAACGCGCACCTCGTAGGCGTCCCCCTCCTCGAAGCGGAACGTCACGTGATACTGGTCGTTGATCCGAATGCTGTGGCGCCCTTCTGGTCGCCATCGAGCGCGTCTTGCCGGTTCGCCGGCGGGTCCACGAGGAACGACGGGACGGCGGCGTTCACGCGTTCCAGCTTCCGCTGAATCACCCGCCAGAGCGATGCGGGCAGCCGAGCGATAGGCCACCGAGGCGCTCCGAGGCATCATCGACGCCATCGTCATGACGCCGACGGCGATGGGCTCAGCATCGAGCTGAAGGGCAATCTGGCGGCCACGCTGTTGGCCGCCATAAATGCGAAGAGGTCGCCAGGAACTGGCGACCTCTTCGCTGCAAGTTGAATTGGTTGCGGGGGCGGGATTTGAACCCGCGACCTTTGGGTTATGAGCCCAACGAGCTACCGGACTGCTCCACCCCGCGTCGAGATTCCTATCGTAGTGCACACACCGTCGCGGGTCAATGGCATGGCGAGCGTCTCTCCCTTCGACGCTCGAATGCGATCCAAGCAGGTCACGAGCAGTCAGGCCGTCGCCTTGCCGTCAGAATTCAGCTCGACTCCCGCGTGCAGGTCGGCACTGACTGAGCTCGCAATCGCCGAGAATGCGTGAACCTGGCGCAAACTCGGCGCGGTGAGCCTGCGATCGTCGCGTTCGTGATGGACAGCATCGGGTTCAGCAATCATCACGTGCGCCATACGGGCCGACCCACCCCCGCCACGAGCCCTCGGCAGACTTCGTGTGCCTGCTATCGCGCCCTCCGGATCACTCGACTCGCAACGCGACCGCAGGATTGATCCGAATCGCACGCCACGCTCGACCGGCAGTTGCCGCCACGACGGTGCCCCACGTTCCGGACGCGCTCGGTGTGCCGAACGACAACCAGCCGTTCGCGTCGGCGCGGCCGCGCCGACTTCGGCAAACGCTTCGAGACCCGCAACGCGCGACGTCGGTCGAGGTCGCGATGAGCGAGAAGAAGCGCCGCGAGACGTGGCCAAGCATGGGCTACGAGCAGGCTCGTCGGGATCAGGTCGCCCCACGTGCCCGTGAGCTCTGATCGGACGATGCGAAAAGCCGTGCAGACAAAAGGCTGACCACCGAAGACCTTCCAGGCGGGCTGGCGATCAAAATCACACGGCTGAGCGGCAGAGATCTCAAAATCGTGCATGGCATGCGAATCGCTATCATGCTGCCGGACTCCCCAGGGGTTCGACGGAGGATACATGCGCCGGTTCTTGTCGATTGGTCTCGCCGCCGCGGCGGTTTTCGTGGCCGGAGCTCGTCCAGCGCGCGCGCTGCCGGTTGGATTGGAGCTGGCCCTCGTCATCGATGCGTCGACGAGTATCAGCTCGACTGATTTCGCGCTACAGAAACAAGCCTACGTCGATGCCTTCAGCCCGGGTGGCGTCGTGTACAACTTCGTCAACAGCGGCCTCGGCACGCTCGCGGCGTCGGCGTTCATTTTCGGCGGCAACACGGGAGGCGGGCTGGCGCTCGCGACGCAGGTCGCGAGCTGGACGGGCATCAGCAACGGGGCAGAATCGGCGGCCTTCGCCGCCGCGCTCAGCAGTGGCCTGACCCAGCCGGGCTCGGTGGCGTTCGGCAACACGAACATCGGCGCGGCGGTGAACCTCGCGACCGGTAGCTTCGCCACGAACGGTTTCGAAGGTCTCCGGCTGACGATCGACATCTCGAGCGACGGCCTGCAGAACCTGCCACTCGATGGAACCGGCCCCGGCGGGGCCTGCCCATCCCCGGGTGGGCCCTCCGGCGATTCCCCGGCTTCGGATCCCGATTGTGTCGCGATCGTTCAGAACGCTCGCAACGCCGCGGCCGCCGCCGGCATCACCATCAACGCGCTGGCCATCCCCGACGTCGGAGCCGGATCGGACAACCTGACGGGCGCGTTCCTGTCGTCGTACTACACCGCGAACCTGATTACACCTGGTGGATTCGTGGTCATCGCCGAAACCCCGGAGCAGTTCGCGACGACGCTGAACTCGAAGCTGCAGGCGGAGCTGAGTGCCGTTCCCGAGCCCGGCACGCTGCTGCTGTTCGGCTCCGGAGCCGCGATGATGTTCCGCCGGCTCCGCAACCGCCGTCGCGACAGCTAGCCGAATCGAGCACGTTCTGAGGGCGGCGTCACACGACGCCGCCCTTTTCTTTTTCGCCTCCGCATCCAACCGAAACCCGGCGCAGCGCGTAGGATGGTCTCTTCGTCAAGCATCCACATGCCTGCTCGGCGCGTCATCGTCGCGTTCGCGCTCCTCCTCGTCACCGCCGGCGCCGCCCTGGCGTGCGCCGCGGCCGTGGCTTCGCTCTACTGGCGCGCCGAGCACGACGCGCCCATCATGATGTACGCCGCCCGGCTCGTCGCCCACGGCGCGGTGCCCTACCGAGACTTCTTCGACATGAACGTGCCCGGCACCTACTTCCTGCTCGCCGGCGCCGCCAGCGTGTTCGGGTGGGAGGATCGGGGCTTCCGCCTGTTCGACCTGCTCTGCCTGTGCACGCTCGCCCTCTCGACCGTCGTCTGGATGCGCCGGGTCGGACGCCTGCCTGCCGCGGCCGCGGCCGTGGGATTCGCGCTGTGGTACCTCAACGCCGGCCCCAGGCTCAGCCTCCAGCGCGAGTATCTCGGGCTCGTGCCCGTCACGCTGACCTACGCGCTGGCGGCGATGCGGTCGAGCCGATACCTCGCGGCACGCGTTGGCGGTGTCGGACTGCTCGCCGGCACGGCGATGCTGATCAAACCGCAGTTCGTGCTGCTGGCCCTTCCCGCGCTCGGCCTTCTCACGGACGGCCCTCCGCTCGTGCGGCGCCTGCTCCTGTTCGGTGCCGGCGCTCTGCTCCCGATCACGGCGGCAGCCGCCTACCTATTCGCAACCGGGGCATTGAGCCCGTTCCTCGACATCGCGTCGAACTACTGGCCGCTCTACACCCACATGACCGGCGATTTCGAGCCGATTGCCGGCCTGGGCCGATGGCTCTACATCGTCAAATCGACGGTAGACGGCCTGAGCGTCTTCATGACGCCCCTCGCCGTCGTCGGCGTGGCCGCAGCCGCCGAGCGAGGCACCGAGCGGCCGGCGCTTCGGGCGATGGTCGGGCTGCTCGCCGCGGCGGCGGTCTACCCGGCGATCGCTGGCCAGTTCTGGACCTACCACTGGATCCCATTCCAGTACGCCGCGATCTGCGCGGCTTCTTTGGCGCTCGAGCCCGCCCGCGCGGTCACACCGGGATGGCGCGCCGCGGTTCCGGCGATCCTCGTCCTGTTCATGCTGACGGGCCAAGCGATCACCGCGGCAGATCAAGTGCGAGGTGCCTGGCTCAGCGGCGGCAGGAGGCCGCCTCCCAAGGGTGGGCTGCCCGACGAGATCGCCACGTTCCTCGGCGAGCGGCTGCGACCGGGCGACACGGTCCAACCGCTCGACTGGACCGCTGGCGCGGTCCACGGCATGCTCCTCGCGCGTGCCCCGCTGGCCACACGGTTCCTCTACGATTTCCACTTCTACCATCACGTGAGCACGGACTACATACAGCGCCTCCGCCGCGAGTTCCTGCTCGAGCTCGCCCAGAGGCCGCCGCGGTTCGTCGTCGAGATCACGACCGAAGACAAACCGTGGCCGCGCGGCCGCGACACGACGCGCGAGTTCCCCGAATTGTGGGCGCGGCTCGCGGGCGCCTACGCGGTGGTGCTCGAGCGGCCAGCGTTTCGAATCTACGAGCGCGTTGAACGAACGCCCGACTCGGCCGGTGGGCCCGGCGTGGGCATCAGTCTTGCTGAGACGAAGAGGCCGTTTCGCTTGGCGACACGCTGACGCGGCCGGCCATCGAAAACATCGGCCTTCCGCTCGTTGAGGCTCGGACTGGGCGTCGTGAGCGGCGCCAATTGTCGCCCGTACGCATGACTTCGAACGCATTCCCGATCCGTCTTCATCATCTGCCGACGTCGCGTCGGCCGCGCTCGCGCGCCACTCGGCTCGCCCGAATCGCTCTCGCCGCTCTCGGCATGCTGGCCGCGGCGCGGCCCGCGCTCGCGCAGGTCGAGGTCTGGACGCAGCACAACGACAACGGCCGCACCGGCGCGAACCTCCAGGAGACCCAGCTCACCGTTTCGACGGTCAACACCGGCCAGTTCGGCCGGCTGTTCAGCTACTCGGTCGACGCCGACATCTACACGCAGCCGCTCGTCCTGCGCAACGTCACGATTCCCGGCAGGGGCACGCACAGCGTCGTGTTCGTGGCGACGACCAACAACTCGGTGTACGCGTTCGACGCCGACGACAACCTGGGCCCGAACTCGCAGCCGCTCTGGCACGTGAACTTCAACAACCCGGCCGCCGGCGTCGTGCCCGTGCCCGCCGCCGACGCCCAGCCGCGGCCCAACATCCGCAGCCCCGGCCCCATCGGCATCATGGGCACGCCCGTGATCGATCGCGCGACCGGGACCCTGTACGTGGTCGCCCGAACGAAGGAAACCACCGGAGGCTCGACGGCGTATCGCCAACGCCTCCACGCGCTCGACGTCTCGACAGGCGCCGAGAAGTTCGGCGGTCCGACGCTGATCCAGGCGACCGTGTCGGGCAGCGGCTACGACCAGACGAACGGCACGATCACGTTCAATCCGCTGCGGCAGAACCAGCGCATGGCCCTCGCGCTCGGCAACGGCCTCGTGTACATCGGCTGGGCGTCGCACGGCGACGCCGACCCGTATCACGGCTGGCTCATGGCGTACGACGCGGCGACGCTGCAGCAGGTCGCGGCCTTCTGCGTCACGCCGAACGGCTCACAGGGCGGGATCTGGCAGTCGGGCCAGGCGCCGGCCATCAGCGATGCCGGCGAGGTGTACGTCACGACGGGCAACGGCACGGTGGCGGTCACCGGTGCAGGGCGCGACTACAGCGAGGCGGTGCTCAAGCTGAGCCCGGCCCTGCAGGTGCTCGACTACTTCATCCCGGCGAACTACGCGGCGCTCAACGCCGACGATCTCGACTTCGGATCCACCGGTCCCCTTCTGATCCCCAACACGAGCTACGTTCTGGGCGCGGGCAAGGCCGGGCAGTTCTTTCTGCTCAACACGGGCGCGCTCGGCCGGTTGACCAGCAACGACGCAGGCGCCGTCCAGCGATTCCAGGTGACGGGCCCCGGTCATCACGGAGGCTCCGGACACATCCACGGTAGCCCGGTGCATTGGCAGGACGCCACCGGCGGCAATCTCTACGTGTGGGGCGAAGACGACCGCCTCAAGGCCTACCGGCTGAATGGCTCGACACTGACGACCACGCCGACGAGCCAGAGCCTCGTTCAGGCGCCGCCGGGCATGCCGGGAGGGTTCCTCAGCTTGTCGGCGAGCGGCTCGGCAGCCGGCTCGGGCATCGTCTGGGCGTCGTTGCCCCTTGCCGCCGACGCCGAGCTCGCCGTCGTGTCGGGCGTACTTCGCGCGTTCGACGCGAGCGACCTCACGCGGGAAATCTGGAACAGCGAACAGAACGCGGCGCGCGATCGCCTGGGTAACTTCGCCAAGACCGTGCCGCCGACGGTGGCGAACGGGCGCGTGTACATGGCGTCGTTCTCCAATCGCCTGCACGTGTTCGGTCTGCTCGACTCCTACACCCCGCCGACCGGCGGCGAAATCCTCGGCCAGGGCGAGCCGTCCGCCGCGCCCGCAGATCTCACCCAGGCCGGAGCCTGGGATTGGGTGCAGTGGCCGGAAGGCAATCGCAAGGCCACCGGCGGCGCACAGATCAGCCCGTTCACGCCCGTCGGCGGCGGCACCGTCCAGTCGTACATCAACGATCCTCGTACCGTCTCGTGGTCGGACGGGGCACCCGCGCAGGTCGGCAGCAACACGAGCGGCGTGTTCATCTCGTCGGTGGGCAATGGCTTCATGGTGACGGCACCGGCCGATGCCGTCGAGCGCACGCTGAAGCTCTACGTCGGTGGCTGGCGATCGCGAGGCCAGCTCACGGCCGAGCTCGCCGACAACTCGGGCGCGCCCTACACCGATGCGAGCTTCTCGTCGGACACCGGGCCCTACGATGCCGTGTACACGCTCAGGTACAAGGCGGGCACGGCCAGTCAGATCGTGGTGAGCTGGACGCAGCAGTCGGGCTCGGGCAACGTGACGCTCCAGGCGGTCGCGCTGGCCGGCCCGCTGCCCGCAGTGCCGGGCACGCCGGGCGGCGTCACGGCAACCGACGGCACGTCCGGCGCGGCCGTGGACGTCACGTGGAACCCGGTCGCCGCCGCATCGAGCTACACGGTCTATCGCTCGCCGACGGCGGGCGTCCAGGGCACAGCGCTCGGCACGGTGTCGGCGACCTCGTTCTCCGACACGACGGCGGCGCCGAGCACGACCTACTACTACAGCGTCACGGCCACGAACGTCGCGGGCACCAGCCAGCCGTCCACCCAGGACGCCGGCTATCGAGCGACGGGGCCCGCCGCGAGCGCGCAGCTCACCGGAAGCGTGCTCGCCGTGACGTCGCCCGTCGATCTCGCGGCCGTCGGCACCAGGGATTGGGCACGTTGGCCGGGGTCGGACCGCAAGGCAGGCGGGACGGGCGAGATCGGCACGTTCGCGATCCTGGGTGCAGGCGGCGTCTCGAACTACGCGAACGATCCTCGCACCATCCAATGGTCGGGCGGCACACCCACGGCCGCGGGCTCGAGTCAGGCCGGCGTGTTCAAGACGGGCGCGGGCACCGGCTTCAGGCTCTCGGTCCCGGCTGACGAGGTCGTGCGGACGATGTACGTCTATGTCGGCGGATGGCGATCGACGGGCCAGCTCACGGCACGGCTGAGCGACGGATCGGCGCCCGACTTCGTGAGCGCCCCGGTTGGGAACGTGAGCGGCCAGTACGATGCCGCATATGCCCTGACCTATAGCGCCGCGCCGGGCCAGCAGATCGTCATCTCGTGGCTCCAAGCGTCCGGGCCAGGAAACGTCACGCTCCAAGCGGCCGCGGTCGCCGGCGCCGACGCTCCGAATCCCCCACAGAGTCCATCGGGCGTGAGCGCCAGCGACGGGACGGCCACGACGGTGGCCATCACCTGGGCAGCCGTGAGTGGCGCGGCAAGCTACACGGTGTACCGGTCGGCAGTGGCCGGCGTGCAAGGTGACGCCATCGGCACGTCCACGGCCACCGCGCTCGTCGACACGTCCGCCGTGGCTGGCACGACCTATTTCTACGGCGTCACCGCGTCTGGTCCGGGAGGCACGAGCGCGCTGTCGGGGCAGGATGCCGGGTCCGCGGCCGCACCACCGCCTCCCCCGCCGCCACCTCCACCTCCACCTCCGCCTCCGCCACCTCCGCCGCCGCCAGGCACTGGCTCGCTCACGGGCGCGCTGCTGTCGTCCGGCACGCTGGTGAACCTGACGAGCGTGGGCACGAGCGATTGGGCCCGCTGGCCAGGCTTCGACCACAAGAACACGGGCCAGAACCAGATCAGCAACTACACGGTCGTCGGTTCGGGGGCCGTGAACACGTACACGAACGACCCGCGGACGATCAGTTGGAGTGATGGCGCGACACCGGCCGGAACGAGTCGAAGCGGCCTGTACAAGTCGGGCGCAGGCACGGGGTTCCGCATCACCGCCCCCGCCCGCAGCACCACGCGCACGCTCATCGTCTACGTCGGCGGCTGGAACTCGACGGGGCAGCTCCAGGCGCACCTGAGCGACGGCTCGGCGGCCGACTACACGAGCGGCCCGGTCGGTACGTCCAGCGGGCAGTACAACGCAACTTTCTCCCTCACCTACTCCGCAGCGGAGGGTCAGGTGCTGGAAGTGTCGTGGGTGCAGGCGTCGGGCGGTGGGAACGTGACGCTGCAGGCCGCGTCGTTGGCCGACAGCCAGCCAGCGGGCGTCACGGGCGAGCTGTCCGTCAGCGCCATCCCCGTGAGCCTCACGATCGACCTGTCGGGCACCGGCACGATCGACTGGGCTCGCTGGCCGGGCTATGACCACAAAGCCGACGGCGGCGGCTCGATCTCCACGTTCCAGGTCGTCGGCAGCGGGCCGGTGACCGCCTACACGAACGACGCGCGGACCCTGACATGGTCGGGCGGCACGCCGACGACCGCCGGCTCCAACCGGAGCGGCGTCTACAAGACGGGCGCGGGCACGGGATTCCGGATCACGGCGCCGGCCGACGAAACGAGCCGGACGCTGACGCTCTACGTGGGCGGATGGAACTCCACCGGCCAGCTCAGCGTGCAGCTCTCGGACAACTCCGCGCCGATCTACACGAGCCCGGCTGTCGGCGGTGCCGGCCAGTACGACGCTGCCTATGTCGTGACGTACCGGTCTGGACCAGGCCAGCAGTTGGTCCTCACGTGGACCCAGGTGTCCGGAGGCGGCAACGTGACCCTCCAAGGCGCCGCGCTGGCCACCGCCACGGCACCCTGAGGCCTGAGCCGCCGCGATCCCAAGAAAGTCGGGAATTTCGCCGGCGCTCTGTCGGCACCGCCCCGGTCCGGTGTAGACTCCGCGCCCGGAGGGGGACTCCACATGAAACACGTCGTGACCGCGTTCGTTCTGCTAGGGGTGTGCACGGTCGCCGCAGAGGCTCAAGACCGTTCGCACTGGGGAGCCGCTGCCGGCTTCATCCCGAAGTGGGAGACCGGCGGATCGTTGAAGGACTTCGAGAACCTCGTGATCAACGAGGACAGCCTCGGGATCTCCGGCTCCGAGTTCCGCATCGGTATCGTCCGCGGGCGGCGTCTGTCGGGCGACTGGGGCGTCTCGTTCGTCCGCCGGGCGTTGGACAAAGGCGACACGGTCACGCAGTCGGACGGCTACGGGTGCCAGGGCGGCTCGACGGGTTCGTCCGCGCCCTTCATCCTCGCGTGCACCGGCGACAACTCGGAGGTCACACCGGGCGATCTCCGAATCACGGGTGTCGAAGTGAACAAGTTCTTCTCGTTCGTGACGATTGCCGAACGCGTGCAGATCGGCATCAACATCGCGGGCGGCATCGGCAAGGGCGACGGCAGCTACAGCACGCGTTCCTTCCACACGACGTTCACCTGCACCTTCCCCCCGGGAAAGTTCCCGGACTACGGCCCGGACAGCGACCCGTGCACGGGTGGGGTCAAGTCGAAAGAAGTGACGACGCCGACCGGCACCGGGACCGAGCCCTTCGGGCGCATCCTGAATTACGAAAAGAATTTCATCCCGCTCGGCAAGGTCGAGGTCGGCGTCTCGGTCATCGTCGTACCCCAGCTCAAGATACGGCTCAGCGGAGGCATGGACTACCCGGGGATGAGCACGGTCGGAATCACGGGCCTGTTCTTCTTCGGATCGGAATAGAACGGTGAGGCGTGCGAGGCTCGTGGCGGTTCAGTTCAGACGGCTGCCAGGGGCTTCGCCGCGCAGCCGCAGGCCGGCGTGG